>NZ_JALIQR010000017.1:0-61979 GCF_023634005.1 Bowdeniella massiliensis
CGACGCCCGGATTCGTGTAATTCGATCCAGCCCCCTGTGAGGCGCTTCGTGTTCGTCGCGTGCTGATGCGCACGAACGATCGTGGAGTCCACCGACAGTGACCAATCCACCAGCCCGGCCTCGTCCGCGGCGGCGGCGAGCTTGGCCAGCACCTTGTCCCAGGTGCCCTCGGCGGCCATGCGGTGATGCCACGTCCATACCGTCTGCCACGGCCCGAACACCTCCGGCAGATCCCGCCACGCGATCCCGCACCGATACCGGTAGATGATGCCCTCGACCATCAGCCTCGCGTCCGAGAACGGCCGCCCCCTACGCCCCGTCGGGCGCGGCAGCATCTCCTCGATCAACGACCACTGGACATCCGAGAGCATCTGAAACCGTGTCACCCCCTCAGACTCTCAACGCGCCGCCGATCCATTTGTCAGACACGCCCTAGGAGACCGGTGCCTCATCGTCGGTTGCTGATTGCGCCTTTGGAGTCAGCGCGACGATGAGGCCCGCCGCCGCCAATAGCGCGGCCGCGCCCGCGACGGTCCCGAGCCAGCCGCCGCCCTCCCAGGCGTAGCCCAACAGGACGCCGCCGATCGAGCTGCCCGCGTAATAGGACAGCGAATAGCGCGAGGATGCCGCCGACGGGCGCGGGCTGTAGCGTGCCGCGTTCGATGAGGCGAGGGCGTGGGCGAGGAAGAACCCGGCGCACAGGGCGAGCAGGCCAATGAACATGACGACGAGGGAGTCCACGAGTGTCAGTGCGATGCCTGCCGTCGCGATGGCTAGCCCACTGAGCACGGCAACCTTCAGCCCGGTACGGGCCGCGATTCGGCCCGCGATCGCCGAAGTCGCCGTGCCCGCAAGATAGGTAAGGAACAGCGTCGAGGTGATGGCCGTGCCAACGTGGAAGGGCGGGCCTGCCAGCCGGTAGCCCATGACGTTGAAGATGCCGACGAACGTCGCCATTCCCAGTCCCCCGATGGCATACATCGCGAGGCGAATGCGGCGGTAGGGATCGGGAGCGGAGCGCGCGGTAACCGCGTCTTCGTAAACTTCGCCGCCGGGCAGTAGGAGGTGGGCAGCTCCCCCGGCGGCCGCGGCGACGATCGTCGCGGTCAGTACGCCCGTCCGCCAGGTTCCGAGCTCCGCGGCATAGCCCGCGACGAGTCGGCCGGTCATGCCGCCCACCGTCGTGCCTGCGATATACAGCCCACCAAGGCGCGTCACCGCGAGCGGATGCGCCGCCGCGATGACCCAGGCCATGGCGGAGACGAGGACGGTCGACAGGGCTGCGCCCTGAACGGCACGGATGGCGATGAGCCCGGCGAAGGACGTCACGCCGAGCAGGGCGATCCCGGCGATGGTGGCGAGCGCGAGCCCGATGAGCATCGTGCGGCGCCGGCCCCACCGCCCTGAATAATGCCCGACGGGCAGCACCGCGAGGGCGATTCCGGCGGTCGTTGCCGACATCAGCCAGGAGGTATCGGCGGCCCCGACTCCGAATTCCTCACCGATGGGAACGAGCAGTGGCTGGACGGTGTAAAGCTGGGCGAAGGCGGCGATGCCAAGAAAGAACAGCGCGGCGGTTGCGCGCGCATAATCGCCGTGTCCTGGCATGAGACCAGTGCCGCTCACGTGTCCTCCCGCCCTCAAGCTTCCTCTAGCTTGGCACAGCCCTGCCCCAAAGCGCGCCCCGCCCCAAGCGCTGACACAATCGGGGCATGTCACGTTACCGCGCTACCGGAGCCGACCTGCCCTTTTCCGATCCCCTGCCCGCACACGGCGTCTCGATGGAGGGCTATTTCTGGCGCCTGACCTGCCCCGCCACCTCCCGCGTCATCATCGCGCTCGTCGGGGTCAATACGCCATCCGATGGGGCCGGGAGCTGGGCGACGGTCGGGATCGCGACCGAGCCGGAGGGGGTGCTTGCCACGAGCGAGGTTGCCGGCGCGTGGGCCGATCCGGTGCGCTTCGGAGTGCAGGCGGGAACGAGCCAGCCTGGCCGCGATCACGTCGTCGCGGACACCGAGCACGTGTCCTTCGCCGTCGGTGATTGCGGGCTCGACATCGAGGTCACGGACCACCGGCCCTGGCCGCGCCGCCGGTTTGGTGGCTCCTCCTATTTCCAGGTCGTACCGGGGCTCAACCAGTACTGGCATCCGTGGCTGCTAGGCGGCCGCGCACATGGCACGGCCCGCATCAACGGCGAGGTCATTCGGATCGACGGCTGGCAGGTCTATGCCGAGAAGAACTGGGGCCGCGGCGGCTTTCCCGCGGCCTGGTGGTGGGGCCAGGCCCAGGGCTTTGCCGAGCCCGAGACGTGCGTCGCGTTCGCAGGCGGGATCGTCACAGCAGGACCTAGCATCGGCGGCCGGCAGGCGGCCGTCGAGGTCACCGGCCTCGTCGTGGCGCTGCCGGATGGGCCCGTCATCCGGCTCGGCAACCCCGTGACCTCGCCAGTGCGCGCCGAAACCTCGAAGGGCCATTGGCGGCTGTCCGGGCGCTCAGCGCGCTGGCAGGTCGAGATCGCGGCAACCGATGGCGAGCAGGCGGGCTTTGTCCTTCCCGTGCCGCTCGTGGATGACCGACGCAACGCGCCCGGAGCGCTGGAACACCTGGCCGGCCAGCTGCGCCTGGCCGTCTTTGAGCGCGGACGGCCGAACTACCGCGGCGAAAGCCAGCTTGCCGGCCTGGAGCTCGGTGGCCGCGACATGTGCGAGGCCGAGCTCGCGGCGCGCGGCGGAGATCCGCGCCCGATCCGTTAATCGTCTGCCTCGCCCATCCCGATGCCCGCGAACTGCGCCTGATACAGGTTGGCGTAGTGGCCGCCGGCCGCGAGGAGCGAGTCGTGATTGCCCGTCTCCACGACGTCGCCGTCTTCCATCACGACGATGACGTCGGCGTCGCGAATCGTTGACAGGCGGTGGGCGATGATGAAGCCGGTGCGCCCGGCGCGTAGCCGCGTCATGGCCTGCTGGACGAGCATTTCAGTGCGGGTATCCACCGAGCTCGTGGCCTCGTCGAGGATAAGGGTCTGCGGATCGGCGAGGAAGGCGCGCGCGATCGTGATGAGCTGTTTTTCGCCCGCCGAGATCGTCTCGGCTTCCTCGCTGATGACCGTGTCATAGCCCTCGGGCAGCGTGCGGATCATGGCATCGACGCCGGTATCGAGCGCCGCGGCCTCGACGTCGGCGCGGCTCGCGCCCGCCTTACCGAAGGCGATGTTGTCGGCGATCGTGCCCTCGAAGAGCCAGGTGTCCTGCAGCACCATGCCGAAGCGCTCCCGCAGCTCGTCGCGGTCGACGTCGGCGATGTCGATCCCGTCGATGCGGATATGGCCGGAGTCCACCTCGTAAAAGCGCATGAGGAGGTTGACGAGCGTCGTCTTGCCCGCACCCGTCGGCCCGACGATCGCCACGGTCTGGCCGGGCTCCACGGTAAGCGAAAGATCGCGGATGACCTCGACGCCGGGCTTGTAGGAGAACCGCACGTGTTCAAAGCTCACGCCGCGGGCATTGGGCGGCAGGTGCGCCGCGGAGGTGTCCGGGCGTTGTTCGGGCGCATCGAGCAGGTCGAAGATGCGCTCGGCGGAGGCCGCGCCCGACTGGATGAGGTTGACCATCGAGCCAAGCTGGGCCAGCGGCTGGTTAAACTGGCGCGAGTACTGGATGAAGGCCTGAATATCGCCGACGTTCATCTGGCCGTTCGCGATCCGGATACCGCCGACGACGGCGATCAGCACATAGGAGATATTCGACAGCAGGTTCATCGTCGGCATGATGGTGCCGGAGATGAACTGCGAGCGGTAGACGGCGTTGGCGAGTTCCTCATTGTGCTTGGCGAAGTCGGCCTCGGAGGCGGACTGCAGGCCGTAGGCCGCGATGATCTCGTGGCCGGTGAAGGACTCTTCGACGATGGCGCCGACCTCGCCCGTGGCCCGCCACTGCGTGCCGAAGTGCGGTTGAGCGCGCTTGGCGATCAGGCCCGTCGCAATGAGCGCGACGGGAACGACGATGAGCGCGATGAGCGAGAGCTCCCAGCTGATCCACACCATCATCGCGAGGATGCCTACGACGGTGAACACCGATTGGATGATCTGCGAGAGCGACTGCTGCAGCGTCTGCGCGAGGTTGTCGATATCGTTCGTGACGCGCGAGAGCAGATCACCGCGCGCGTGCGAATCGAGATAGGACAGCGGCAGGGCGTCGATGTGCTCGTTCACCTGGGCGCGCAGCCGGTAACCGGAGCGCTGCACGATGCCGGCAATCATCCGCGAGGAGATCCACATGAGCAGCGCGGAGGCGACGTAGAGCACCAGGGCGAGGCCTAGGACCCGCGCCAGCTGGCCGGTATCGAGCCCGACGCCGGGTGTGAAGTCCATCGTCGAGAGGGCATCGGCCATCCGCTGTTCGCCAGCGGCGCGCAGTCCCGCGATGACTTGCTCCGCGGTGGCGCCGGCCGGCATTGAGCGACCGACCATGCCGGCGACGATGAGGTTCGTGCCCTGGCCGAGTACCTTCGGGCCGTAGACCTGTGCGGCGACGGCCAGCGCCATGAGGGCCACGACGATGATGAGGGCGGTGCGCTCGGGACGTAGGTAGGCTACCGTGCGTTTGACAGCGCCCTTGACATCGCGCGAGCGGCGCGTGGGATCTACTCCGCGGCTCATGCGTCCTCCTCAATCGCGTGCTGGGAACTGGCAATTTGCTGGTAGGTTTCGCACGTCGCGATGAGCTCATCGTGGGTGCCATAGCCGACGACGTGCCCCTCATCTAAGACGACGATGGCGTCAGCGGTGCGCACCGAGGAGACCCGCTGCGCGACGACGAGCTGGGCCGCCTCGCCGATGGCGCCCCGCAACGCGGTGCGCAGCCGCGCTTCGGTTGCGGTATCGAGCGCCGAGAACGAATCGTCAAAAATGTACAGGTCGGCATTGCGCAGCAGCGCCCGTGCGATCGTCAGGCGCTGGCGCTGGCCACCGGAGAAGTTATGTCCGCCCTGATCGACGGTCGCATCGAGCCCGTCGGCGAGGGCGCCTACGAAGTCAGCAGCCTGCGCGATCGTGAGCGCACGCCAGATGTCCTCATCGGTGGCATTGGGGTTGGCGAGAGTGAGCGAGGAGCGCACGGTGCCGGAGAACAGGAACGACTTTTGCGGCACGAGCGCGATGCGTTGCCGCAGCGCTGCCAAGTCGAGGTCCTCATAGGAGATTCCGCCCGCGCTGATCCGGCCCTCCGTGATGTCCATGAGCCGCGGCAGCAGATTAACGAGAGTCGACTTTCCCGAGCCCGTCGCGCCAATGACGGCGGTCGTCGTGCCCGGCAGGAGTCTCAGATCGACATCGGCAAGGACCGGCCGCTGTGCCTCCGGGTAGCGCACGGAGACATCCTGCAATTCGAAGGTCAATCGTTCATCTGGCAGCGGCGTCGTCGCCGCCGGATTCGCGATCGATGGCTCGTGAGAGAGCACGTCGAGGATACGTCCCGCCGAGACTTCGCCGCGCGGCGCCATCATGAGGATGAAGCTGCCGAGCATCACCGAGATGAAGATCTGCATGATGTAGGCGAGGAAGGCGATGAGCGAGCCGATCGGCATATCGCCGCTGTCCACGCGCAGGCCGCCAAACCAGACGACGGCGACAGAGGACAGCCCGATGATGACGTTGACCGAGGGGAAGAGCCAGGCCATGACGTATCCAGTGGAGATCGAGACGTCCCGCAGCTCGGCGTTGACCGTCATAAAGCGGGAGCGTTCCTCTGACTGGCGGACGAAAGCGCGAATCACGCGGACACCGGTCAGCTGCTCGCGCATGATGCGGTTGACCGCGTCGATGCGTTCCTGCATGACCTTAAACAGCGGCCGCAGCTTCACCATGCCCGCGACCATGACCGCCGCGAGGATCGGGACGGCGACGACGAGCAGCAGCGAGAGCCCGGCGTCTTGCCGGATCGCCATGACGACGCCGCCCGCCGCCATGACGGGCGCCATCACCATGATGGTCAGCACGAAGGTCAGGATCATCTGGATCTGCTGGACGTCATTGGTTGCTCGCGTCACGAGCGAGGGGGCGCCGAACGTGGAGATATCGGGGGTGGCGAAGTTCTGGACGTGGGAGAAGACGTCGCGCCGCGCGGCGCGACCGACGGCGGCCGCGGTGCGGGCACCGAGCCGGACGGCAACAATCGTGGCGATGATCTGGACGATGGACAGGGCGAGCATCCAGCCGCCCATCCGCCAGATATAACCGACATCGCCCTGCAGCACCCCGTGGTCGATGATGTCGGCCGATAGGGAGGGCAACAGCAACGCTGAGCCGGCTTGGATCAGCTGGAAGAGCACGATCAAGGCGAGCGTTGTGCGGTGTTCCGCCAAGTATCTGCGATAAAGCCTGACGAGCATGGAGTCCTTCTGAGAGTTTCAATATGGCGAAGCCGGTTCAGTCTAAGCCCAGATCGTCGATAGGGTGAGGTCGTGCGAGTTTTTCTGTGGGACCTTGATGGCACGCTGATCGATTCTGGCGCGACAATCATCGGCTCAATCCGGCAGGCCCTTGCCGCATGCGGCCTGCCCGATGTGCCCGAAGAACAGGCTCGGGGCTGTGTTGGCCCGCCCCTGATCGAAGGCCTTCCCCGGTTTTGCGGCGTGCCGCTCGATGCCGTGCATGATGTCATCGCCGAGTATCGCCGGATCTATGGCGCGACGATGACGAGCGCCCCCATCTATCCCGAAGTCATCGAAACGATCGAGGCCGCAAGCCGTCACGGCGTCATTCACGCCATCGCAACGGCCAAGCCCGAGGTGGCCGCGCGCGAAATCCTTGCCGCGAAGAACCTCACCGATCACTTCGCCGTCATCACGGGCGCTGATCCGACGCGCGACATCAACCACAAGGAGCAGGTCGTTGAGCTGTGCTTGAATCGCCTTACCGAGGCGGGCATCGAGACCTCCGCCGCGGTGATGATTGGTGATCGCCGCTATGACATGGAGGGTGCGCGCGTCAACGGGATTGACGCCGTGTTCGTCGCATGGGGCTATGGCTCGCCGAGTGAGGCCGATGGCTTCCCGATCGTTCATGCGCCAAGTGAGCTCCTTGCCGAGTGGGAACCTGCACTCGGACAGGGCCAGCCATAGACTGGGCCCATGAACCGTTTCACGCGAGCCGCCAAAGCAGTCACGCGTGCTGGTTCGCGCGCGATGCGCTCCTCCGGTAATGCCCTTTCTCGGGTGCGGCGCCGTCCCGCCAATCCTCCCATGTCGACCTCTGCGACCCCGCTAGTACCGAATACCCCAACGGCTTCTCCCCCGCCCCGTTTGCCGGAAGGCCCGCCGCGGCGCTACCGCGCGACGACCGCGGGCCGGGTGAGCGTGCGCCGGATGCCGGAGCGAGCGGTCTCCTCCCGTGGCCAGTCCTCGGTGCCGCGGTGGCTGTCGAAGTACGGGCTGGGCGCCTGGTACCTCATCGGCATCGTCCTCGTGATCTCGGGGATCGTCTTTGTCACCGCCAAGATCGAACTCGTCTTCATTGCCGTCTTCCTCGCGCTCGTCGCCACCTCGGTGCTGTGGCCGATCGTCTCCTGGTTGGCACGATTCATGCCGCGCCCGCTTGCCACAGCTCTCTCGCTGTTTGGGGCATTCGGGGTTTTCGGTGGCCTCATGTTCTACGTCGGCTACTCCGTGTCTGGAGAGTGGAATGATCTCGCCACCAAGTTCTCCGACGGCGTCGATACGATCATCGACTTTTTGGAGCGAGGCCCGCTGCCCTGGCACCTGACGCGCCAAGAAATCACTGACGGTGTCAAGGACCTGGTGGACAAGGGCACGACCTACGTGCAAGAAAACGCTGGGGACCTCGCCTCTCAGGTGCTGTCGAACGCGGGCACCGTCGCGATCATCTTTACGATTCTTGCCCTGTCTTTGTTCATCGCGGTTTTCTTCCTCACCACGGGCGACAAGATGTGGCTGTGGTTCCTCAACCTGCTGCCTGCACGCAACCGCGAGAACACCCACCGCGCGGCGGCCGCCGGCTGGCTCACGTTCTCCGGATACGCTCGCGGCACGATGATCGTCGCGGTTTCCGACGGTATTTTTGCCTTCATCCTGCTGTGGATCCTCGATATTCCGCTCGCGGCACCGCTCGCTGTGCTCGTGATCATCGGTGCCTTTATTCCGCTCGTGGGTGCGCCCGCAGCCATGGTCATCGCCATGGTGGTGGCGCTCGCTGCCGGGGGCGTTGGTAAGGCCGCGATCGTGGGCATCGGTATTGCGCTGATCGGCCAATTCGAGGGCCACGTCTTACAGCCCCTGGTGATGGGCAAACAGGTCTCTTTGCACCCCGTCGTCGTGGCGGTGGGCGTGACCGCCGGTACGTTCGCGGTGGGCTTGTTTGGTGCCATCATTGCGATCCCGATTATCTCGGTGGTGTGGGCGGTCTACCGGACGCTATCGAACCCGGATCCGCCGATGTCTCGACTCCCGCACGTCGATGAGGACGAACTCATCGCGGAGTGAGCTAGCGAAAATCTCGCGAGCGCGAGGGAACTTGCAAACTGAGCGGCTCGAAGCGATCCGCTTGCAACGCGACGACCCCGTCCTGGGTTTGAATCCGGCCCCGGATGATGAGTGCCGCCTGCCCGCGCGCGATGGGACGGTAGGCCTGCCATACGCCGGGAGAACAGATGACGTTGATAATTCCCGTTTCGTCTTCCAGGGCAAGAAAAGTGACGCCGCCGGCGGTTCCCGGGCGCTGGCGATGGGTGACAAGGCCCGCCGTGCGGGCCCGGGTGGCGTCCGGGAGCTCCTTAAACTGGGCCACGCTCAAGACCCCCGCATCCCGGAGCTTTTCGCGGACGAAAGACACGGGGTGTTCGGGGCTCACACCCGCCGACCATACGTCCAGCACACTGCGCTCGATCGTCGTGAGCTCGGGGAGCTGCGGCAGCGTGGCGAGCGCATCGATGCCTGGAATGGGCAGTTGCTCGTAGACGATATCCCCCACCCGGTGGCGCCGCCCGGCCGCGGCCCCCGCCCATGTGGCCGACCACAGCATCTCGCGCCGGGAGCCAAAGGCGCGCAGCGCTCCCGCGCTCGCGAGATTCTCGATCTGGGTCGTCGACAGGCGGGCCCGGGCGGCCAGCTCCATTGGATCGCGAAACGGGCGAGCCGCAACAATCCGCTCGGCTGCGGCTTCACCGATCCCCCGGATGGAGGCTAACCCCAGACGCACCGCGAGCCGCGGATCCGGATGGGACAGGTTGCCGACGGCCGGATCGTATTCGGGATCCTTGCGCGGATCGGTCTCGAAGTCCCCACGCACGACGCTCGCGTGCACCTGCGAGGTCATGACATCGGCCGGGATCACCCGCACCCCGTGGCGCCGAGCATCAGCCACGAGGGATTGGGGCGAGTAAAACCCCATGGGCTGGGCTGCCAGCAGGCCGGCATACAGCGACTCGGGATGATGCACTTTGAGATAGGCGGAGGCATAGACGAGATAGGCAAAAGAAAAGGAGTGCGACTCGGGAAAACCGAAACTCGCAAAGCCCTCCAGCGTCGTATAAATCTGCTCCGCGATTCCCGCTTCGATGCCGCGCTGTGCCATCCCCTCGATCAACCGGTCATGGAGTTCGGCCATGCGTTCCAAGGATCGCTTGGCCCCCATGGCCTTGCGTAATCGATCGGCTTCTGCGGGCGTAAATCCTGCGGCATCAACGGCGATCTGCATGAGCTGTTCTTGAAACAGCGGCACCCCGAGGGTTTTTTCTAGTGCGGGCTTCAGCAGCGGATGTAGGTAGGTGACCGGCTCTCGCCCCAGCCGCCGTCGCAGATAGGGGTTGACCGATCCGCCCTGGATTGGACCGGGCCGAATGAGCGCGACTTCGACGACGATGTCGTAAAAACACCGCGGCCGCATCCGCGGCAGGGTCTGCATCTGGGCGCGCGATTCGACCTGGAAGACGCCAACGGTATCGGCGGCACACAGCAGGTCATAAACGCCGGGGTCTTCTTGCGGGATATCGTGTAGGTCGATCGGGCGGCCGTCGTGGGTGATGCCGAGCTCGGTCAGCGAGGTGAAGGCGTGGCGCAGCGCCGTCAGCATGCCAAGGCCGAGCAGATCGAATTTCACGAGCCCCGCATCAGCGCAATCGTCCTTATCCCACTGCAGGACCGTGCGGCCGGGCATCGCCGCCCACTGGATGGGGCATACCTCAATGACCGGGCGGTCGCACAGCACCATGCCACCGGGATGGATCCCCAGGTGGCGCGGCAGCCGCATGAACTGCTCGGCCAGGTTCGCGACCGGCTGCGGCACGCCCGCATCAGCATCGACCGCTCCCCACCGTTCGAGTTTTTTCGTCATCGCATCGCTTGCGCCCGCGCTGTAGCCGAGCGCGCGGGCGGCGTCACGCACCGCGGACCTGGTCCGATAACTGATGACATTGGCGACGAGGGCGGCGCGCTCGCGCCCGTAACGCCGGTAGACGAACTGGATGACCTCTTCTCTCCTGCCGGATTCGATATCGATATCGATATCGGGTGGGCCCGAGCGTCCGGGAGATAAGAAGCGCTCGAACAAGAGGCGATGGGTCACCGCATCGACGGCGGTGATACCGAGGGCGAAGCACACGGCTGAATTCGCCGCCGAGCCACGCCCCTGGCACAGGATTCCTTCGCTGCGGCAAAAGTCGACGATCTCGTGCACGATGAGGAAATACCCGGGAAACCCGAGCTTTTCGATCACGGCAAGCTCGTGCTCGATCATCGCGTAGGCACCGGGCACGCGCTCCGCCTCCGGCGGGCCATAGCGCGCGGCGGCCCCGCGCATCGTGAGTTCTCGTAGCCAGCTTGCCTCGCTGTGGCCATCGGGCACCGGATGCGGCGGCAGGTTGGGCGCGATAAGGGACAGGTCAAAGGCGCATTCCGCGCCGAGTTCCGCGGCCGTCCAGACGGCTTGGGGGTGCCTGCGGTGTAAGAGCATCATCTCCTGGGCACTGCGCAGGTAGGGCGGGGCGGGCGGCAGCTCTGCGTCCGCGACGGCAAGCGGCTCATTGCACGAGGTGGCCCGCAACGCCGTGAGCAGGGCGAATTCCTCGGGCCGGGCGCAGTAGACATCCCCCGTCGCGACGAGGGGCAGGCCAAAGCGCTGCGCGAGCTCGGCCAGGGCATCATGCAGCGCTGCGTCATCCCCGCGGCCGGTGGCGGTGATCTCGACGGCGACGTTCGAGCTGCCAAACAGCGCGACGAGTCGATCCAGGGCAGCGCTGGCGGCGTCGCGATCGCCGGCTTGAATCAGGCGCGGGATTTCGCCGTCATCGCGCGCTCCCGTCAGCACGAGGAAGTCGCCCCCGGCGGCAAGGTCCTCTAGGTTGACGTGCAGCGGGCGCAAGCGGGAGGCCTGTTCGGTCCCGGTCGCAAGATGGGCGGCGGCGAGGGTGCGTGACAGGTGCGCATAGTCAGCCTCGTGGCGGGCCAGTGCCACGAGCGCGTAGTCACCGCTCGCGCCGCGATGGGTGAGCTCGGCTCCCGTGACGGCGGGCAGCCCCACGTCCGCTGCCGCCCGCGAATGCTGGATCACGCCATAGAGCCCGTCGCGATCCGTCAGGGCGTGCGCGGAAAGACCAAGCTCGGCGGCGCGCTCGGCCAGGCGGGCCGGGTCCGTTGCGCCGCGCAAAAAGGTGAAGGCCGAATGCGAATGCAGCTCGGCGTATCGTGGCCTAGTCATAGTGCCCCTCGATCCGCCAGGCGCCCCGCGCTCCGACGACGAGCAGGGGCGGACCGTCGGCGATGACGAGCTGGAGGTAGCAGCGTTCGGGCAGCCCCTCCCACCAGCGCTCCAGTAGCGGCCAGGGGCCCGCCCACTGCACGACGGCGCCTTGCGGCGGGATAGCGGGCAGTGCCTCGTTCAGGCGATAGCTCGCGGGTGCCGTAAGCCAGCCGCGATGCGCCGGCGGCACCGCGATCGGCTCGCCGCGAGAATCAAAGAGCTGGATCGTCACCGTCGTCTCCAGCAGCACCGTCGGTGCCGGTCCGAGCAGGGCGCCGGGCCAGCTGCCGGCCACCGGGCGCAGTCCATCGTGTGGCGCGACGGCGGGCAGCACCGCAACGCGAGAGCGCGGATCGCGCCCGCCCTGCTCGACCAGGACGTTGACGCGGGAGATTCCGGCGAGCGATTGCAGCCGGGCCAGGGCCCGATCCACCCGCTCCCGATCATCGCCGCGAACCCACAGCGGGGTGCCGCGATCATCGCCGGATCCGACCCCTTGGGCCCGCAGCTCGAGGTAGCTCAGCTCGCCATCGGGGGCATCCTTGCCACGGCGCGTGAGCCACGCATCGAGCTGCCAGCGCACCCGATCGGTCATGGCGGCTGGTGTCAGGCGGCCCCCACCGTCCGCGCCGGCGACGACCCACGTGCGTTCGTGGCTGGTGCCCGTCGTCGTGCGGGCCGTGACGAGCAGGTGCGTGCAGCTGCGACCGGTGAGGCGCTCGGCAAGTTCTTCGGCCAGGCTGCGCGCGGCGAAGGCCGCGGCCTCGCTCGTGGCAAGCGGCGGGTCGTATTCCCGCCCAGCCCCCACCTCGGCACGCTCGCTGCTCGCGTGTGGCATGACGACGTCGTGGCCGCGCGCCAAATCGTAGGCGGTGATGCCGGTCGTCCCGAAGCGGGTCGCGACCGCGGCGCGCGGCAGTGCGAGGAAATCGGCGAGCGTGCGAATCCCAAAGCGGTCACACAGTTCGATGAGCTCTTCGAGGTCTCGCGCCAGCCGGGCGCTGCTGGTGACCGCGCTTAGCGCCGTCATGGGCTGGGCAGCGAGGAATTGCGCCGTCTGGTCCGCTGGCACGACGCCCTGGCTGCGGGCCGCGAGGATCGCCGCGAGCGTCCCCTCGGCGATCCCGACGTGCGCCTCGGCACCCGAGGCGCGCACGACCGCGCCGGTCAGTGCCTCTGCCAGTTCCCATTCGCCGCCGCAGTGCCGCGCCGGGCCGCGCGCATCGGCGATGACGAGCCCCGGCCGGATGATGACCGGCAGCGCGATGACCTCGTCCAGGCCCGTCAGCACCGTTTCAAAGACCCGTGCTTCGCGCGCCGGATCGTCGGCCACGACGACGAGCTCCGGGCACGTGGAAACCGCCGCGCGTCGCCGCATCCCGCGCCGCACGCCCCGCCGCCCGGCAGCGGGCGACAGCGCCCGCACCCCGCGCGCATCGTGGACGACCGCCGGCGCCTCCGGGTCGATCAGCCCCTCGCTGATCGCCGCCGCGAGCGGCCAGTTGGGCACCCACAAACACACCTGCCGCGTCACGAGACCACCGCCAGGGGCCGGTAGGCCGTCAGTTCGTCCCCGGCGGCCAGCCGCACGCTGCGGCCCTGTGAGCGCGCGTGAATGACGCGCTCGGTGAGGTAACCGGCCCCGTCATCGCAGCCGTGGGCGTGCACGACGCTCGCCGTAATCTGGGTCGCGCCGGGCCAGGGAATCGTCGTGATGAGCCGCGTTCCGCGGTTGCGTAGCCGCCCGGCAACCGCCCGCTGGTCGCCGGCGCCGAGCGAGCGCGCCGATCCCACGATAAGGACGTCCGCGCCATCGATCGCCGCGGCGAGCACGGGCGGGGTCGCGCCGGTGGGCAGATAGAGCACCCGAGCTAGATCCAGCCCGGCCTGCTTGGCGGCATACCAGCCGACGTCCCGCAGCCCGATGACGACGCACCAGCCCCGGCTGCCCATGAGTGTGGCGGCCAGCGACCACACGATGGTGCGCGAGCCGCTGACGTGCACGACGCCGCCGGCGGGCACCCCGCGTGGCAGGAGTCCCCGCAGCGCGTCGGGCACGCGGCCCTCCTCATCGGGTGGGCGCACCCCGGTCCGGGTTTCTGCCACCTGCAAAATCGAGCGGGCGTGGGCTAACCGATCCACGAGAACCTCCTCCCCGAATACGAACGTGTGTTCGATTCTAGAATGCCTCCCCGACGCCACGCCAGGCAAGATCAAACATCTGTTCGAATGGCGAGCGAGCGCCCTGTGGCCTGTTGCGGTAACGAAAACTCGCTGCTCCCGTTAGCCTGGTAGTGACGCATCCGATACATCGGCAAGCCAGAAATGAGGAGACATGAACCTGTCCCGCCCCATCGCCCCCGAACCCTACGAGATGCTCCCCGAGGTCCCGTCCTTCACGCTGACCTCCACCGAAATCCGCGACGGCGACACCATGCCCGACGCCCAGGTCGCCGAGGGCGGCAACACCTCCCCGCAGCTGAGCTGGTCCGGCTTCCCGAAGGACACCAAGTCATTTGCCGTCACCTGTTTTGACCCCGACGCTCCCACCCCGGCCGGTTTCTGGCACTGGACGGTTCTCGACATTCCCGCCGAGACAACCGAGCTGCTCGCCGGGGCCGGCACCTCCGATCTCGAACTCGATGGGGCCGCTTTCCACGTCCGCAATGACGGCGGCGACCACTCCTACATGGGCGCCGCTCCCCCCAAGGGCGACCGGGAACACCGCTACATCTTTGCCGTCCACGCCCTCGACGTTGACACCCTGGACCTGGACGAGAACGCCAGCCCGACGGTCGCGGCATTCACGATGCTCTTCCACACCCTGGCCCGCGCTACCCTCACGGTGACCTATCAGAACAAGTAGCTAGCCCACCATCCGGCTCAGTAAGCCGGTCCACGACGCGTCGTTGTGCATTACACTCCAAGTTAATCCCCCAACCAATGGTGATTGGAGTTTCTCATGCCGAATTCACGCGTCTGCTTTTTGACCTACCATCGAGCCGACTATGAGCACGCGATGCGCTTTACTGAGGAGTTTACGGGCGCCTGGCAGCGCCTGATAGACCGCGGTATCGGCGCCCAGATGGCGGGTGCGATCGTCGGGTCGTCTAACCATGAGTACATTAAACGCTCGATCCGCCAAACGTATTTACGAGATTCCGTGGTCACGATCGTGTTACTCGGCCCCTGCACGTGGTCGCGAAAGTTTGTGGACTGGGAAATTGCTGCCTCGCTCGATGGTGATCAGCAAAATTCCGGGTTGCTGGTGTTGACGTTGCCCTACGCCCACAGTGAGACGACGACGCACTTGCGCTCGCGGCTGGCCGCCAACGTGGAATCTGGCTATGCGGTGTTTGCCCCCTACCCCAGTGACGTGGCCGAGCTGTCCGATCTCATCGAACAGGCCTACGCCCGTCGCACCACCCACCTGGATCGAATCGATAATTCCGAGCCACTGCGAGGTCGTAACGCTTACTGCCAGCGCTAAGGGACACTCACCTGGAACTCGGGGGTCACCAGGCTGCAGGAACGCAGCCCCAGCCCCGAGACCCATCGAGGATCATCCGTGGGCGCAACGACGGGATACAGCGGGTCGCCACAGATTGGTGCACCGAGGTGTGCGAGGGTTGCCCGCAGTTGATGCGTGCGACCGGTCACGGGGATGAGTTCCCACTGCCAGTGCTCGCTCGTGGCAATGACGCGGACACGGGTATGGGTATTGGGCTCGCCTGGCACGATGAGCGTGGGCAGCGTCCCATCCTTGCGCGCCAGCCGCAGCCGGATGTCATGCCAATCGCCATCGGCAAGCGCTACTGGCCCCGGCGCGGTGACGGCACGGTAGTGTTTGGTCACCAGGCCGCGGGCGAACCAGCCCTGGATCTCGGCTCGGCGCGCGGGATCGGTCACGAGCAGCAGCACCCCGGAGGTCAGCCGGTCGAGCCGGTGCGCCGGGATGATCGCATCGTTGCCGAACTGTCGCCGCGCTTGCACGACGGCTGATCGCGCGACATACGACCCGCGCGGCATCGTCGCCAGGCCCGAGGGTTTATCGATCGCGAGCCAGCCATCGCCCGCGCCAACGACGGTGAGTGTGATTGGCGCGGCTACCTCATCGGGCACGGGACGGTGCAGGTAGAGCGCGCTGGGCGGCGGTGAATCGGGCGCGAGCGTCTCCTCGCGAGCCGTCACGACGCGACCCTCAGCAAATGCCGTCTGCGTGATGCGCTCAAGCTCCGCGCCATCGATTGTTAGGAGCGCACCGAGCGCGCCCGCCACCCACTGCTTGGCCGTCGTGATCTCGCCGGTCGGTCGCGCGAGCTGCCGGGCAGGCAGCCCGGCGCGCATGGGCGCGCGCTCCATCGAGCTAGGACCGGTGCGCCTGCCCGGCGGCGCACGTATCGCCGCAGCCGAGGCGGTGGCGATTGCGGGCGATAACCGGATAGATCCGCTCCCCCAGGGCGCCAAGCGGGCCCCTCATCGCCGCCGATAGGAGTCGCCACGGGCCGGGCAGCAAGGCGCTGACCCGGCCGGCGGCGCGCGCCCCGCGATAAATCACGGGGCGGCCGCCGCGGCGCAGCTCGATCACGACAAGCGTTGCGGACAGGTCTTCGCCTGCCAGCAGGTCCGCGAGCCCATCCTCGCCGAGCGCCTCGCTCAGCATGGGCAGCTCACTGAGCCCCGTGAGCTGTTGGCTCGTCGTCGAAACGACCCGCGTCGCGGGCGTTTGCCGGCTCGCGGCGGCCGCACCGAAGGCGCGGCACATCCGGCACTCGCCATCGACGATGACGAGCAGCTCGGTGTTGTGGGCGAGGATGCTCACTGCTCGGGGCGCTGCTGCGGCGGCACGTCGCCGCGCTTGATGGCCTCGACCTCATCGTCCTCGACGTTCCAGGCCGAGGCTCGCGGATCGGCCGGCGAGGACTGACCATGGGGCGCCTGGCCGCTTTGGGCGCGCCGCGAATACGGCACCCCGCTGCCTTCGCCCGCAACCGAGGCCTCATCGCCCGCGCGCTCGGCTTCGCCGCGCGCCTCGGCCAGGGCCTCCTTGGGATCCTGCAGGCTCGTCTCCGGGAACTCGTCGCTAAAGCCGCCGCCGTCTCCCATGGGTCCAGCCGGCGGGCCGGCGAGCGGGTTGTCGCCGCCGTCCTCGCCGCCAAAGGCACGCGCGATCGAGCCGAAGGCCGCCGTGAACTCGGTCGGCACGACCCACATCTTGGACGAGGAGCCGTTCGCGATCTTCGGCAGCGTCTGCAGGTACTGGTAGGCCAGCAGCTTGGGATCGGCGTTGCCGCGGTGGATCGCCTCGAAAACCTGCAGGATCGCGCGAGATTCACCCTGCGCTTTCAGGATCGCGGCCTGGGCCTGGCCCTCGGCGCGCAAAATCGCCGACTGCTTTTCACCCTCGGCCTCCAGAATCTGGGACTGCTTGACGCCCTCGGCGGTGAGGATCGCGGCGCGACGATCGCGCTCGGCGCGCATCTGCTGCTCCATCGAGCCCTGCACGGATGCGGGCGGGTCAATGGCCTTCAGCTCAACGCGGTTGACGCGGATACCCCACTTGGTCGTCGCCTCATCGAGCACCCCGCGCAGCTGGCCGTTGATCTGGTCGCGGCTGGTCAGGGTCTGCTCCAGGTCCATCGAGCCGATGACGTTACGCAGCGTCGTGACCGTCAGCTGCTCGATACCCGTGATGTAGTTGGCGATCTCGTACGTCGCGGATTTGGGGTCGGTCACTTGGAAGTAGATGACCGTATCGATCGAGACGACGAGGTTATCGGAGGTGATGACGGGCTGCGGCGCAAAGGAGACGACCTGTTCGCGCAGGTCGACGCCCGCACGCACGCGGTCAACGAAGGGAATGAGGAAGTGGATGCCCGCATACATCACCGTTTGGAACTTACCGAAGCGCTCGACGATGAGCGCGACCGCCTGCGGCACGATGCGCACCGCGCGCGCGATCGCAACGATGACGACGACCGCGAGGAGGATGAGGATAATCAGCAGGAGTGTGGAACCAAGATCAGACATGAGCGCCTCCGGTGGTAATGGGTGGGACTTCGTCGACGATGGCAATCGCCCCGTCGATCTTGTAGACGTAGACGGTGGAATCCTCGCGGATGACGACGTTATCCTTCGCCCGCGCCGTCCAGACCTCACCGGCGAGCTTGATTCGCCCGCCCTGCAGCGACACATCGTGCAGGACGACGGCTTCGCGGCCGACGAGTGCTTCGGCGTTCGTGAGCGTCGTCGGCGTATGCCGCTGCATCCAGCGCTTGGCGCCCGGCCGCACCGCGAACAGCAGCACGACGGAGGTGACAGCAAAGGCAACTACCTGCACCCACAGTTCGGTGCCCGCGAGGTGGGCCACCATGGCGGCGAGTGCACCGCCGGCAAGCATGAGGAAAATGAGGTCGACGGTGAGCATCTCCACGACGACAAGGACAAGAACAGCGCCGAGCCACCAAAGCCAACCCATGGCGGTCCCCCTTTCTGTTGTCTGGAGTTATTCTAGCGCGCGGCCCTAGCCCCGTGCGGCGCGCGCCGCCCACCGGCCGCGGTGGCGTTCGACCTCCAGTTCGAGCCCAAAAGTCTCCGAGAGCAGATGCGGCGTGAGAGTTTCCTCCAGCGGCCCATCGGCCACCTTTTTGCCATCGCGCAACAGCAGGGCGTGGGTGAAGCCGGCCGGGATTTCCTCGACGTGGTGCGTCACGAGCATGATGACGGGCGAGCGGTGGTCGCCGGCGATCTCCGTCAGCGCCCACATGAGCTCTTCGCGCCCGCCGAGGTCGAGCCCGCCCGCGGGTTCATCGAGCAGCAGCAGCTCGGGATCGCTCATGAGCGCGCGGGCGACCTGCACCCGCTTGCGTTCGCCCTCCGACAGCGTGCCGAAGGTGCGCTCCGCGAGGTGGGCAACCCCGAAGGCGGCAAGTAGATCCTCGGCTCGCGTCTCATCGAAATCGTCGTAGGCTTCGCGCCAGCGACCGATCATGCCGTAGGCAGCGGTCATGACGACGTCCTTGACGCGCTCGCGGCCCTGGATCCGTCCCTCCAGGGCGGAGGAGGCGAGCCCGACGCGCGAGCGCAGCTCGGCGACGTCGAGGCGGCCAAGCTTTTCCCCCAGGATGTGGACCTCACCGCTCGTCGGGTACATGCGCCCGGTCGCGAGCTGCAACACGGTCGTTTTTCCGGCGCCATTGGGCCCGAGCACGACCCAGCGCTCACCGTCTCGCACGGTCAGCGAGATGGAATCGATGATGGTCTTATCGCCGCGCGTGACGCAGACGTTATCGAGTGCGAGGACTTCGTCGGTCATGTCCCAAGCTTACCCGGCAAGCACCCGGCGGTAGACCTCAAGGGTCCGCTCGGCGATCGCCTCCCAGGAGAAATGCTCCTCGACGCGGCGGCGCGCGGCCTGGCCCATCTGCGCGGCCCGCGCCGGATCGGACAGCACCTGGTTCAGCCGCTCGGCAATATCGGCGACGAAGGTGTCGGGGTCAAGCGGCGTGCCCGTGCCGTCTTGGACCTGCTCGATCGGAATGAGCACGCCCGTCACGCCATCGTCGATGACCTCCGGGATGCCTCCGGTCGCGCTTCCGACGACGGGCAGCCCAACGGCCATCGCCTCCAGGTTCACGATCCCGAGCGGCTCATAGATCGACGGGCAGGTAAAGACGGTTCCGGCCGACAGCACCGCGATGAGGTCCTCACGCGGGAGCATGTCCTCGATCCAGATGACGCCATCGCGCGTCTGTTTCAGCTCCTCGACGAGGCCCACGACCTCGGCCATGATCTCCTTCGTGTCCGGCGCTCCGGCGCACAGGATGACCTGGACGTCATCGTCGAGCTCGCGCACCGCACGCAACAGGTAGGGCAGGCCCTTTTGCCGCGTGATGCGGCCAACGAAGACGACCGCTCGGCGGGAATCGTCGATGCCGTAGCGCTCAAGCACCTGCGCGCGGTGCTCCAGGTCGCTCGGCGGCTGCCAGGCGGCCAGGTCGATGCCGTTGTGCACGACGTGCACGATGTCCGGGTCCACGGCGGGATAGGCGCGCAGGATGTCCTCGCGCATGCCGCCCGAGACGGCGATGACGCCGGCCGCGCCCTCATAGGCCGTGCGCTCGGCCCAGGAGCTCAGGGCGTAGCCGCCGCCGAGCTGCTCGGCCTTCCAGGGCCGCAGCGGTTCGAGCGAGTGTGCGCTGAGGATGTGCGGGATGTCGTAGAGCAAGGAGGCGAGGTGGCCGCCGAGGTTGGCGTACCAGGTGTGGGAGTGGACGAGGTCCGCGCCCTTGCATGCCTGGGCGAGCAGCAGGTCAACGCCGAAGGTCCGGAGCGCGGGATTCGCCTCGGCGAGCTCCGGCAGATCGGAAAACCCGCTCACTCCCTCCTCGTCGCGCGGCCCATCAAACGCGTGGACGCGCAGGTCGATATGGGGACGCAATACGCGGCTCAGCTCCGCCACGTGCACGCCGGCACCGCCATAAATATGTGGCGGATATTCACGGGTTAACAGGTCGACTCGCATGGTGTTCTCACTCACGGCTCCATTGTCCTATACCGAGCCTCGAAAAACCCCACTTTGCGCGCTCGGTTATGCCTACGCTTAGGGCATGGCTAAACCTCGGGTCCTGGCAATCGTCCTTGCTGGTGGTGAAGGTAAACGGCTGATGCCGTTGACCGAAGAACGCGCGAAACCTGCAGTCCCTTTTGGGGGAATTTATCGCCTCGTGGACTTCGCGCTGTCAAACATCGTCAACTCCGGCTATTTGCGCGTCGTCGTCCTCACGCAGTACAAATCCCATTCACTGGACCGACACATTTCTAAGACCTGGCGGATGTCGACGCTGCTCGGTAACTATGTTGCTCCGGTGCCCGCCCAGCAACGCATGGGCAAGAACTGGTATCTCGGCAGCGCCGACGCCATTTACCAGTCGCTGAACCTCCTGGACGACGAGAAGCCCGATATTGTCGTCATCTGCGGTGCGGACAATATCTACCGCATGGACTTCTCCCAGATGGTCGCCCAGCACATCGACTCGGGATTCCCGATGACGGTCGCGGGCATTCGCCAGCCGCGGGCGCTGGCCAGCCAGTTCGGCATCATTCAGGCCAGCAAGGACAACCCGCTGAAGATCGCCGAGTTCTTGGAAAAGCCCGCCGAAGCCGAGGGCCTGCCCGACTCCCCCGACGAGGTCCTGGCCTCAATGGGCAACTACGTCGTCAATGCCGATGCCCTGCGCGAGGCCGTCACCGCGGACTCCGAGGAAGACACCGCCCACGACATGGGCGGCAACATCGTGCCGTATTTCGTCGCCCAGGGTCAGGCCGGCCTCTACGACTTCACGTTCAACGAGGTGCCGGGCTCCACGGAGCGCGATCGCAACTACTGGCGCGACGTGGGAACCCTCGACGCGTTCTACGAATCGCACCAGGACCTCATCTCGGTCACGCCCGTTTTCAACCTGTATAACGACCGCTGGCCGGTCTTCACCGGCTACACGGGCCTGCCGCCCGCCAAGTTCGTCTACGGCCACCGAGAGCGCCTCGGCCACGCGCTCGATTCGATCATCTCCCCCGGCGTCATCATTTCCGGCGGCGAGGTCCTCGGCTCAGTCATCTCGCCCCACGTGCGGGTCAACTCCTGGTCCTCGGTGCGTGAATCCGTCGTCTTCGACAACGTCAACATCGGCCGCAACGCCACCGTCGTGCGCTCGATTCTGGATAAGAACGTCATCGTCGAAGAAGGCGCTCACGTCGGCGTCGATCAGGAATACGATCGGGCCCGCGGCTTCACCGTCACCGAGGGCGGCATCACCGTCGTGCCAAAGGGCTGGCGAGTCACGCGGTGATCGATCACCGCCTGAGCATCGTCAGCACCGGCGACCTACCCGAACACCTCCTGCCCGACGTCGAACACACGCTCGCCCACCTGGGGTGGCTGGGGCTGAGCGCGACTCGCCGCGAGATCGAGCCTGCAGCCGATGCACCAACCGCGCTTGCGGTGATCGACTACCGCGGCAAGGTGCCGCCCCTCGTGCCAACGCACGCGGATCACGATCACGACGCGATGCTCGCCGAACTCATCTCCGGCCTGCAGGCCCTCGGGCTCGCGACGCTGCATGTCGCGGGCGCGGCGACCACCAACGTCCCGGATCTCATCGTCGCCGATATGGATTCGACCTTCATCAACGACGAAGGGCTCGATGAGCTGGCGGCGCTTGCCGGAAAGGGCGCCGAGGTGGCGGCCGTGACCGAGGCGGCGATGCGCGGTGAGCTCGATTTCGCGGGCTCGCTCACGCAGCGGGTGGCGCTGCTCGCGGGGACCGACAGCGCGCTCATTGACCAGGCGCGAGGCCGGCTCACGCTCACGGACGGGGCGGCAACGCTCGCGGCGGCCGCGCGCGATCACGGTGTCCGCTTCGGGATCGTTTCCGGCGGCTTCCACGAGATGATCGACCCGCTGCTTGCCGAGGTCGGTATCACCCGGTGCGCGGCCAACCGGTTCGAGATCGCAGACGGCGCGCTGACCGGCGCGGTCGCTGGTCCGATCGTCGACGCCGAAGCGAAAGCCAATTATCTGCGCATCTGGGCGCCGGGCCCCTATACCGTCGCCATCGGCGATGGCGCGAACGATATCGAGATGCTGCGCGCCGCGAGCCTCGGGATCGCATTCGATGCCAAGCCTGCGCTGCGCGAGGTCGCCGATCTCAGCGTCAATGTGCGGCGCCTGGATATCGTCGCCGCGCTGCTCGGCCTACGTTAGGGGACGCACGACGGCGCGCACGTGACAGGACTTGCGCGCCAACTCGTTCCAGGCGACGGGCACATCGAGGACGCACGCGGTGGCCGTGGGCACCCCGAGGCGAATCTGCTGGCCGATCTCGTCCTTCGTATCGTGCAGCATGTGCGCCAGCGAGCTCATCGTCGGCTCATGGCCGACGACGAGGACCGTCTGCGCGGATTCATCAAGGCCGCCAAGGATCTCGATGAGTTCACGCGGGCCGGCCTCATACAGCGCATCCATGGAGGTGCCGGCGGGCCAGTCGGCGTCCTCGGCCGCGAGCAGCCGATAGGTCTCTTTCGTGCGCAGCGCAGAAGAGACGAGGACGGTATCGACGTCGCCGACCTGCTCGCGAATCAGCTCGCCGAGCTGGCTGGCCTGCTGGCGGCCGCCAGCGGACAGGGCGCGCAGGTAGTCGCCGAGTTCATTTTCCGCTTCCGCCTTAGCGTGGCGAAGGAGAACGAGAGTTTTCACGGCGCCTACTATCGCACACGTCGCGAAGCGCGACAACGCCGACTACTGGCCCATGATGTGCACGCCGCCGTCGACGTGCACAATCTCACCGCTCGTCGCCGGGAACCAGTCCGAGCACAGCGCCAGCACGGCCTTGGCCGCGGGCTCGGCATCGGTGACGTCCCAGCCCAGCGGGGCGCGGGAATCCCACGTGTTTTCCATCTGGTCAAAGCCCGGGATGGAGGTGGCGGCCACCGTGCGCAGCGGCCCGGCCGAGACGAGATTGACGCGAATGCCAGCGGGACCAAGATCACGTGCGAGATAGCGCGCGGTCGCCTCGAAGGCGGCCTTGGCAACGCCCATCCAGTCATAGACCGGCCAGGCAAACTGCGCATCGAAGGTCAGACCCGCGATCGCCGAGCCGGGCTTCATCAGCGGCTGGGCTGCGACGGCCAGGGACTTCAGCGAAAACGCCGAGACCTCCACGGCCGTCGAGACATCCGGCCAGGTGCCCGCCAGGAAGTTGCCACCCATGACCGACTGGGGCGCGAATCCGATGGAGTGGACGACGCCGTGCAATTCATCGGTGTGCTCCCGCACCCGGTCCGCAAGCGAGGCGAGGTTGTCCTCGTCGGTGACATCGAGTTCGAGGACCGGAGCGGCCTCGGGCAGGCGGCGGGCGATCGCGCTGAGCAGTCGGGTCTGGCGGCCGGGAGCCGTCAGGATGACGTTCGTGCCCTGCTCCTGGGCGAGGCGCGCGACGTGGAACGCGATCGATGTTTCTTTCAAGACGCCGGTGATGAGGAGTGTCTTGTCCTTAACGAGGGTGCTCATAGGTGGTCCTTAATCTTCTAGCTACTTAGTGGCCCATGCCGAGGCCGCCGTCGACGTTCAGCAGCGTGCCGTTGACGTATCCGGCCTCCTCGCTGGCGAGGAAGGAGACGGCGGCGGCGATTTCCTCGGGGGCGGCAAACCGGCCGGCGGGGATTCGCGCGAGGTAGTCGGCGGCGATCTTTTCTGGCAGCTCGGCGGTCATGTCGGTGGTGACGAAGCCCGGGGCGATGACGTTTGCGGTGACGCCGCGCCCGCCCAGCTCGCGGGCGATCGAGCGAGCCATGCCGATGAGGCCCGACTTCGCCGCGGCGTAGTTGACCTGGCCGAAACCGCCATAGGTGGCAACGACGGAGGAGATGAGTACGATGCGTCCATAGCGCGCCCGCATCATGTCCTTGGTCGCCGCCTTCACGCAGCGGAAGGCGCCGGTGAGGTTCGTGTCGATGACGGCCGCGAAGTCCTCTTCGGTCATCCGCGCGAGCAAGCCGTCTTTGGTGATGCCCGCGTTGGCGACGAGAACGCCGACCGGCCCGAGATCCTCGCGGATCGCGTCGAAGGCCGTCGTCACGGACTCACTATCGGTCAGGTCCGCGCGATAGGAATGGGCCCCCTCGGGAAGCTCCCCCGAACGGTGAATCCCGGCGACGGTGTAGCCGTCGTCTAGTAAGCGGGTGGCGATCGCTCGGCCGATTCCCCGGTTCGCGCCGGTCACTACTGCAATGCGTGTGGTATCCATCCCCTCGACGCTATCGTGCCCAGTCGCACTCGGCCTTGGTGTACACCCAACAAAAGGACGCGATAGCCTGCACGTATGGGCACAAAGGCCGAGCGGATTTATCACATCACGTCAGCTCGGCGTGCCCTGTCCGAGGACGTGGATGATCGAACGACCCGTTACCTCGTGACGATGGTGTTTCGCACCGTCTGTTTTATTCTGTGCGCCGTGACTCCGGGCTGGTACCGCTGGCTGTTTGCCGCGGGCGCGATCCTGCTGCCGATGCTCGCCGTCATGGTGGCCAATGCTGGGCGCGAACCGTCGGGCACGATCGACGAGCGCGCCACCGGTGGCGCCGCGGAACAGCACAGTGCGTTGCCGCCCGGCTCCGGTCCGGTCATCGCCCCCGATGGTTCAATCATCGAATCCCGTGAGCTGGCGGCCGCCCCCGCCATGCGCGAGGCCGAGGTGCCAACAGACCCATTGTCCACGAGCTTTCAGCGCGCCCGCCATCCCGAGTGGTTTACCGACGAGACGGAGTTTTTGCGGTGAAACGCTCCTACCGTTTCCTTTCCAGCGGCCGCTGGGTGGGGCTGATCCTCACGGGCCTCATCGTCGTCGTCACGTGCATTTTCTTAGGGCTCTGGCAGTGGGGGCGCTACGAGTATAAAAAGGAGCTCGTCGCCCAATTTGACGCCGCTTATGACGCCCCTGTCACCCAGCTGTCTGACGTGATCGCCGCTGGAGTTACGGTGAGCGGGGATCGGGAGTGGCAGCCCGTTGAGCTGACGGGCACGTGGGCGCCGGAGCAGATCCTTATCCGCAATCGTGCGGTGGGCGGCGAGAATGCCTATCGAGTTCTGGCGCTCCTGCACACTGACAGCGTCGATGTCCTGGTCGATCGGGGCTGGATCCCCGTCACGGACGATAATCCCGCTCCCCCGCCGCTGCCAGCTGGCACGGCGCACCTCACCGGCCGGCTGCGTCCTGCTGAACCCGTCGATACCCGCGGCATCGCTCACGGCCAGGCGCAATCGATCAACCCAGAACAGCTGGTCTCCGCGATCCACGGCCCGGATGCGTCAGCCGCATCGCAGCGTCCGGTGCTGTACGGCTACGTCCAAGTCAGCGATGGCATGGAAGGCTTTGGCTCCTACCCGAAACCTGAACGTAACCTGGGTCCCCACCTGTCATATGCCTTCCAGTGGTGGGTCTTCGCCCTTGGCACGATCGTCGGCCTGACTATTCTCGCGCGGCGAGAAGCTGCGGAAAATGCCGGCGAGGTCGCCCCGAAGGTTGCTCGGACCTCGCTGGAAACGGAAGAGGACGCGCTCGTAGAAACGCAGTTGCGCTAACGTCTTACCAGCTGATGTACAGCAGCGCGACGTGGCCGAGATAGCCAGCCAGCAGCGCAACGGCGACCGACGTGAGCGTCCCGATGATGAAGCGTTCGGAGGCCTCCGGCGTCGATTTCAGTTCGGGATAGCGGCCCAATCCCTTGATGGCGAGAACGACCGCGACTAGGGAGAGCTGCCCGAGCATGACGACCCCGGTAATGAGGATGCGCTCGAGGACGCCGATGAGGGCTCCGCCGCGCATAACTTCTACTGGCGGCACCTTGGCCTCGATGACCGGAACCTTGTCGGGCTCGCGCAGCGGCCGCCGAACTTTGGCAATGCGCAGGATTGCAGCTGTAATAATCCAGCCGAGCACGGCCGAAGCCACGATGAAGATGGCGATGATGACCAGGCGCTGAGGCAATCCGGGCGAGAACACGAATTGGTACGGGTCCATGCGCTTAGCTTATATCTGCGCTGTGCAGGAGCCGGGCTAGGACTGGTCGGGCTTCGTCGATCTCGCGAGCGTGTCCAGATTTCAGCACGGCCGAGACCGTCTGCGGCGTAATCCCCTGCTGCTTCGCGATGGCAGCGCCAGTCTCGGTTTCGGCGAGCGCGGCCAGCTCCCACTGCCGCTCCGTGCGCTGGGAAAGCAGGGCCGCCATGAGCCGATAGGTGGCCTGGGCATTCGCGGTCGCCTCCGCAGCTGCCTTGGTACCCGGCTCAAAGGTCACCGCCCGCTGCCGCTTGGCCAGGTCCACGGCTCGGCGCGCCGCCCGGTAAGCCGGACCGTCACCCTCGCGAGAGTGCTTTGGCAGGGGCTTCTCGACCTCGCCGATACCAAGTCCGACATGCCAGCAATCCTGCTGAGCTAATGCGAGCAGCGCCGTGACCACGTCGTCGGCGGCCTCGAAGGCGCCCTGGAACTCGTCGCCGACCGTCCGCTCGAAGGCGATGATGGGGTCAAGCGCATTCAGCGCCGCGACCCCCTCCGGTACCCGATCCGGGTTGGATCCGGAATCGATCTGGTCCACCGTCAGAACAAACATAGGACCATCATACAATAACGTCTGATTTTTTAATATCAGACGTTTATGGCTGATAGCAACATATCAGCCGCGATCAGGCGAGCGAGATGAGCTCCTCGTAGTCCTCGCTCCAGAGGTCTTCTTCCCCGTCGGGCAACAACAGGACGCGATCGGGGTTCAGGGCCCGGACCGCACCCTCGTCGTGCGAAACGAGAACGACGGCGCCGGTGAAGGCCGCGAGCGCCGCGAGGATCTCGTCGCGCGAGGCCGGATCGAGGTTGTTCGTTGGCTCGTCCAGGAGCAGGACGTTGGCCGAGGAGGTGACGAGGACGGCGAGGGCAAGACGTGTCTTCTCGCCTCCCGATAGGACGGCGGCGGGTTTGTTCGCGTCGTCGCCGGAAAACAGGAAGGAGCCGAGGATCGAGCGGACCTGCGTGTCGTCGAGATCTGGGGCGGCGCTGCGCAGGTTTTCGACGACGGTTCGCGTCATGTCGAGGGTCTCGTGTTCCTGCGCGTAGTAGCCGAGCTTCAACCCGTGGCCGGGGATGACGCGACCCGTGTCGGGGGCTTCAATTCCCGACAGCAGGCGCAGCAGGGTGGTTTTTCCGGCGCCGTTTAGGCCAAGCACGACGACTTTGGAGCCGCGGTCGATGGCGAGGTCGACGCCGGTGAAGACCTCGAGGGAGCCGTACCACTTGGACAGGCCTTCGGCTGTCAACGGGGTCTTGCCGCAGGGAGCCGGGTCCGGGAAACGTAGGTGGGCGACTTTTTCTGCGCGGCGCTCTTCCGCGAGGTCGGCGAGCATTCGTTCGGCGCGGCGGGCCATGTTTTGGGCGGCCACGGCCTTCGTTGCCTTGGCGCGCATCTTGTCGGCCTGGGCTAAGAGCGCGGAGGCCTTCTTCTCGGCATTGGCGCGCTCGCGCTTGCGGCGGCGCTCGTCGGCGTCGCGCTGTTTGAGGTAGGCGTCCCACCCCATCTTGTAGACATCGAGTTCGGCACGGTTAGCGTCGAGGTAGAAGACCTCGTTTGCCACGGTGCGGACGAGGTCGACGTCGTGGGAGATCATGATGAGGCCGCCGGAGTACGTCTTCAGGTAGTCGCGCAGCCACAGGATCGAGTCGTGATCGAGGTGGTTGGTGGGCTCGTCCAGCAGGAGGGTTTTGACGTCGGAAAACAGGATGCGCGCGAGTTCGACGCGGCGGCGCTGGCCGCCTGAGAGGGTCTCGAGGGGCTGGTCGAGGACGCGGGTGGGCAGGCTTAGGTTGGAGGTGATGCGAGCGGCTTCGGCGTTGGCTGCCCAGCCACCTTGCGCCGTGAATTCGGCATCGAGGCGGACGTAGCGCTCCATGGCTTTTTGTTGCTTGGCGCCGGTGGCGGTCGACATCTCGTGTTCAGCCTTGGCGATCCGGCGGATGATCTCGTCGATGCCGCGAACGGAAAGGACACGATCCTTGGCGAGCTGGTTCAGGTCACCGGTGCGAGGGTCTTGCGGGAGATAGCCGATATCGCCCTTGCGCAGGACCGTTCCTTCATAGGAGATGGCGCTTGAGGTGCCTTCTTCGCCGGCCAGGAGCTTGGTAAGGGTGGTTTTTCCCGCTCCGTTGCGCCCCACGAGGGCAATGCGCTGCCCGGCGCCGACGTGGAACGTCGCGTCGTGGATGAGTTCGCGCGGCCCGATCCGCAAGGATAGGTGCTGAACGGAGATCATGGGGGTGGTGGTCCTTTCCTTGGCCGCGCTCCATGCTAGCGAAGCGGGAGCGTATCGAGCCGGTTATTTTCGCCTCTGGGCATGGCTAATGGCCCACACTGAGCGTGCGGGCCATACCTGTGGGTTGTTAGGCGGCGCTCGCGCCGCTGTTAGGTAGATCCGGCGTTCCGGCTCTCACATCGCGAATGGTGATGGGCTCGCGGTAGGCCTTGTAGCGGTCGTGGATGATCGGCCGCTGCAGCGGATCTACGCGCTCGGGTGGGATGAGCTCGGGGGTTCCGGCTTCGGACATGCGGATCCGCCAATGCTCGGTATCCCCCACGTCGTGTTGGACCTGGCGGTGGTGGTGGGCGCACACGAGGACAACGTTGCCCAGCGAGGTTGGCCCGCCTCTTATCCACTGCTCGATGTGGTGGGCCTCGCATCCCGTAGCGGGCACAGTGCACCCTGGGAAGACGCAGCCACGATCGCGCACCGTGAGTTCGCGTCGGAGTTTGGCGCCGACCGTTCGGCTTCTGGAGGTGGAGCCGCGGGGAACGCCCTGCTCGTCCAGGTCAACGAACATGATTTCGGCGTCGCACGCGAGGAGTCTGAGATCCAGGGCTGACAGGCGGATGCCGGTATCGGTGGTTCGGTGCCAGTAGCGCGAGGCCGTCGTGCGTAGGGCATCGACCATGGCCCGGGCGCGGGCACGGATCTCGCCCTCGCTGCGAGCGAAGATAGCGCCGGCGCCGGCGCTGGCGGCGTGATTGTCGCCTACCTGGGAATCAGATGGCGTCGTGGGCGCCACAGAGTCGAACGCGGCAGAGAAGAGATCGTCATCGACACTGGCTTCGCTCAATTCGTCGTCGGTAATGCCTAGGAGCTGGCAGTTCTCCGCCAAGATCTGGCGAAAGTCGGCGGTGATGACGATGCGGGGCCTATCGCCGCCGAGTACCGGCGAGCGGCTACCAATCTGGTCCTCGGCGATGACCTCGAGGAAGGCGTCTGCGCGGTACTGGGCGATAGTTGCCTCGCCGGTACCTTCCCGGGAGTTAGTCGTGGCAAACTTTGCTTGCGCTCGCGCGTTGAGGACAGCGAGGGCGCCGAGGGCGCTTGCCGTCGGGAATGCCGCGTTGACGTAGGTCATCGAGCCATCGAAGCTCTGGGATACCTTGAGGAAGCGCGCTTCGTGGTTGCGCTGGGCCTTGCGCGCGGCTTCTTCCTCTTGCGTTTGGAGGGTTTCAGCGGCGATCCGCTCTTGCAACTCTCTGGCCCTGGCGCGGAATGTATCGGGATCGTGCTCGCGCGCCATCTGCACGAGGGCCTCTTCACAGATGTCGAGAATCTCGGGGTGAGCAAGGGCGTGCGGGTCCTGCTCGATTACTTCCATGGCGGCAACCGCGATCCGGCGGTGGAACTCCGTCATCGATCCAGACCGGACGGCGTCAATGAAGCGCTGGTACTTGGCGGTCTTCTTCGCGTCCTTCACCATGGAGCGCGCGACGCGCTGCGGCACATTGCTCGTGTGGCGCACCCAGGATGAGGTGGCAAGCCCGGTGGCGCGCGTTGTCGTCTCATCCTTTTCGAGCTCGGCGAGCAGGTCTGTCTTCAGACCCGCGAGCTCGGATTCGATATCCATGAGGAGTTTCATGACTGTGAGCCGCTCCTCGTCGCTCCCACCGGACATGTGGGATGCGCGAAGCGGCCGCAGCTGCGCTAGAACGCTGCTGAGGCTTTCGCGCATCTCGCCGGGCGGGTAACTCATACGTCGATCGTACGAGTGTTCGAATCGAACTTCAATGGTGAGAATTAAATTTGGGCTTATCTACCACCTGCGGCTGCGAGGTAGCTGGGGATAACTGGCGAGGCCGGCCCTGGCACTCGCGGCTGTGCACAGGGTTAATGGTTGGCGCGCTGCGAGCGGGTTGCCGACAAGGTGCTGGCCGCGGGTTTTTGAGCATTTTGTGGATTCTTACGGCCAGGTTGTGGAGGTTCGCCAAGGGTGCGGGCTGCTTAGGTGCGCGATTCGTAGACTGGGCAGGTGACACATGAGGAGCAGCAGGCGTTGCAGGCGGTGGGAGTCTCGCGCCGGGATCGGCGCACGCGCCTGCAGCGGGCGCGCGCATTTCAGGTGGCCGATGAGACCTACGAACGCTTTCGGCCGGAGTATCCCGAGGCGATCGTCTCGGCCGTCGCGGCGCGGGCGCCGCACGGGGGCCACGTCGTAGATTGCGGTGCCGGAACCGGAAAGTTCACGAGACTGCTCGCGGCGCGCGGCCTCGACGTCACCGCGATTGAACCTGCGGCCGCGATGGCGGATCAGCTGCGCGCGACCTGTGACACTGCCCCGCTGGCCGCGCGGGTGCGCGTCCTTAAGGCACGTGGCGAAGACACGGGACTGCCGGCGAGCTGCGCCGACGTCGTGACCTATGCGCAGGCCTGGCACTGGGTCGATGAGCAGGCCGCGGCGGCGGAGGCCGCGCGGATCCTGCGGCCGGAGGGCACGCTCGCGCTGATCTGGAACCAGTTCGCGACCGATGTGCCGTGGGTGCACCGGCTGACGCGAATCATGCGCAGCGGGGACGTGCACCTCATGCGCGGTTACCGGGACCTGCGGCCACACTTCGGCGTGCCCGAACGTGTCACGTCGTCCTTTAGTCAGCGGCTGCTTCCCGATGAGGTCATGGCGCTGGCGCGTACCCGCTCCTCGTACTTGGCGGCTAGCGCCGCGACACGCGCGAGAATGCAGGACAATCTTCGATGGTACCTGCGCGAGCATCTCGGCTACGGCGAGGCGGATCCGATCGAGTTGCCCTACGCCTGTGTGGCGTGGCTATACAGACGTGACTAAAATTAGGTGACCAGTCTTTTGGCTTGGCTGGGCTAGCACCAGCGCTGACACGGGTGAGGAAACATGACCTTTAACGAGGGGATCCGGACCAATCCGGGACGCGGAAGTTCGTCGCGCGGTCGCGGTGGCATGGTGGCCGGCGGTGTCGGTGGCCTGGGCGGCCTGCTCTTGCTCCTGCTGTACATGTTCATGGGCGGGGATCCGTCCAGCGCGCCGATCGGACCGGGCGCCGGCGGGGGTGGCGCCCAGGAGGAACAGACCGACGTCCTGGAAAAGTGCCAGACGGGTGCGGACGCGAACAAGTATTCGGAGTGCCGGGTGCTCGCCACCGTCGAGTCGCTCGATGAGGTGTGGAAGCCGATCCTGCCAAAGGAGGCGGGACGTAACTACCAGCAAGCCGACTTCAGGATCTTTACCGATGCGGTGAATACCGGCTGTGGCTCGGCGTCGTCGGCGACGGGTCCGTTCTACTGCCCCGCCGATGGCACCGTCTACATCGACGTCAATTTCTATGACGCGCTCGAAACCCAGCTCGGCGCCAAGAACGAGCCGCTCGCGCAGGAGTACATTATTGCGCACGAGTGGGGCCACCACATTCAAAACCTCACGGGCCAGCTGCGCCGCGTCGACCACAATGACACGGGTCCGGCTTCGACGATGGTGCGCAGCGAGCTGCAGGCTGATTGCTATGCGGGCATTTGGGTGCATCACGCCGCCAATTCCGTCGACCCGGAAACCGGCAAGACCTTCTTGAAGCCGCCCACCGAGCAGCAGATTAACGATGCGCTGGCCGCGGCGGCTGCCGTCGGCGATGACCGGATCCAGGCTCAGCAGGGCCGCGTCTCACCGGAGACGTGGACGCACGGCAGCGCGGAGCAGCGCCAGAAGTGGTTCGTGCAGGGCTACAAGCACGGCACGATGCAGTCCTGCGATACGTGGAGCGTGCAGCAGCCCTAGCGGGCTGGCTCGGTGATGAGCTCGACGCTCGCCTTGCCGGTGGGTGCCGTCGTGCTCATGAGCTCGCTTCCCATGACGGCCAGCAGCGCCTCCCAGCGCTTGGTGATGCGCGAGGCCTCGAGCGTGAGGCCCTCGGGGCGCTTGCCCTGGTGCAGCGGCGCGAGCAGGTACTGGGTGCGACCGGCGGCCAGATCCATCGTGACCGGCGTGTAGGTCATCGCTTTGACGGTGGCGGCGGTGTCATCGGCTTCGATCGCGAGTTGGACCATGACGCCGGTGGCGGTCTCCCGCGTGCAGCAGTTCTCATCCTGACCGGAGTAGAAGTTGCCGGTGGAGTAAACGACGGGCACCTTCGCGCCGCCTGGGCCGGGAAGGCTCTCGATCTTTTGCGGCACGTGCGGGTGCGTCCCGATGATGGCATCGACGGCGCCCGATTCGGCGAGGGCGCGCGCGAGCGTGACCTGTTCGTCGTTGGGCTGCATCTGGTATTCGATGCCCCAGTGCGGGCTGACGATGACGATGTCGGCGCCGGCGGCCTTGGCGCTCTTGGCGGCCTCGAGCATGTCCTCGAGCATGTTAACGGCTTGGAAGCCTTGCGCCTTGCCCGGATCGGGCATGCCGTTCAGTCCGTAGGTGCCGGAGACGTGCCCGATCGTAACGGTGCGGCCGTCCTTGGTGAGGCGGTAGTAGGCCGGGGAAAGGCGCTCGGCCTCGCTGCGGCCCGCGCCCGTCGCGCCAAGCTGGTGCTGATCGAACAGGTCGAGCGTGGTCTTCAGGCCATCCCAGCCGCGATCGCCGGTGTGGTTCGTCGCGATCGTACAGCCATCCCAGCCGAGGGTTTTCAGATCTCCGATGAGCTCTGTGGGCGCGCCGAACATCGGATAGCCCGAGGGTTTCGTGCCCTTGGGTGCGATGGGAATTTCGAGCGAACACAGCGCGAGGTCGGCGCCCTCGACGAATGGCCGGGACTCGGCCATTTTCGGCACGAAGTCATAGGTGCCGTCGGGCTTTTTTGCGGCTTCATACACCGAGGTATGCGGCAGGATATCGCCCGCGGAGACGACCGTGAACGTCGTTGGGGGGACCTCGGTCTTGCCGTCGGAGGGCCAGGGGCTCGCGTACGGAGTCGTCGCCGAAGGTGTTGGGGAGGTCGGTTGCTGCGTCGGGGCCGTGCTCGTGCACGCGGCAAGCAGCGTCGCGGCCAGAGCCGGAGCGAGGAAAACCAGGCGGGACTTCACCCCGCTAGAATACCGCCAGAACTAGACGTTGAAGCCGAGTGCGCGCAGCTGTTCGCGGCCCTCGGGGGTGATCTTGTCGGGCCCCCACGGCGGCATCCACACCCAGTTGATGCGCGAATCCTTGACGAGGCCTTCCAGGCAGGAATACGTCTGATCTTCGATGACGTCGGTCAGCGGACAGGCGGCTGAGGTGAGGGTCATATCGATGACGGCCGTGCCGTCGGTTTCAAGGTTCACGCCGTAGACGAGGCCGAGGTCCACGACGTTGATGCCGAGTTCCGGGTCGATGACGTCGCGCATCGCTTCTTCGATGTCGGCGGCAGTCACGGGGCTGGGGGTCTGCTCAGTCATGTCGTTATTCTTCCTTACCTTGGTCGGCGTCGGCGATGGCCTCCTTGAGCGCCATCCAGCCGAGCAGCGCGCACTTGATGCGCGCCGGGAACTTGGCGACGCCCACGAAGGCGGAGGCATCGTCGAGTTCATCGAGTTTGGTCTCGTCGAAGACGCCTCGCGAGTGCATCATCTCGGTGAAGACGTCGGAGAGGTGATCGAAGGTCTCGCGGGATTGCCCGCTCGTCATGTCGTGCATGATCGACAGGGAGGCTTGCGAGATCGAGCAGCCCTCCCCCTCGTAACCGATGGCGGCGATGCGATCGCCATCGAGGCCGACGCGCAGCAGAACCTGGTCGCCGCATGTGGTGTTGACCTGGAAGGATTCACCGTCGTATTCGGGCAGCAGGCCCGCACCGTGGCGGGCCTTGGAATGATCGAGGATGATCTGCTGGTAGAGCTGTTCCATCGCATCCATTAGGCGGTTCCTTGGAAGAAGGGTAGGACGCCGGCGAGGCGGTCGGCGAAGCGGTCAATATCGGCGCGCGAGGTGTAGGGACCGATCGAGGCGCGCGTGGATGATTGTACGCCGAGGGCGCGGTGCACGGGTTGGGCGCAGTGGTGGCCGACGCGCACGGCGATGCCGGCGGCATCCAGGTACTGGCCGACGTCGTGCGGGTGGACATCGCCAAGCTGGAAGGCGACGAGGCCCAGCCGCTCGCCGCTCTCGGGCCCGATGATGCGAGTGCCGGGCACGGCACGCACGGCGTCAAGCAGGTAATCGCCGAGCTCAAGATCGTAGCGCGCGACGTTATCCATCCCGAGTCCGCGCAGGTAGTCGATCGCGGCGTTCAGCCCCGCGATCTGCGCCGTCATCTGGGTGCCGGCTTCGAACTTCATCGGCGCGGGCATGAAGCGCGTGGCCTCGGCCGTCACGATCGCCACCATCGAGCCGCCCGTAATGAAGGGCGGCATCGCGGCGAGCAGGTGTGAGCGACCAAAGAGCACGCCGACGCCCGTCGGGCCGAGCATCTTGTGCGCGCTCATGGCCGCGAAATCGACCCCGGAGGCGTCCAGGTCGAGCGGCAGGTGCGCCGCCGACTGGCAGGCGTCCATGACGGTCAGGGCGCCGCGTTCCTTGGCGGCCGCGACCATCGCCGCGACGTCGGTGAGCGCGCCCGTGACGTTGGAGGCCTGGGTGAAGGCCAACACGCGGGTGCGCTCGGGCAGCTCGGCGAGCGCGGCGTAGTCGATCGTGCCATCGGCGAGCACCGGCACGACGTGGAAGGTCGCGCCGGCGCGGGCGGCAAGCTGCTGCCACGGCACGAAGTTCGCGTGATGCTCGGCCTGGGTGACGGCGATCGTATCGCCCTCGCGGATGAGCAGGCGCTCATCGACGCTGCCGGGCTTTAAGCGTTCGTCGATCGAGGCGTTGAGCAGCGAATAGGCGACGAGGTTAATGGCCTCGGTCGCGTTCTTCGCCCAGATGATCTCATCGGTGCTCGCGCCGACGAAGGCCGCGAACTTCGCGCGTGTGCCCTCATAGATTTCCGTGGCCTCGACGGCCACCTGGTGGGCGCCGCGGTGTACGGCGCCGTCCAGGCGGGCGTAGAAATCTGCTTCAGCGTCAATGACGCATTGCGGTTTCAGCGACGTGGCCGCCGAGTCCAGGTAGGTCAGCGCGACGTCGCCGAGGTTGCGCTCCAACGCGGGAAAGTCGGAGCGCGGTGCCACGGGCGACGTCGGCATTACTTGGCCGCCTGCAGGAAGCGGTCGTAGCCTTCGGCCTCGAGGCGCTCGGCAAGCTCGGGGCCACCCTGCTCGACCATGTGGCCGTCGACGAAGACGTGGACGAAGTCCGGCTTGATGTAGTTCAGGATGCGCGTGTAGTGCGTGATCAGCAGGATGCCGGTATCGGCCTGCTCGTGCACGCGGTTGACGCCCTCGGAGACGACGCGCAGCGCGTCGATGTCCAGGCCCGAGTCCGTCTCATCCAGGACGGCGAACTTCGGGTGCAGCAGGTCCATCTGCAGGATCTCGTGGCGCTTCTTCTCGCCGCCGGAAAAACCGGTGTTGACGTCGCGGTTGGCGAAGTCCGGATCCATCCGCAGGCGCTCCATAGCTTCCTTGACCTCACCGATCCACGTGCGCAGCTTGGGGGCTTCGCCGTCGATCGCGGTGCGTGCGGTGCGCAGGAAGTTGGACACGGAGACGCCAGCGACCTCGACGGGGTACTGCATCGCGAGGAACAGGCCCGCGCGGGCGCGCTCATCGACGCTCATCTCCAGGACGTTTTCGCCGTCGAGGTAGATCTCGCCCTCGGTCACCTCGTACTTGGGGTGGCCGGCCAGCGAGTAGGCCAGGGTCGACTTGCCGGAGCCGTTGGGGCCCATGATCGCGTGAATCTCACCGGAGTTGATGGTGAGGTTGACGCCCTGCAAGATCTTTTTTGGTCCGTCGTTGGTCTCGACCTGGACGTGGAGGTTCTTGATTTCAAGAGTGGACAATTCTAATCCTTACTTAACGAGGGCCATGGTCTGGTCGAGTTCCGCTTCGATGGCGGCGATGAGGCGGTCTTGCACCTCGGGTACGCCGATGCGGTTGATGAGTTCGGCGAAGAAGCCGCGCACGACGAGGCGGCGGGCGAGGTCTTCAGGAACGCCGCGGCTCATGAGGTAGAAAAGCTGCTCATCATCGAAGCGACCGGTCGCCGAGGCGTGTCCGGCGCCGGCGATCTCGCCGGTCTCGATTTCGAGGTTAGGCACGGAGTCGGCGCGGGCACCTTCGGTCAGCAGCAGGTTGCGGTTGAGCTCGTAGGTGTCGGTGCCGGTGGCGTCGTGGCCGATGAGGACATCGCCGACCCACACGGCGTGCGCGTCCTTGCCCTGCAGCGCACCCTTGTACGTCGCGTCCGAGACGCAGTTGGGCAGGCGGTGCTCCATGAAGAGGCGGTGTTCGTGATGCTGGCCGGCGTCGGTGAAGTACAGACCGAGCAGTTCCACGTCCGCGCCTTCGCCCGCGAATTCGACGTCGGTCGTCAACCGCACGAGGTCGGCGCCAAGGGTGACGGCGATGTGCTTGACGACGGCGTCCTTGCCCGCAGAGATGCGGTGCGCGGCGGCGTGCACGGCGTCCTCGTCCCATTCCTGGGTCGTGACGACGGTGAGATTCGCGCCCTCAGCAACGTCGATTTCGACGGTCTGGGTCAGGCGCGCGGTGCCGGTGTGGCGCAGCACGACGGTCGCGGTGACACCCTCGGTGATGTTGAGGGTCAGGTGCTGGGCCGCGGCCTCGCTGGAGTTTCCAACGATCTCAAAGACGTAGGGCCGTTCGAGCGATTCGCTGATCGTCACGCACGTCGGGGTGCCGCGGTTGGCCCAGGCGACGACCGCAGTGCGGTCGGACGGGGCGCCGACGGAACCCACGCACGGGCAGGAGTCGAAGACGACATCGAAGGGCAGGTCCGCGGCGCCCTCATCCAGGCGCACGCCGTCGAAGGTGATGTCCGGCGCGCTGCCGGTGAGCTCATCGGCGAACAGGTCCGCCATTCGCGCGATCGGCGTGAAGCGCCAATCTTCTTCGCGGCCGCCGGGAATCGGGAACGCCGACAGCTCGAAGGAACGGGGCTTGTCGGCCTTATCCGCGGCGGGCGCGCTCCCGTGGGAGTGATCGCCCGCAAGGGTTGCGCGGGAGTGGTCGGTTGAAACTTGGGTCACGGTTAGCCCACGGATCCTTCCATCTGAAGTTCAATGAGTCGGTTGAGCTCGAGCGCGTATTCCATCGGGAGCTCACGCGCGATGGGCTCGACGAAGCCACGCACGATCATCGCCATCGCTTCGGTTTCTTCCATGCCGCGGCTCATGAGGTAGAACAACTGATCCTCGCTCACCTTCGAGACGGTTGCCTCGTGGCCCATCTCGACGTCGTCGACGCGCACATCGACATACGGGTAGGTATCGGAGCGGGAGATCTGATCGACGAGCAGCGCGTCACACAGCACGTTGGACTTGGAGTGCTTCGCGTTTTCCATCACCTGGACGAGGCCGCGGTAAGAGGAGCGGCCACCGTTACGCGCCACCGACTTCGAAACGATGGACGAGGAGGTGTGCGGCGCCATGTGGACCATCTTGGAGCCGGTGTCCTGGTGCTGGCCTTCGCCAGCGAACGCGATCGACAGGGTCTCACCGCGGGCGTGCTCGCCCATGAGGTAGACGGCCGGATACTTCATCGTCACCTTGGAGCCGATGTTGCCATCGACCCATTCCATGGTGCCGCCGGCTTCCACCGTCGTGCGCTTGGTAACGAGGTTGTAGACATTGTTCGACCAGTTCTGGATCGTCGTATAGCGAACGCGCGCGTCCTTCTTCACGATGATTTCCACGACCGCCGAGTGCAGCGAGTCGGTCTTGTAGATCGGGGCGGTACAGCCCTCGACGTAGTGCACGTAGGAGCCTTCGTCGGCGATGATGAGCGTGCGCTCGAATTGGCCCATGTTCTCCGTGTTGATGCGGAAGTAGGCCTGCAGCGGGATCTCAACGTGGACGCCCGGCGGGACGTAGACGAAGGAGCCACCGGACCACACGGCGGTGTTCAGCGCGGCGAACTTGTTGTCACCGGCGGGGATAACGGTGCCGAAGTACTCTTCGAACAGCTCGGGGTGTTCCTTCAAACCGGTGTCGGTATCCAGGAAGATGACGCCCTGCTGCTCCAGGTCCTCGCGGATCTGGTGGTAGACGACCTCGGATTCGTACTGCGCGGCAACACCAGCAACGAGGCGCTGCTTTTCCGCCTCCGGGATGCCGAGGCGATCGTAGGTGTTCTTAATGTCCTCGGGAAGGTCCTCCCAGCTGGTGGCCTGCTTTTCCGTGGAGCGCACGAAGTACTTGATGTTGTCGAAGTCGATGTCGGAAACGTTGGCGCCCCAGGTCGGCATCGGCTTCTTTTCAAAGAGCTTCAGGGCCTTCAGGCGGCGCTTGAGCATCCATTCCGGCTCGTTCTTCAACGCGGAGATGTCGCGCACGACCTCTTCGCTCAGTCCCCGACGCGCGGAGGCGCCGGCAACGTCAGGATCGTGCCAGCCGTAGTTGTAAGCACCGATGGAGTTGATGATCTCCTCGTCGGTGCTGGGCGCCGGCTGGGGTGCCTGGCTGGTATCAGTGGTCATGATTTCCTTCCGAATCTCGGCGAGGGCGGATGAACAGCGGAACGTGGGTGGTGCACACGTGCTCCCCCGACGCGAGCGTCGCGAGGCGCTGGACGTGAACACCGAGCAGGGTAGAAAACGCTTGTGTTTCCGCTTCACACAGTTGTGGGAAATTCTCGGCCACGGCTTGCACCGGGCAGTGTCCCTGGCACAGTTGCAGGGCGATCGAGCCCTCCCCGACGGGCCGTACCGTCGCGGCGTAACCGTCGGCGGTCAGGGCTTCAGCCAGCGCCTCGGCGCGGGCGAGCGGGTCGGTGCCAGCAGCCTCGACCTGCGGCCGGTATTTTTCTGCCAGGCGCGAGAACCGCTCCTTGGCAAAGGTCTCAACGGCGTCGGCTCCGGCGATCTCGGCCAGTTGGACGAGGGCTTCGGAGGCGAGAGTCGAATACGGGTTTGCCGCTCCCCCGCGGCCCTTGTCGGTTGCGACGAAATGGCGGGCGGGCCGTCCCCGACCCCGGGCACCCGCGGGCGCGGCTTCGTGGTCGGAGATGAGCTCGTGATCGAGCAGGATCGATAGGTGGCGGCGGATGGCCGCGGCGGTCAGCTCTAGGATCGAGGCGAGTTCGCGGGCCGTGATGGGACCGCGTTCAATAATGAGGTCGAGAATTCGGGCGCGAGTGGCGCCATCCTCGCTCAGCTCGCCATGCTCGGAGCGGGCGAGAATCTCGGTCGCGGGAGTGGCTCCCGAGACGTTGTTGCTCATGGGGGCTTCCTCCTTCGCTTCCGACATAGGCAACATTGTTGTTGCATTATTCATTCCCAACAACCAAGGTATACCTTCGCAAGCCGAAGTACTCAAATTGGGACATAAGTCCCATGGGGCACGGTGGCCTAGGCTTGAGGGCGTGAGTCCTCATCCTGCCCTCGTGGTTTCTTCCCTCACCAAGGCCTACCGCTCGCGTCGCGTCGTCGACGATGTCTCCTTTAGCGCCGCCGCCGGTGAGATCACCGCGGTCCTTGGGCCAAACGGTGCCGGTAAGACGACGACCATCGAATGCTGCGCCGGGCTGCGGACGCCCGATTCCGGGCGCATCGAGGTGCTGGGGCTGGATCGGGCGGCACGCGCGAATGCCGCGGAGCTGCGCTCGCGCGTCGGCGTCATGGTGCAAGAAGGCGGGCTGCCTCAGGCCCCCACGGCGGGCGCCGTCCTCGCTCACGTCGCGAAACTGCACGGCCGGCCCGGGGCGCACGTCGCACTCGCGGAGTCGCTGGGGCTGACCGATCGGCTTGCCACCGCCGTGCGGCGCCTGTCCGGCGGCGAGCGCCAACGCGTGGCCGTCGGCTGCGCGATGATCGGCGAACCCGACCTGCTGTTCCTGGACGAGCCGAGCTCGGGCGTCGACCCGCACTCGCGCCGGGATCTATGGCAACTGCTCGAAGGCGTGCGCGATCGCGGAGCGAGCATCGTCGTGACGACGCACTTCATGGATGAGGCCGAACACCTCGCCGATCGCATCGTCGTCATCGATGAGGGACGCATCGTCGCCAACGGCACCGTCGCGGAGCTGACCGCGGGCACGCTCGTCACCCTTGACGCGGACCTTGAGGGCGAGGTCGTGGCAGAGCTCGCGGCGGCAGTTGGCGCCACGGTCGTCGCCGGCGCCCGCCCGACGCTTCAGATCGCGGCATCGCAGGCCGAGGTCATGCACCGGCTCACGGGAGCGCTGTTGGAGCGCGGGCTCGGGCGCGTGGCGCTGGAGGTGCGGCCGCGGAGTTTGGAAAACGTCTTCTTATCGATCACGCGGACGGGAGCGGGCGCATGAGACTGGCCCTGGATCAGGCCTCGTGGGAGGCCCGCGCAATTTTTCGCAACGGCGAGCAGCTCATGGTTGCTTTCATCATGCCGATCATCGCGCTCGTCGCGCTGCTTCATATCGACGCGCTCGGCCTGCCCGAGCCGCAAAACGCCCATGCCCTCGCGGGCGCGCTCGCGATGGCCGTGATCGCCTCGTCGTTTACCTCGCAGTCGATCGCCGTGGCCTTTGACCGCCGGTGGGGCGTGTTGCGGATGTTTGCTACCACTCCCCTCGGTCCGCGCGGGCTGTTGGCGGGTAAGGCGATTGCCGTCGTTATCGTCGTTGCCGCCCAGGTCATCGTGCTATGCCTCATCGCCGCGCTGCTGGGCGGGTGGCGGCCCGCCTCGGCGCTCTCGATCATCGCGATGGCCATCATGATCGCCCTTGGCACGGTGACGTTTGTGGCGCTCGGGATGTGCGTCGGCGGCACCCTGCGCACCGAGGCGGTGCTCGCCGTGGCCAATATTGGTTTCGTCCTCATGGTGATCGCGGGCGGCGTCCTTATGCCGGTGGGCAGTGGCCTGACCGGGTGGTTTTTGACCTTCACCCCGTTCGGCGCGCTCGGTGAGGGGATGCGGGCCGCGGTGCTCGGCGAGATCGCACTGCTGCCAATCGTGGTTCAGGCGGCATGGGCGGCGCTGCTGTCGGCCGTCGCCGTGCGGGTGTTTCGCTGGGAGTCCTAGGCAAGCGCGGTACAGTGGAAGGCGTGAGTTCCCTCGTACATGACGCCGCCCAACGGCGGTTCGCCATCGCCAACCTCATCGCCCAAATCGGCATCATTGTCACCGGCGGCGCCGTGCGCGTCACCGGCTCCGGGCTGGGGTGTTCGAGTTGGCCCATGTGCGAGCCGGGAGCCTTTACGCCCGTCTTTCACGAAGCCTCGAGCTTCCACCCCTTCGTCGAGTTCGGCAACCGGACACTGACCGGCGTGCTGGGCATTATCGCGCTCGGCCTGCTGTGGTCGCTTTATCGCAAGGCGGCGCCGGCCCGGCCCGATCTGCGGCCCTATGCGTGGGCCGTGCTGATCCTCATTGCGATCCAGGCGATCGTGGGTGGCATGAGCGTCTGGGCGACGCTGCACCCGGCCGTCGTCGGGCTGCATATGGCGCTCTCCCTCGGGCTCGTCTCGCTGTCGACGGTGCTCGTCTACCGCCTGTTCCGCCCGCGCCTGCAAGACGAGCAGGGCAATGTGAGCTTTACGGGCAGGCTGTCGCTCTCGGAGTCCGTCGTGCACATCGCGATCGCCGTCGTGACCGTCGTTGTGGCTCTGCTCGGCGTCGTCGTCACCGGAACCGGGCCGCACTCGGGGGATGCCGAGAAGCCCTACCGCTTCGCGATCGATCCGATCTTCATTACGCGGCTGCATGCTGTGGCGGCATGGCTGCTGCTCGTCCTCGTGTTGGTGGCGTTGTACGCGGCCGCGAAGCGCTCCAAGGCTCAGGCCAGGCCCTGGCTCGTCGTGCTGGCAATGCTGGGGGCGCAGGGCGTGCTCGGCTATATCCAGTATTTTTCTGGCCTGAATCCGTTCCTCGTCGTCGCGCATATGCTCGGCTCGGGCCTGACCGTCGTGGCGATTACGTGGGCGATGGCCGCGGTCTATTCGCACCGCCTAGCGCCGATCGAGCGCGCCAGCGATATCGAACCGGTGGCCGCGTCCTCCTAGTGGACCGCGCCGCGCGTGACGCGGCGAGCTTTCTATCCTTGCCGCATGACGGCGACGAGGTCGAGCGCGACGCGTCGCTCGGACATAGCGATGGGTTGGCACATCGCTATGCCGGCCTGCGCCGCCGTCCTGCCGCTCGGGGTAGCGCTCGGCGTGCTCGTCGTGAAATCAGGACTCGCCTGGTGGTGGGCGCCGATCTTCGCGGCGATTGTGTTCGCCGGCTCCATGGAGTTCCTCCTCGTGGGGCTGTTCGCGGCAGCCGCTCCCCTCACTCAAATCGCGCTCAGCACGCTGCTCGTGAACTTCCGACACGTGTTTTATGCGCTGTCGTTTCCGCTGCATCGCGTGCGCGGCGCGGGGTGGAAGGCCTACAGCACCTTCGCACTGACCGATGAGGCCTACGCCCTGACGACGGGGCCGGCGGCGCAGCGATTCTCCCGCACCCGCATCATCGCGATCCAGGGGTTCTTCCACGCCTGCTGGGTGGCGTGTGTCACGCTCGGGGCGGCGCTTGGTAGTCTCATTCCGCCGTGGGTTCGCGGGTTGGAGTTTGCCGTGACGGCACTCTTCGTTGTGCTGGCCATGGAGGCGCATCGGGTGCAGCGATCACTTCCGGTTCCGATTCTGGCACTGGGGTGCGCACTGGTGGCACTGCTCATCAGCCGCGAGCACATGCTCCCGATCGCGATGGGGCTGTTCGTCGGTTCGTTGACGCTCGCGTATTGGGGTCGTCGCCGTGTCGCATAGCCTGTATATCGCAAGCGGTGTCCTCATCGCTGCGGCAATCACCTGGGCGCTGCGGGCGGCACCGTTCGCTGTGCTGGCGCCCCTGCGCTCCTCGCAGCTGCTCGCCTTTCTCGCCCGCCACATGCCGGTGGGCGTAATGCTGATCCTCGCGGTCTACACGCTGCGCGACACTCCCCTAGCGGATGCCTCGGAGGTGATCCCTGCGGCGGTTGCGCTCGCCGTGACGGTCGGGTTGCAGTGGTGGCGGGGTTCGATGACGCTCAGCATGCTCGGAGGTACGGGATGCTATGTCCTGCTCATCTCCGCACTTGCGTTGCCTTGAGCTAGGGTGCAATTTCGCGGGTCCCGTGCTGACCTGGCGCAACGGTCATCCGGAAGCGCCGAGGTGGCTCAGCAGTCAGATCGAGCCAGTCGCACGATGTGACAGAGATGGTGACCCACGCAAAGTTCTCGATCAGTTCGAATCGTTCGCGCGTGTGTGGCGCGAGATTCGCCCAGCGCTTCGCGCGGATTTCGGGATCGGCGACGATGTCGGCGGTGCCGCTGAGTCTAAGTTGCAGCATGCAATCCGGGTCGTAGACCGCGAGTTCCACTGCAGGCCGTAGCTGGATGTCGCGAATCTTCGCCGATCGCACATCGGTCGCAAACGATACCGTCGCCGCGCTGGGGTCGGCATCTCGGAGGATCACCGCGCGCACTCGTGGCTGCTCATCCGGATCCACCGTCGCGAGGAAGCCAGCGGTGAAGCCCGTGCGCTCCCGGGTGGCGTGCGCGAGTAGGTTCCACACGTCGCTGGCTGACGGTGTGGTGCCTTTTGTGTCCTGGTCAGGCCTCATGTCCGCTCAGCCGGTAGTGCGCCGCGAACAGCGCGGTGACGGTTGTGGCGTTGCGGATCTTCCCACTCGTCACCGCATCGAGGGCACGCTCTATCGGTACCCAGGTGAGTTCGAATTCTGCTTCCTCATCGTTGCGCTCAAAGGTCTCCTCCGACGCCTCAAGGTCAGTCGCAAGATAGATGTGAATAACTTCGTTGGATCCACCCGGGCTGAGCGCAAGCGTCAGGAGTTTGTCTAGACGCCCGGCCACGAGGTCGACTTCCTCCGCAAGTTCGCGGCGTGCCGTTTCCTTCGGGTCTTCTCCCTCGACATCGAGCAGCCCCGCCGGGACCTCCCATAACTCGGCTTCGACGGGATGGCGATACTGCTTAATGAAGGCGATCTCGTTCTCGTCATTCACCGCGATGACGGCGGCCGCCCCTGGATGTTCGACGACGTCGCGTCGAACCGCGTCTTTTCCATCAAACAGTCGGACCTCATCGATCCGCACATTGACGACCTTTCCCTCAAAGGGCCGCGAACTGAATTCCACGGTCCGTCCCACGTGGAGCCGGTCTTCGATGGTGGGCAGATGCGTTCCAGGCAGTTCAGTCATGACGCCATTATGGCGCGGCCGCCGCTAGGACCACGACACAGGACCTGAATCCCCCTATCCAACAGATGAAGAGCCTACATTCGGGCCATGGGGAGCAGGACAGCGGCGTTCATGACCACGGCATCCAGCAATCAAGGGGCCCCGCCCAGCAGCTTGATATCTCGCTGACGAGCGAAGAATCCAACCTGAACGTGGGGATGCGGGCACGCGGCACGGAGCGGGACTTCGAAGCGGTGACACCGGTCTCCGGGTTCAACCAAGAAATTCGCGCCACCACTTCACATCTCGTCAGGATCCAATATCCGATCGGATTCGGGGTTACCAACGACGACGCCTTTCACGGTAGCGAATTAGAGATCTATGGCGATCGCGCTTAAACCGTTGCGAGAAAGGACTCCGAGGTCTGCGTTGCGAGTTGGAAGCTTGGCGACGATCGGACGGCAACCATTCAAGACTGCTATCCCGAGGGCTTGAAGCATCTGACGGCAGGTACTGCGGAGCTGACCGCAAGGATCGGCGGCGATGGCGAGACGGGGAAAACGGTCTCGCTCGTGGGAAATTCGGTTCCCGAGCCCCTCGCCGCTTCTGCACGGATATACCCGACGGAGGCCGGAGCATTCGTTGTCGATGGCCCGGGCACGGAACGCCAAGAGCTTCGCATGGTTGATTCCACTGGAGCCACCACGGTGGGCACAATCGCGCGAAACACCCACCCGGTTGCATGCGCCGGAAGCCTCTGGTTCATCGGACCCGTCGACGGTGCGTCCTCCCAGGAGGGTCGATGGCGCGAGGCCAACACCCGTCGATAGTTCTTCCTCCAAGCAAAGTTCCACCAGAGCATCAATGGTTCTATGCGCAGGAGATCGAGTTCTCACCGACAACGATGAGGCTTTCCCCATCCCCAACGGCCAATGAGAGTTCCCATGCGTCATCAAATGTTTGCTATCGCGAGCGCCGCCATCCTTCCACTGGTCTTTGCGGTGTGCGAGTCCAGCACCACAGGCTCCACCACCTACCCAACCGAAACGCTGGCCAGCGAGACCACCACCTCCAGCTCAACGCCCTTGAGCACGCAGGCTCCAACACCGGACAGTGACACGACCGAAGCGGTCTCCCCACCGGGTGAGATTGAGTTCCTGGAGGTCCCAAAACCGAGCTCAGACAACTCTTACAACACGCTGGAATTCGCTGTTCGAGAGGCGAAACCCGGCTGGAAGGAACTGCGTATCGAGACCAATGAAGACGCCGCCCACGCCGTCGAAGTCAGCGGTTCGATTGTCGTTTTCAGTCAAAGTCAAGCCGACGAGAAGCAGGGCGATGTCATCGAAGAGATAACGATCGACGGCGACACTCTGCGCAGAACGCCCATATCCTCGCCCGAGGGACAGAACTTTCGTTTTGCCGCCATCGCAGTTCTCGATGGAAAGGGCTACGCGGTTACAAACGGGAAGAAGGACTCATGTGTGGCGACGTGGGACATCGGACGCGGGACCCAAGCAAAGCTCGGAAACTGTTACGACACTCTCCTGTTCAAACTCACCGCCGGAACTACGGGCGTTACCGCGTTAGCAGCCGACAAATCAACGCATATGAGATCGAACATCTCCGTTGTTGGCGACGACGTCCCCGAGTCGCTAAAGACGTCGGAGCGCGCCTTCCTCACCGAGTCCGGCCCTGTGGGCCAAGGGTCTTCCGAGACTGGACCATCGACCCTAGTGGTCGATCGCGACGGTGCAGCCACCGAAGTCGCGCGATTCGAAGGTGTTCCCCCTCTCGCCTCCGGTAAGCATCTGTGGTACTCCGGGACCACTGACCTGGGACGCACGGATCTCATGAAGCTCGAAGGCGCGGACCAGCGGCCCTATATCAATCCCGAATCCCGTGTGCAGTTATCGGGGGTTACTGCTCTGCACTGCGCGGGCGACCGCCTCTTCGTTCAAGCCAACGAGCATTTAACGATCATTCGCAATCCCTAACCGCGAGCGCCGCTGCCACGAGCCCGGAAAACAGCGGGTGCGGGCGCGTCGGACGCGATTGGAACTCGGGATGGGCCTGGGTCGAGACGTAGTAGGGATGGACATCGCTCGGAAGCTCAACGTATTCCACCAACGTGCCATCGGGCGAGGTTCCAGAGATCACGAGCCCCGCATCCTCCAGCCGGCTGCGGTAGGCATTGTTGACCTCATAGCGGTGGCGATGTCGTTCGCTCACCTGGGTCGTCCCATACGTCCTCGCCACGACGGAGCCGGCAGCGAGTTCTGCTGGGTATGCGCCGAGCCTCATCGTTCCGCCCAGATCACCGCCGGCGATGATGTCTTCCTGCTCAGCCATGGTCGCGATAACCGGCTCGGGACTCTTTGGATCAAACTCGGTCGACGACGCCTGAGAAATTCCGAGGACGTTTCTCGCGTACTCGATGACCATGGCCTGCAGGCCCAGGCAGATGCCAAGGGTCGGGATGCGGTGAGTTCGGGCATGACGCAGCGCCCCGATCTTTCCGTCAATCCCGCGGGAGCCGAAGCCACCCGGAACTAAGATCGCGTCAACCCCGGCCAGTGCCCGAGCTGCACCCTCCGGCGTCTCGCAGTCATCGGCGGCGACCCATCGGATGTCCACGCGTGCGGAGTGCGCAAATCCGCCGGCGGCGAGCGCTTCGGTGACCGACAGGTAGGCGTCCCTCAGCTCGATGTATTTGCCGACGAGCGCAATCTCGACGCGGGCAGAGGGTTCGCGGACGGCCTTCAGAACCGCGTTCCAGTCTTGCCAGTCGACGTCCCGGAACTTCAGACCGAGTCGGCGCACGACGAACGCGTCGAGGCCCTCATCGTGCAGGACGGAAGGGATCTCGTAGATCGACGATGCGTCACGACACGTGACGACAGCATCACGATCGACATCGCACATGAGAGCGAGCTTCTTCTTCACCGAATCCGGCAGGCTGCGATCCGAGCGACAGATCAGCGCGTCCGGTTGGATACCGATCGAACGCAGCTGAGCCACGGAATGCTGCGTCGGCTTCGTCTTGAGTTCACCAGCACTCGGTAGGAACGGCACGAGCGAGACGTGAAGGAACAGGACGTTATCGCGACCAAGATCCTGGCGGACCTGGCGTGCTGCCTCCAAGAACGGCAGCGATTCAATGTCGCCAACCGTTCCGCCAATCTCCGTGATGATGACGTCGACAGACTCTCGGGCCTGGGCACGCATCCGGGTCTTGATCTCATCCACAATGTGCGGGATGACCTGGACGGTGTCACCCAGGTAGTCGCCACGGCGTTCCTTAGCGATCACCGTCGAGTAGACCTGACCGGTCGTCGCGTTCGCATCTCCGGTCAGGGAGACGTCCAGGAATCTCTCGTAGTGCCCAATATCGAGATCGGTTTCGGTGCCGTCGTCGGTCACGAATACCTCGCCGTGTTGGAAGGGATTCATGGTGCCGGGATCGACGTTGACGTACGGGTCGAGCTTTTGCATCGCGATCGACAAGCCGCGCGAGCGCAGCAAGCGGCCAAGGGAGGAAGCGGTGAGGCCTTTACCTAGAGAAGATGCCACGCCACCGGTGACGAAGATGTGCGCCGGTTGGGCAATGCCGTGAGTGTTCGTTTCTACCACGGACCACCAGCTTATCGCGCGCTAGCTACCTGACGGAAGCAGCGGCGCGTCGGCGGCTGCGCTGACGCGAGTGATGCCCTGTGCTGTATCGAGATTCCTTAAGCGGGGCACATTTCGCTTTGGACTCTACTGTCGGTTTTTCCAGATATGATGAAGAACACTAACCATGTCTGTCGGAGTTTTTTCTAACCTCTGACGCCCTTTTTCCCTGCGAAAGGCATATTCATGCGTTTTAATCCCCCTCCTTCGTGGCCAACTCCCCCAGACGGATGGACTCCCCTCCCGGCTGGCAGCCCCCATCCGATTGGGAACCGGCGCCAGAAGGTTGGCAATTCTGGATAGAGGACATAAATCCTGATCATCCTGACGCCGCTGAGCAATCCCCGCAAGAAGAAGTCACTCCCGACGAGGCCCAGCCAAAAGCCCGTCAGTTCTCACCTCTGACACTCGCCCTCGCAGCTCTCTTGGCTATCTCGGTTACCGGCAATATTGCCCAGGCTGCTATGGGTGGTGCACCGACCGAGGACAAGACTGCTCCTCCTCCGACAGCGATGAGCCAAGCCAAAGCGACTCCGTCGCCTACTCCGACTAAATCCGCCGAACAGCTCGAAGCCGAGCGCAAGGAAAGGGAACGCAAGGAGGAAGAAGAACGGCAGCGACGGGCAGAGGAAGAAAAGAAGGCAGCAGAGGAGGCAGCTGCCAAGGCTGCCGCAGAGGCCGAAGCGAAAGCCGCCCTCAAGGATAAATCCACCTACGAAGCGATCAGCGAACGCGACTGGAAGATTGTGGAGCAAAAGCCGGGGGATTACGTAGGTAAAAAATACGTGATCTATGGGTATGTCACTCGGACCGATGCGAACACCGCACCCGCGTTCCGTGCAAACACATCAGGCGAGAAGAAGCGCCGGTGGTATGACTACCCCGTCAACACCCTCGTGATTCCGGGAGACGACATCGAGGCCACCGTTGTCACTGATGATCTGGTCACCCTCTACGTCGAGGTAAGAGAAGCTTTCTCATACTCCACCACGATGGGTGGTTCGACGACTGTACCAGCGGTAACAGCACACGTTGTAGAGATCACGGGTCAGAAGAAGTAACAAACGCTACCGATTAACCGGCGGAAATAGCCGAAGCTCGTTGGTCAACTGGCCAGCGAGCTCGGCTAGTCCGGGAAGCGTCTGTGCTCTCGCGCGGCTGAGCTCGCTGCGCTGCTCGAGCTTGTCTGGCTCACGTAGGAGCTCGATGATGTCGTTGGCGATCGCTTCAGCATTTGGGGCAACGAGCGGATAGTCCTCCCCCACGACGACGCGGGTCCCGCCGACATCGGTGGCGACCAGCGCCGTGCCCGCGTGGAGCGCTTCTTGCACGGCGACGGGCTGGCCCTCCCACCGAGATGTCTGGACGGCGAGGGTGGTGCGTGTCAGCAGTTCCGCAACGTCATCGCGCCGGCCAAGGAGTTCGACGGGCAACTGGCGTTCCTCGATCTCGGCTGCGAGCTCATCGAAGTATGGGCCATCGCCTGCGACGAGCCAACGAACATTTGGCACCTTCTGCCCCACGATCTCCGCGGCATCAAGCAGGATGTCGAGTCCCTTTTGGTGACTGAGCCGTCCGACGGTGAGCAGGGTTGCTGCATCACGAGTCTGCGGGCCCGTCACAACGAGCGGCGTGGGACGAGCTGGGACGATCGCCAGATCCGCGATCGTTCCTAACTCGTGAGCCTTATCGACCAAATCGGGCGAGACACCGAGGACACGATCAGCGCCGGCTGCCACCACCCGAAACAGCGCCTCACCGGTTGCCCGCACGGCAGCAGAGCCGACCGGCATGTTGTGGAGCGTGACGACGATACGCGGCGGATCAGAGAGTGCCACGCACGCCAGAACGGCGAGCGCACCAGCTCGCAGCGTATGAGCGTGAATCACATCCGCATTCCGCGCCCAGGTCCGGACCGCCGCAATGGACCGCACATCGCGGCTCGTGGGTTTTGCCGCAATCTCGACGGGCACAGCGCGAGCCCCGGACATCTCAGCTGGCGACAAGGATTCGAGCACCGACGATGGCGCCAGGAGCGCGACCTGGTGGTGGCTGGTGAGCAACCCGAGGACATCAATGAGGTGGGAGCGCACTCCCCCAGATGTCGTGCCGGTCATCTCGATGATGCGCACTATGCCCTCACCGCCTTCAACGCGTTCCTATCTGCACCGTAGATACTCACGGCAACGAGCACGAGCGGGATGAGCGCTCCAATACCGGCAGCGACGGTAGCGAGCGCGACTCCGGGCTGCTCGCCCATGATCGCGGTCGTCGCGAAGTAGCCAAGAGCTGCGCCAATCGCGGCCGGCGCAATCGCAATGCCGACCGAACGCACGACGCCCACAAACGCGTCGGCTCCCGCGGCACGCCGCACCCCGAGCCACAAGATGATCGACGCGAGGCTCAAGCCGATGGCATGCGCGATCCCAAACGCTATGAGGGTCTGGGTACGCTCTCCCGTTTCACCGCGCACGAGGAGCACCCCGATGACGGCGGCCAGCGTGACGCTCCCCCACCCGATCACGCCCGCGACGACCGCGAGCCCGGACCGGTCGAAGGCGTAGAGCACTCGGGTGAAATGCAGCAGCAGCGCAAATCCGGGCAGGGCGGGTGCAACGGCATAGATTGCCGCAGCCATCTCGTCCCCTACGCGAAACAAGGTCGGGACGGCTGGAGCGGAGGCGATCAAGACCGCCACACCTGCGATCGAGACCGCAAAAATGAGCCGCGTCGAGCGCGAGACGAGTTGGGCCGCACGTTCGTGGCGCTCTTCTGCCACGGCCGCCGACAGCGCCGGGAAGACCGCCGTCACGAGTGGAACGATACCGATCGCATACGGCAGGAAGTAGACGGCCTGCGCTAACTGCCAAATTGAGAGCGTGCCCGCATCCCCACCAAAGGGCGAGAGCCACAAAATGGCGACGACGGAGGCCTGCTGCGCAAGCAGCACACCGATGCCCGCGCTCGCGAGCCGTCCGGCCTTGGCTGCCACGCCATCGGGAAAGGAAAACGTCGGCGTAAAGCGCACGCCGCGCCGCCAGGCCGGTACAAACAGCGGCAGGGACAGCGCCGCCACCCCGAGCGTCGTTCCCCAGCCAAGGACGTTGACGGCGAGGTCGGACAGTGCGCCCGGATTGTCCTGATGCCCCGCGGCGATGAAACCGAAGTAGAGGTAGGAGGCGATGACGACCAGCGAACTGAGCAGCGGCGCGATCGCGGGCCAGAAGAAGGAGCGATGCGCCTGCAGGATGCCCGATAGCACGATGGAAATCCCGTACAGCGGGATCTGCCACGCGAAGATCGCGAGCAGCCGCGCCATGAAAGCGTATTGCGCCGCGGCGAGTTCTGGGCTCGCGCCGGCCGGCGGCGGCAGCAGGTGGGCGATCGGTTCGGCCAGCAGGAAGACGAGGATCGCCAGTGGCCCAAGGATCGCGAGCGTATAGGTCAGTAGCGCCGACGCGCAGCGGTTGACATCGCCCTTGAGATGTTTGGCCAGCGGCGCCGCAATGATCGGCACGACGACCCCGGCGAGCGCACCCCCGGCGGCGACCTCGAACAGCACGTTCGGGATCTGGTTAGCCGCCGCGTAGCCGCCCGCGGTCGGCGAGCCGCCGTGCAGCGTCCAGGACTGGACGAGCCAGCGCACAAAGCCGACGATGCGCGAGGCGAGCGTGATGATGGCGATCATCGACGCGGCTCCAAGGATCGAGCTCAGCACCGGGCGGCGCATCGGCTAGCTCCGGCCCCACCGGTCGATCGCGGAAAGCGCCGGGTTAGCCTCGATGACGGCGCTGAACGAGACCTTCTCGCTCGCCAGGATCAGCGCGACGATAGCGCTCCCCGCCGCGACCCGCACGGGCCGCGACATCCCGCGGGCCAGCAGCACACCGATGGCGGCTCCGAGCGCATTCGCTCCCGTATCGCCCATCATTTTCTCGCCCGCAAGGTCCCCGGGGGCGGCCGTGGCGATCGTTGCGGTAAGGCCCGCGATATCCGCGCGGATCTCGCCCCTATCCTCGGCGAGGAGCGCCGCCAGGGCGGCGAGGGCGCCCGCGCCCTTGAGCGCCCGCCCAGGGCGCAGGTCGAGCAGGTTGATGAGGTTCGCGCTGCCCGCAATGAGCGCGGCGTCGACGCCGGTATCGATGAGACGCGCAAGGCCGCGTGCACCGCGGTCGCGCCCGATCATGAGCGCGGCGAGTCCCGCCGCAGCGGAGATGCCGACGAGCTTAGCGCCGCCGGTGGTGAGCTTGCCGCGCGCGAGCGATCGCAGGTGGCCCTTTAGCCCCTTGGCGTTGCCGGACTCGCGGTGATCGTCCAGCGCGCCGAAGCCCGCGCCGGCGGCCGCGGCGAGCAGCGCCGCGTCGTCGCGGGTGATGTGCGCGGTGGCAAGCGTCCCCGCGGCAAGGCCGACGCCTTCGGACAGGCTCACGCTCGCTCCGGCGTGGTTGGTGCGGGCGAAGGCCTGCGCGAGGGCGCCGTCGTCGATGGTGCGGGTGGCGAGCGCGGTTGCGGCAGCGGCCCCGCCCGCGGCGAGAGCGGTGAGCACTATTCCTCGCTCGTGGGGCTCTCGCTCGGCTCCGCGCCCTCGGGCTCGGCGGCCGGCGGCGTCGGCTGCGGCGCCACGGTATGCGGCGCGAGCGGCGCGCTCGCCCCGGTCTCGATGCCGTACTGGCCGGCGCCACCGCCGAGGCGCTCGGCGAGCGCCCGCGGCGCGTTGATTGCCGCGACCGGTGAGGCGACGGAGTCCACGGCCGGCAGGGTCTCGGCCATCGCGGAGGCGCGCAGCAGCGCCACGAGGTCAGTATCCGCCTGCGCGGATCCGACGACGAGCGTCGGCAGTACTTCGGCCATGCCGTTCGCGACGCGGGTGTAGGCCCGGCCGAGCTCGCGCACGGTTTCGGCGTCCTCAGGCTTGACCTCGGCGTGCGGCGCTCCGATGACGACGATCGCGGTGGCGGCCTCGGCGGTCGGCGTCACGATGGTCGCAAACGCGGGATCGTTCGTCGTAAGGAATTCCGTCAGCGTCGTCGCGCGCTGCTGATCGCTGCCCGCCAGGGCGAAGGAGGAGGCGAGCGCCTGCCCGAGGATCTCCTCGGTGGAGGCATCAGCGGCGGGTTCCGTCTCCAGGTAGGTCGTCAACTGCGAGGCGAAGGAGGAACGGAAGGTCGCAGTTTCCGCGTCCACCATGGCCTCGCTGACCTCCGTCTGGGAGACGACGGCGGCCCCGGCCTGGGTGAGCGCGGTGGTGATCGGCTCGATCTCGCCCGCGCCCGGCAGCGTCACGATCGCGATTTTCTGCCCCTCGAGCACTCCCTTGACGGCCTCGGGCTGCACGGCGGTGATGAGGTTGCCGCGCCCGAGCGCCTCGCGCCCGGCGGCGTCGAGGTCGGTGCGCAGCTTGTCGCGATCCGTGCGCAGTTCTTGCACCTGGCCGGTCAGGGCATCGGAGATGCCCTCACGCAGCGGGCCCGCGCCGAGCACGATGCCGACCGCGAGGGCCAGGAACACCGAGATCAGCGAGACGAGGTGATAGCGAAAATCAATCATGAGTCCAACCGTTACGAGGAGCCAAACAGGTGCTTGATGAAGTTCCACAGGTCATCCCACCAGGCGCCCGACAGCCCGAGGAAGGTCTGCCCGGCGGTGGTGGAGATGATGGCGACGAGCAGCGCGACGAGGCCCGCGACGGCGAGCAGGAAGAGCTGCCAGGTGGAGATCCGGGTGCGGTAGAGCCGCGAGACGCCCTTGGCGTCGACGAGTTTGGACCCGACGCGCAGGCGCGTGAGGAACGTGGATGACATGCCCGCGCGGCCCTTGTCCAAAAACTCGATGAGGGTGGCGTGGGTACCGACGGCGACGACGAGTTCCGCGCCGCGCTCATCGGCCAGCAGCATCGCGATGTCCTCGCTCGTGCCCGCCGCGGGGAAGATGACGTGTTCGACGCCGAGGTCTTCCACCCGCTGCTTGCCGGGCGCCCGCCCATCCCGGTAGGCGTGGACGACGATTTCGGCGCCGGAGGTCAGCGCCCGATCGGATACGGAGTCCATATCGCCGACGATCATGTCCGGGATGAGCCCCGCCTCCAGCACGGCATCGGCCCCGCCGTCGACGCCAATAATGACGGGGTGATACTCGCGCACGTAGGGACGCAGCATCGCGAGGTCTTCCTTGTAGTGATACCCGCGCACGACGATGAGCGCATGCCGCCCCTCGAACTCGGTTCGCACGACGGGGATGCCGACGCCATCCAGCAGCAGGTCGCGCTCCCGGTTGAGGTAGTCCATCGTGTTGGCGGCGAAGGCCTCCAGCTGCACGGACAGGCCCGCCCGGGCCTCGGCCATATTGGCGGCGAGCAAGTCGCCATCCTGCAGCACGCCAGCGGCGACGAGCTCATCGTCGGAGTAGACCTCGGCGCCATCGATGCGCACGCTCTGGCCGTTCTTCAGGTCCATGACCGTGCCGCCGAGGTCGTCGATGAGCGGGATGCCGGCATCCAGCAGGATGCCCGGCCCGAGGTTCGGGTAGCGGCCCGTCGTCGACTTCGCGGCGTTCAGGACGGCGGCTGGCGCGCACGCGGCCAGGGCCTCGGCCGCGACGCGATCGAGGTCCGCGTGGTCGATGACGGCGATATCGCCGGGGCGCAGCCGCTTGGTGAGGTCCTTCGTACGCGGGTCGACTTGGACGGCACCGGTGATGGTGCCGTCGGCGGCGACTTCGGCCGGACGACGGCCAGCGGAAAACAGTCTCACGGGCCTATCGTGCCACGGCTCGCCCCGCGATTAGCCGAGCGGCGTGCGCATGGCCCACATCGTGGCGCATTTGATACCGGGAGCTAGCTGGCGGCAGCGATCAACTCGGCGGCGTGTGTGAGCGCCACATCGGTGTCCGTCCCGCCCAGCATGCGGGCGACCTCGGCGACGCGCTCGCTGCCCTCGACGGCGCGGGCCGTGGTGCGCACGGTGGCGCCGTCGTGCTTTTCGATGACGATGTGGCCCGAGGCGAAGGCCGCGACCTGAGCGACGTGGGTGACGACGATGACCTGGTGGTGGGCCGCAAGCCGCGCGAGGCGCTTGCCGACGCGGGTCGCGGTTTCGCCGCCGATGCCGGCGTCGATCTCGTCGAAGACGAAAGTGCGCGCGGGCTGGCTCGCGGCGATGCAGACCTCCAGGGCCAGCATGAGGCGGGAGAGTTCGCCGCCGGAGGCGCCCTGAGTGATCGGTAGGAAGTCGGCTCCCGTGTGGGCGGCGAGTTCGAAGGCTATCTCATCGGCGCCGTGGCGGGCGGGCTCGATTTCCTCGACGCGGATGCGCACCCGCGCATTGGGCATGGCAAGATCGGCGAGCTCGGCGGTGATGGCCGCGCCGAGCTTTGTGGCGGCCGCGCGCCGCGCGTTTCGCAGCGCGGTTGCTGCCTCAGTGAGCGCTGCCGCGGTTTTCTCGGCCGCGGCCCGCGCGGCGGCGAGGGCCTCCGGAGAGTCATCAAGCTCGGTGAGCTCACGCGCCGCATCATCGCGCCAGGCAAGGGCGTCGCTGATCTCCGGCCCGTAGACGCGCAGCAGTTGGGTGATCGCCGCGCGGCGGGCGTGGATCTGGTCGAGCTCGCCGGGCGCGACGTCCAGGTCGCCAAGATAGCCGGAGAGCTGGCTCGCGACGTCGGCGATGACGGTGGCGGACTCGGCAAGCTGGTCAACCAGCGGGGCGAGCGACTCATCGACGTGGCTAGCACCGCTGAGCGCGCGCTCGGCCTCAGCGAGCTGGGCGGTGGCCGCGTCCTCGCGCGCCCCCAGGTGAGCGTAGGCGGTCTGAACGCCGCGGCGCAGCTCGTCGATATTGGTCAGGCGCTCGGCACGCGCCTTGAGCTCGTCGTCCTCGCCGGCTTTCGGGTCGACCTCCTCGATCGCGGCGATCCCGGCCCGCAGGGCCGCGGCGCGTTGCGCCCGCTCGGTGGATGACTCATTCAGCTTAGCGAGCAGCTCGGCGGCCTGCCGTGCGGCATCGAATGCGGCGACGTACCGGGCGCGGGCGGCCGCGATCTTCTCGCCGCCGAAGGCGTCGAGGATCGCGCGCTGGTGGGAGGCCCGCCGCAGCTTGAGCTGTTCGGCCTGACCGTGGATCGTGACGTAGCGTTCGGCGAGCTCGGCCAGTACCCCGGCCGGCACGGGCCGGCCCCCGAGGCTTGCGCGCGCCCGCCCGCTGGCCGGAACGCTGCGCGAGACGAGCAGCGCGCCATCATCGAGTTCGCCGTCGACGCGCTCAGCAAGCGCGGCAAGCGCCGCGGGATCGTCCGGGTCGCAGATCGCCGCATCGACCGTCGCGCGCTCGGCGCCGGCGCGCACCCGGGAGGCGTCGGCCCGGTCCCCCGCGATGAGCCCGATCGCGGTCAGCAGCATCGTCTTGCCCGCACCGGTCTCACCGGTTATGACGCTCAAGCCGGGTCCGAAGGACAGCTCGGCGCGTTCGATGACACCGATATTGGTGCAGGCGAGCTGATCGATCATGGCCTTTCCTGGTGCCTCCACGAGCGGACGGGGAGTTTAAATTTTGCCACGAGGCGGCCCGAAAATGGCGATGTCCACAGCCGCGCGAGGTGGACGGGCTCTTCGGCGTGCGTGATCTCGATGTGGGAGCCAACGGGCGCGGCAAGACGCCGCCGACCATCGCACCACAGCTCGCCGTCGACGAATCCCATCTCGTTCATCACGACGGTGATCGTCGAATCGGGGCCGACGACGAGCGGGCGGGCGAACAGCGCGTGCGCGGCGATCGGCACGATGAGGATCGCCTCCACGTTCGGCCAGACGACGGGGCCACCGGCCGAGAATGCGTAGGCGGTGGAGCCTGTCGGGGTGGAGACGACGAGGGCGTCGCAGGAATAGGAGGAGATCGGGTGGTCATCGACGCCGATGGTGAGATCGACCATCCGGGCACGCTCGACTTTTTCTAGCGCGAGTTCGTTCAGCGCCCACCCGGTCTCGACGCTGCCATCGGGCTGGGTGACGCGCACGGCGAGCGTCATGCGGGTTTCGACGGTGAAGTCGCGGGCGACGAGGCGCGCCACGACGTCGGCGAGCGATTCGGGATCGGCCTCGGCGAGGAAGCCGACGTGTCCGAAGTTCACGCCGATGACGGGGATGTCCGTGCCGCGCACGCCGTCGGCCGCGCGCAGGATCGTGCCGTCGCCGCCAAGGACCAGCACGACGTCGGCGCTGCGCAGTTCGGCCTCGGCGACGACGGTGCCGCCGGCGTCCTCGATGAGGCGCACGACGTGCGGGATGCGCGCGAGATCGGATTCTTGCTGGCGCGAGACAATGCCGATCCGTGTCATGTCGCGTCCTTTCCCGCGGGTCCGGCCGCAATCGCGGCGGCGATCGCGTCGGTGAGGTCCGGGCCCGTCAGCGCCGCGCGCGGCGGCTCGGCGGCGGGGCCGGCTAGCGCAATGAAGTATTCCACGTTTCCGGCCGGTCCTGGCAGTGGCGAGGGTGCCACGGCCCACACCTGCAGCCCAGCCTCGATCGCGCATTGCGCGACGGCCGCGACGCTCTCGGCGTGCAGCGCGGTATCGCGCACGACGCCACCCTTGCCGAGCCGCTCCCGTCCCACCTCGAACTGCGGCTTGACCATGAGCAGGTAGCTCGCGGCGGGCGCCGCGGCCGCGGCGAGCGCGGGAATGACGAGGGTCAGCGAAATGAAACTGAGATCGGCGACGACGAGGCTCGGCGCGGGCGCAACCGTCGCGGGATCGAGCGTGCGCACGTTCGTGCGGTCGTGGATCTCGACGCGCGAATCGGAGCGCAGCCGCCAGTCGAGCTGGCCGTAGCCGACGTCGACGGCGACGACGCTCGCCGCACCGCGGCGCAGCAGCACGTCGGTGAATCCGCCGGTCGAGGCGCCCGCATCGAGCGCGCGCACACCCTCGATCTGCGGCGCGTCTGACCCCAGGTAGTCGAGCGCGCCGAGGAGTTTGTAGGCGCCGCGCGAGGCCCATTCCTCGCCCGGCGCATCCACGACCTCGATCGCCTGCGCGGGGTTGACCTGGCGCGCGGGCTTCTCAACGATCCCGCCATCGAGGCGCACCCGCCCGGCTTCGATCAGCTCGCGGGCGTGCGTGCGCGAGTCGGCGAGCCGGCGCCGCACGAGCTCCGCATCGATCCGCGCCAGGCGCGCCATCAGCGTTCGCCCTGCTCGCGGGTCAGCGTCTCGGTCAGCTTGGCGTGGATCGCACTAAAAACCTCTGGATGCCGCTGAAGCGGCGTCTCCTCAAGGCTTGCCAGCAGCTCCTGCGTATTCGCCGTCTGCCGCGCGTGGTCCTTCGGCGTCGCCTCGCTCATCGCGTCACCTCAAAGCGCACGGGGCGAACCGCGTGCCCGGAATCGGCGGCGTCCCACGCGGCGGCGACGAGCGCCCGGTAGGTCGCCACATCGACGGCGACGTCCTGCGCGAGAACCTGATCGTCCTCGCCGACGCACAGCGCGCCATCGATGACGGCGGCCTGCGCCTGCCCGCAGCGCGCACGCCCGGGCGCGACGACCTGCGCGTCCTCGTAGGGCTCGGTGAGCGCCTCGAGATCGGTCAGCAGATAGGTGGGCCGCTCGTGCGGGGCCGCGCGCACAATCGCGGCTGCATCGCTCACGCCCGTCAGCACGTGAATGCTCGGCATGCCGGCCGCGACGCCCCCGGCGATATCGGTATCGAGGCGGTCGCCGATGACGACGGGTGCCTTCGCCCCCGCCGCTGCGGCGCTCGTGTGGAAGATCTCGGGCTGCGGCTTGCCGGTGGAGGTCGGTGTCACGCCCGTGGCATTGACGACGGCGGCCACGAGCGAGCCATTGCCGATTTCAAAGCCGCGCTCGGTCGGCAGCGTCGAGTCGAGGTTCGTCGCGATGTGATCCGCGCCGGCGTTGATCGCGAGCACGGCCTCACTCAGCTCCGCCCAGCCGACGTCGCGCGCGAGTCCCTGGACGACGACGCGCGGCCGGTCCGCGGCCGAGCCGGTCAGCCGCATGTCCTCGGCTTCGAGCGCCTCGCGCAGCCCATCGCCGCCGACAACGAGGCAGAGCGTGCCGCGCTCATAGCGCTTAGCGCACAGCAGCGCGGCCGCCATCGCCGACGTCATGACGTCCTTCGCCTCGGTGGGCACGCCCAGCCGGCTGAGGTGGGCGGCCACTTGGTCGGGCGTCCGCATCGCATTGTTCGTCACGAACAGGAATGGCAGCCCCGCCGCGCGCGCCGCGGCGATCCCGCGGTTCGCGCTTTCGATCGGATCCGAGCCGTGAAACGCCACCCCGTCCAGATCGCACAGCGCGAGGTCAAAGTTGTCGATGAGTGCGCTCATCGCGAGCCCTACTCGTCTTCGACGAGGGTAATCTCCTCGTCGATCGATTCGCCGCCGGGCCCTTGCTCGCCGAGCACCTCCGGATCGAGCTCGAGCGCCGTCGCGCGCGCCGCTTCGGCTTCCGAACCACGTTCCAGCTCCTCCAGCCGATCGGCCTTGACCGAATACAGCCGCGCCTTCAGCTCATCGTCATAGGACTGGCTGAGCTCGTCCTCAATGATCGCGAGCCCCGCCTCGTACTCGCCGAGGTCCGCGCGCGCCCCAGATTCGACGAGCGCGAGCTCGACCTTGAACTGGTCGGTCAGCGATTCACGATCCGCCTCGGCAATGACGTCGAGCGCCCGCTCGGGCCGGCCCATGCCGCGTTCGCAATCCGCCTCGATGACGACGTGCGCCTTCGTGCCGGTCAGGCGCCGCAGCGCATGGATCTCGCGCAGCGCAAGGTTGTACGCCCCGACGGCGTAGGCCGTCATCGCGAGAGCCTCGCGTACGATGCCGACGCGACCGCCGTGCCGCTGCGCCGCCAGCGCATGTTCGTGCGCAGCCTGCGGATCATCGTTGACGAGCACGCCCGCCATGACGAGGTGGCGCGCCACGAGCTCCGCGTTGTCCTTGGACAGCGTCTGCAGGTGTTTGCGCATCGCCGGGTCGAGCATGTCCGCGGTGATTTCCTCGCTCAGCTCAGGATCGCCCTTAGTGTTGATCGGGGCCTCATCGCGCTGGTCGCGATCGCGCTTGAAATCGCGGTCCTTGCGGAATCCGCTGCGGTCCTCGCGCCGATCATCGCGCCGGCCGTCACGGTCGCCGAAGTCCTTGCGGTAGCCACCACGACGGTCATCACGGTCACCAAAGCTCTTGCGGTAACCGCCCTGGCGATCATCCCGGTCCCGGCCGAAGCCGCCGCGACGATCATCCCGGTCGCCGAAGTCCTTGCGGTAGCCACCACGACGGTCATCGCGATCACCAAAGCTCTTGCGGTAACCGCCCTGGCGATCATCCCGGTCCCGGCCGAAGCCGCCGCGACGATCATCGCGGTCGCCGAAGCTCTTGCGGTAACCAGCGCCGCCACCACGGCGGTCATCGCGATCACCGAAGCTCTTGCGGTAACCGCCCTGGCGATCATCACGATCGCCGAAGCTCTTGCGGTAACCACCGCCGCCACTACGGCGGTCATCACGGTCACCAAAATTCTTGCGGTAACTGCCTTGGCGATCATCCCGGTCCCGGCCATAGCCGCCGCGACGATCGTCACGGTCACCGCGGTAACCGCCGCGGCGATCATCGCGGTCTCGACCATATCCACCACGGCGATCGTCGTTGTTTCCGTAGTTCTTGCGGTAGCCACCGCCGCCACGGCGATCATCGCGATCGCCGTAGTTCTTGCGGTACCCGCCCTGGCGATCATCGCGATTGCCGTACGAGGATCCCGAGCTCTTCCGGTAACCTTCCCGCCCGCCGTCTTTGCCGTAGCGGGGCTTGTTGTATCGGTCGCCGTCGTCTTGTCGACGATCGGAAGAGTCGTGTTCAGTCATGGTGTCCTCTATCTGTTTATGTACCCCTCATAGCCTAGTAGACGAAAAGTTCCGTCACAGGCGGGGGAAGAATGTCATTGATTACGTATGCGGACGCGTTAGGTCAGGGCTGTTCGGTTGCGCCGAACCGCTCCCGTGGCTGCCATAAAGCCGAGTTTTTCGTAGTACGGGATCAATTCCTCGTCGCACATGAGATCGATCGCGTACATCGACTCTAGTTCCGCGACCATACGCTCGACCAGTTCCCGTCCGATTCCCTGTTGCTGGTAATCGGGATGAACTTCGAGCCAAGGAATGAAGGCGTTCAACACACCGTCGCTTATGGCATTGATATAGCCGACGACCTTACCGTCTGCTACAGCCCAGATCCGGCGGTAGCTGCCATCCATCACGTCGATAAGCGTCTGAGCGTTGGGAGGGCTCGGCCAACCGACGAAGAATCCGTCGATCATGTCCGGACGAATGTCAGCGGAGTCGTAGTGGAAGGAAATCACGTAGCAATCCTTCCAGCAATTACTGCCTACATCCACTAGATATGCCGGTGGCCCCACCTTGTTGGTGGGGCCACCGGGTTTGGGTGGTGTCGGCGGTGTCCTACTCTCCCACACTCTCTCGGGTGCAGTACCATCGGCGCTGGAGGGCTTAGCTTCCGGGTTCGGA
>NZ_JALIQR010000018.1:0-55538 GCF_023634005.1 Bowdeniella massiliensis
GCTTCTGGCAGGCCTTGAAGCCCGTCACAGCACACGATCAGCACATCGGCCACGCCCCGGTTGGCCAGGTCCGCGCACACGTGGGCCCAGAATGCTGACCCTTCGGTGTCTTGGACCCAGATACCCAGCACGTGCTTGATACCCTCAAGGTCGACACCGACAGCGAGATAGGCCGCGCGGTTCAGGACCTGGCTGTTCTCCCGGATCTTGACCCGGATCGCGTCGAGGTAGATCACGGGATAGAACTCTTCGAGGGGCCGGGCCTGCCAGGCCATGACCTCCTGGCTGACAGCATCGGTGATGTTCGAGATCGTCTCATGAGACAGGTCCGTCCCGATCGTCGAGGCCAGGTGGTGTTGGATATCCCTGATCGTCATCCCGCCCGCGTAAAGGCTGATAATCATGTCATCCAGGCCGCCCAGACGCCGCTGACCCTTGGGCACCAGGCGCGGGCTAAAAGACCCATCCCGGTCCCTGGGTACGTCCAGCGTGATCGGCCCTACTTCGCTATGGACTGTTTTCGAAGTCGTACCGTTACGCGAATTCGCGTGCGCTGCCGCGTCAGCTGCGCCTTTCTCGTACCCCAGGTGGCTCGTCAGCTCCGCTTGCAGGCCACGTTCAAGAGCTGCTTTAACCAGGGCAGGCACGAAACCACCATCACCAGTCAGCTCCACCTCCCCCGCATCGATCTGAGCGAACAAGGCATCAAGCTGCCCCGAAGCTTTGAGCTGGTCAACCAGGTCCTGACCCGAAGGCCTACCCGGCAAAGATTTATCGAACATAGTCATGATAATCACCGTTCCTTCCGACACGGCTTACACAAACTATTTGACACCCCCGGCCGAAGCCATCGCCAGAGCCCAACGCCACAGCAAAACCCGCAAAGCCGCCGACCGTAAAACACGGCTACTGGATGCCTTGTTCACCACCATGACCGGCCACTACCCACCCCAACCAGACGACCTCACCCACCTCACCGGAAACGACACCGGGCGGGACCCGCATGACGGCCCCGGCCCCTACGGCGACAAAGGCCCCTCAGGTGAGGACGGCCCGTCTGGTCGTGGTGGTGGCGGGAGCCCGCGCCCGAATAACCCGGGTGGCAATGGAAGTCATGGAGCCCATATCGAGGGCCCGGAAGCGGACTCCTTTGAAGATGATGCCGAGCCGCTGACCGACCGCATCATGGCAGACGATGACTTCACCAATGGCGACACCCCACGTCCCAGCGCTGAGGTGTTGACTCCGGCGCCACCCGCCCCGCACACAGTGTCAGAAGACGATGCGCTACTTGCGTTCCCGGAGCGCACCCGCCACATCTGGGATACGTGCGAAGCAGACCGAGGACGAGAAACCCGCCTCGCCTCCAAAAAACTCCGCAAACTCCTTGCCCTCCGGGATGGGGGATGTGTCTTCCCCACGTGCACCGACCCACCCGAAGGATGCGTAGCCCACCACATTATTTCGTGGGAAAGCGGAGGCCCCACCAACCTCACCAACCTGGCCTTGGTGTGCTCACGGCATCATCCCCGAGTCGAAAAACCACCCGGCGACCCCAACAGCTGGACCATCATCATCGATGAGAACGGGATCCCCGCAGCTCGGCCACCCCGAAGAATCGATCCCGACCAGCATCCCGTCTACCACCCGCGCCTCACGTCGCCTGTCGTTGCCATCCCCAAACCAGGCACACCACCCGGTCCAGACGATCACCAACTGTCTACCACCGCGGCGGCCGATTCGGTCACGGCACCCGCGGGAACGCAGCCGCGCGGCTTCACCCTAGCCAACGACTGGCGCTTCGACGAAAACCTCAACGGACCACCACCCTTTTAAGGTCGAAAAACACCAACGCCCCTACCGGCAAAAACTGCAGGTAGGGGCGTTCTGCTGCCTGAGAGCAAAGACCCGGCCCCCTGAACGTCTGATGGCCGGGTCGTCGTATGTGGGTCGAGCCAGGGCACATTGGACTAAAACATGTCCCTGCTGGAAACGCTCGTCGGGACTGACGAGCCAGAAAGCTCGGTGGTCCCCAGGCCAGTCATAGCGAAGGCGAATCGCCACGCCTGACAGAATAAACGTCACGACGAGGGGAACGAAAAGCCACCACACACCGAATGTCTTGACCGCCAAAGGGATCGAGACGACGAGTAGGGAGCCGATGAGCGCAATCCCTAGGATCAGGACAACTTTTCTACGCACGAAACGGTTCTCATCATCCATGACATCCCCTTTTCCTGGATACGCCTATCCTAAAGCTCCTGCGGCGGACAGTGCGATGCCGTCGAGAATGTCGTGCTCGGAGGTGACGGCGCCAGCGATGGGGTGGCCCGCTTCGCGCGTGCGCGCGTGCACGCGCGCGACGATCCGGTCCCACACGAGCGCGCCGGCGCCGATGACATCGATGCGGCCCGGGTGCATGAAGCCGTAGGCGGCGCGCTGCTCCCGAGAATCGTGCAGCAGCTGAGCGCACGAGGCGTGGATCTGCTCGACGCTGAGGTTCGTGCCGTCGATCGCCGCCGAATCGTAGGCGAGAAGGCCGAGCGCGTGCGCGGTGATCGTCGTGACGGAGCCGGCAAGGCCAACCAGACGCCGAGCGGCAGCAAGATCAACGTGGCGTTCGGCTTCATCGAGCGCGGCGTCGATATCTGCGCTTGCGGCGGCGATCTGCTCGGCGGTCGGCGGATCGGAGTGCAGGTGGCGCTCGGTCATCCGCACGCAGCCGACGTTCATCGAGAACTGGGCTCGCGGCACGTCGGCGCCGAGGACGAGCTCGGAGGATCCCCCGCCGATATCGACGACGAGCGAATCTCCCTCACCGGGGCCGACGGATGACAGCGCGCCCGCAAAGCTCAGGGCCGCTTCTTCCTCGCCGGAGATGACTTCCGGGGCGACCCCGAGACGCTCCTTGATGCCCGCAACGAACACATCACGGTTGGTTGCATCGCGCGTCGCGGAGGTGGCGACGAAGCGGATCGTTTCGACGCCGTGGCGCTCGCACAGCTCGGCATAGTCGGCCGCGGCGGCAAAGGTCCGCTCCAGTGCCTCCGGCGCGAGCATCCCGGTGCGATCCACGCCCTGGCCCAGGCGTACGACGCGCATGAGCCGCTCGACATCGCTCAACGCTGCCGAGCCAGGGGCAGCGGCGCGATCGGGCGCCGCGGGAACGTCGGCGATAAGGAGGCGAATCGAGTTCGTGCCGCAGTCAATCGCGGCGACGCGACTCACGCGTCCTCACCTTCGTCCTCGCAGGAGCACACGTCTGGATCCCATAGCCCTTCGGCCCGCAGCATCTCGAGCGCGCGATCACCAAACGGGTTGACGCCGTCGCCCGCGGCCAGCGCATGACCGGCAAGTGCGTGCAGGCACTTGACGCGCGTTGGCATCCCCCCGGCGGAAATGCCCTCGATCTCTTCGACCTCGCCGAGCTCGGCGCGCGCCTCCAGGTAGGACTCGTGTGCGCCCTGGTAGGCGGCCGCGAGCTCCGAGTTGGCATGCAGCTCCTCGTTCATCTCGTGCATGACGCCGCGCGCCTCCAGCGTTGAAATCCCCTTCACGATCGCGGGATGCGTGAGGTAGAAGGTCGTCGGAAATGGCGTGCCATCATCGAGCCTCGGTGCCGTCACCACGACGAGCGGCCGTCCGCACGTGCAACGCGCCGCAATATCGACCGCGCCGCGCGGCACCCGCCCCAGCTGGTGGGCAAGGGTTTTGCGATCGGCGTCAGTTACCGGCATCGGGTGCCTCCTTCAGGCCCGCGGCAATCTCCACGGAATCAGCAATGGTCAGGTACCAGGGTTGGCGAATCTCGCGCTCGGGCACGCCGCGTCGCGGGTCATCCGACGGCTTCTCGCCGGTTACGGTGTGGGGATCGACGACGACGTAGGGCGTCTCGCCCGGCAGCACCCACCCGAGGCGGTCACGCGCCTGGCTAGCGACGAAGTCCGGGTTCTGCCAGCGAGCTTTTTCACGCTCGTACTTCGCGATGTCGGCTTGTAGTTCCGCGACCTCGGCCTGCAGCGCGCGGGCCTGCTCGCGCTGCTGCAGATAGTGCTGCAGCGGCGAGGCGACGATAGCCAGCGAAAATGCGAGCGTCACGAGCAACATGATGGCGCGCCACGAGATCGAATACGTCCCGCGCTTGGTGGTGAATTTCAGGCCGGTTGCTTTGTCTCGACGACGACGCATCGCGCCGCGATTGGCGCGTGTGGCAAGTTTCGGTGATCCCGGCTTAGTCGCCGACCCGCGCGGCTTGATGCCCGACGCGCTGGGCTTTGCCCCCGAGCCGCCCGGCTTCGCCGAGCTCGCGCCAGCACTGGGGCGGCGCACGCGGCGCGGGGAGGAGGGTCTGCGGGATTTCACGCCTCCCATTGTGCGCCTAAAGTCGCTCGCCCGGCATGACTACGCGCCGAATGTGAGCGAAGTCCGCCGCAGCGTCGCGCACACACGCACCACACTCTCCCGCACACACTTGCGCGCACGCGCGAGGACATAGCTGCGCCCCCGCCGGACGAAACCGAATCCGGCGGGGGCGGTAGCTGGTTAGCGCTTGGCGCGCGGGAAGGCGGAGTGCCCGGCGTAGACCGCCGCGTCCTCCAGCTCCTCCTCGATGCGCAGCAGCTGGTTGTACTTCGCGACGCGCTCCGAGCGAGCCGGCGCGCCGGTCTTGATCTGACCGGAGTTCGTCGCCACGGCGAGATCCGCGATCGTCGTATCCTCGGTCTCACCGGAGCGGTGCGAGGTCATCGTCTTGAAGCCCGCGCGGTGCGCGAGATCGATCGCGTCCAGCGTCTCGGAAAGCGAGCCAATCTGGTTGACCTTGACCAGCAGCGCGTTCGCGGTGTGGGTGTCGATGCCCTTCTTCAGCCGCTCGGGGTTCGTGACGAACAGGTCGTCGCCAACAATCTGCAGGCGATCGCCCAGGCGCTCGGTCATGAGCTTCCAGGCATCCCACTCGTCTTCGCTCAGCGGGTCCTCAATCGAGACCAGCGGGTACTTCTCGAGCAGACCCTCGTAGTAGTTGATCATGTACTCGGTGTCGCGGGCCTCGCCCTCGAACTGGTAGGCGCCATCGCTGAAGAACTCGGTGGCGGCGACGTCGAGCGCGAGCGCAATCTCCTCGCCCGGGCGGTAGCCGGCCTTCTCGATGGCTTCCATGATGAGGTCGAGCGCCGCAGCGTTCGATTCGAGCGACGGCGCGAAGCCGCCCTCGTCGCCGAGACCGGTGGACAGGCCCCGCTCCTTGATGACGGACTTCAGCGTGTGGTAGACCTCGGTGCCCCAGCGCAGGGCTTCCTTGAAGGTGGAGGCGCCGACGGGAGCGATCATGAACTCCTGGATGTCGACGTTGGTGTCGGCGTGCGAGCCGCCGTTCAGGATGTTCATCATCGGCACCGGCAGCACGTGCGCGTTCGGTCCGCCGAGGTAGCGGAACAGCGGCAGGCCAGCCGAATCGGCGGCGGCCTTCGCGACGGCGAGCGAGACGCCGAGGATCGCGTTGGCGCCGAGCTTACCCTTGTTCGTCGTGCCGTCCAGGTCGATGAGGACCTCGTCGATGACGCGCTGCTCGGAGGCGTCCAGCGTCAGGATCTCGGGAGCGATGACGTCGATGACGGCCTCGATGGCGCCCTGGACGCCCTTGCCGTCGTAGCGGGACTTGTCGCCGTCGCGACGTTCGACCGCTTCAAATGCACCTGTCGAGGCGCCGGAGGGAACGGCGGCGCGGGCGACCGTGCCGTCTTCCAAGTAGACCTCAACCTCGACGGTCGGGTTGCCCCGGGAGTCGAGGATCTCGCGTGCACCTACAGCTTCGATGCTAGCCACTATGGCTCCTTACGTGTTCGTGGGAACGTACGCTCTAAGCCTAGGGCCAAAACGGGCAAAAGGGCAGGACGAATGTCACTGCTGGGAGGTGAACCAAGCGGGCTTGGGCAGCGGCTGCCCGGCGGCCGTATCAATGCCGTAGCGCGGGTTAACCTCGGCGCTCGTGAGGATCTCGTTGACGCGCTCGCCAATCTCGGCCGCCTTCGGGGAGGCGGTGATTTGCTGGTTCAGCAGCGAAGCCGCGGCCACCTTCAGGGTCTCATCGCTCAGGCCCGACGCATCCATTCCGAGCTCGGCGAGCTTGGCGCGCACGTCATCGCTCGACATCGCCATACCGTTTTCCCCCGCGGCCTGCGTGATCGCGCCCGCAAGGACCAGGTTTGCCAGCGCGCTCGACTGCGATGCCCCCTGGCCCGTCACTCGCGGCAGTTCCGCGGCCACCGTGGAAACCGTCGTCTCCGAAATCCGCTCATTGCCGACGCGAGCGGCCTGGCCTGCCTGACAGCCGGCGAGGGCGGAGACTCCAAGGGCGAAAGCAGCGACGGCCGCGAGCGGGCGGCGGGGATGAATAAGCACGAAAACCTCCGAGTTGCACATACAGTCCGGCTCTATCCTACGCGCCAATCGCTTGCCGAATCTCATCGCGCGGTTGTGACACCAGCGAAGTGACGCCGCTCGTTGCAGGGAGAGCCGATGCCGCCATCGTGCTGTGGAAGTACTGTCGGCGCCGCTAGCAAGCCGAGTCGGGGGCCGCTACCTCAACCGCGAATAATCGAGGTCAACAGCGCGAACAGATCGCGAACCCACGCCAGCAGGTCATCGTCGGACATGGAACGCTCCCCCAGGCCCTTGGGCTTCGGGATCGGGATAAGGACCTGGCGCGTTGCAAGGCGAATATGCGTGCCGGGGTGCAACCGCTTCAGGCGCACCTGCTGGCTGTCCTTAAGCTGCAACGGCCCGACACGCAGCATCTGGCCCTGCACGATCGCCTCTTCCAACCCGATCGCGCGCGCGGATTCGCGCAGCTCGGCGACGGTGAAGAGGCGCTCGACGACGCGCGGGATCGGCCCGTAGCGGTCGGTCAGCTCGGCGGCGATCGCGTCGAGATCCTCGCGGGTGCGGGCGGCGGCGATCTTCGAATAGGCCTCCAGCCGCAGCCGCTCGTGACCGATGTAGTCCTCGGGCACGTGCGCATCGACGGGCAGTTCGAGCTTCACGTCCTTACTGCCGGAGTATTCGCCCTTGAAGGCGGCGACGGCCTCCGCGACCATGCGCACATACAAATCGAAGCCGACGCCCGCGATATGGCCGGACTGTTCGCCGCCGAGCAGGTTGCCCGCCCCACGGATCTCCAGGTCCTTCATCGCGACCTGCATACCGGCGCCGAGGTCGGTGTTGGCGGCGATTGTGCGCAGCCGCTCGTAGGCGGTTTCGGTCAGCGTCTTTTCGGGGTGGTAGAGGAAGTAGGCGTAGGCGCGGTCCCGGCCGCGGCCGACCCGCCCGCGCAGCTGGTGCAGCTGGGAGAGCCCGAAGGCGTCGGCGCGGTCGACGATAAGCGTGTTCGCGTTGGAGATATCGAGCCCGGTCTCCACGATCGTCGTGCACACGAGAACGTCGAACTCGCGGTTCCAAAAATCGACGATGACCTTTTCCAGCTGGGTCTCGTTCATCTTGCCGTGGCCGATCCCGATGCGGGCTTCGGGCACGAGCTCCTTCAGCCGCGCCGCGACCTTGTCGATCGATTCAACCCGGTTATGGATGAAAAACACCTGGCCATCGCGCAGTAGCTCGCGCCGGATGGCCGCGGCGATCTGCTTTTCCTCATACCGCCCGACGTAGGTCAGGACGGGGTGGCGCTCCTCCGGCGGCGTCGCGAGCGTCGACATCTCACGGATGCCGGTGACCGCCATTTCTAGGGTGCGTGGGATCGGGGTGGCGCTCATGGCGAGTACGTCGACGTTGGCGCGCAACTGCTTGAGCGCCTCCTTGTGCTCGACGCCGAAACGCTGCTCCTCGTCGACGATGACGAGGCCCAGGTCCTTGAAGTAGACCTCGCCGGTGATGAGGCGGTGGGTGCCGATGACGACGTCGATCGTGCCGGCCTTCAGCTCGTCCTTGATGCGCTTGGCCTCGGCGGCGCTTTGGAAGCGCGAGAGTGCGGCCACGCGCACCGGAAAACCGCCGTAGCGCTCGGAAAACGTCTCAAAATGCTGCTGGACGAGGAGCGTCGTCGGACATAGCACGGCCACCTGCTTGCCGTCTTGGACGGCCTTGAACGCGGCGCGCACCGCGATCTCCGTCTTGCCGTAGCCCACGTCGCCGCAGATGAGGCGGTCCATCGGCACCGCGCGCTCCATATCGGCCTTGACGTCCTCGATCGTGGCGAGCTGGTCGGGCGTTTCCATGTAGGGAAAGGCTTCCTCCAGCTCGCGCTGCCAGGGCGTATCGGGCGAGAATGCGTGGCCCTTGGCGCTCGTGCGCACCGCGTACAGGCGGATGAGCTCGGCCGCGATCTCGCGGATCGCCTTGCGCGCCTTCGATTTCGTCTTCGCCCAGTCGCTGCCGCCCAGCCGGTTGACACTGGGGGACTCCCCGCCGGTGTACTTCGTGACCTGGTCGAGCGAATCCGTGGGCACGAAGAGGCGGTCGGCTGGCCCGCCGCGGCGCGAGGGCGCGTATTCGATGACGACGTATTCGCGCATTCCCTTCTTCGCGCCCGCCCCCACCGAGCGCGTGATGAGTTCGACGAAGCGGCCGACGCCGTGCGTGTCGTGGACGACGTAGTCGCCGGGTTTGAGCGCAAGCGGATCGACGGTTTTGCGGCGCTTCGTCGGCATTTTTTGGCCCGTCGCGGCGGTATCACGGCGTCTGCCGGTTAGGTCCGCGTGGGCGAGGTGGACGACGCGCGCGCCCGGCGCGAGATACCCCTCCGTAAGCGCGCCGAGCGTCACGTGCACGGTGCCGGGATCGACCCCGTCGGCAAGCTCCGGCGAGAATTGCGCGGCAATGCCCGCCTGCCCGAGCTGTTCGGCGACGCGCCGGCCTGGCCCGGGTCCGTCCGTCGTGATGACGACGCGGCGCCCCTCGTGCAACCAGGTGCGAAGGTCATTGGCGAGCTCATCGATGCGCCCGCGGTAGCGGTGGGCGGCCTCCGCGTCGATCACGTGCTCCTCGCTCGCGCCGGAGGCCAGCGCCGAGACCTCCCACCAACCGAGCGAGCGGTTGATCGCCGCCGTGCGCGTCTCATCGAGCGTCAAAAACGACGCCTTGCGGACTGCCAGCGGCGCTGTGCCGCCCGCGGCCGCGCTCGTCCACGCTGCGGAGAGGAACTCCTCGGTCGTCGCAAGCAAATCATCGACGCGCCGCGCGAGCCGCTCCGGATCGAGGACGATCAGCAGGCTGTCCGGATCGAGGTTCGCCACGACGGAGTGCATATGGTCGACGAGGAGCCCGGCGAGTGACTCCATCCCCTCGACGGCGATACCGTCGGCGATCTTTTCCAGCATCTCGCGCGCGCCCGGGAAATCGGCAATGGCCTCGCGTGCCCGCGCGCGCACGCGCGAGGACAGCAGGATCTCGCGTGCCGGCGGCGCCCAAACAAACTCGCGGGCCTCAATCGAGCGCTGATCGGCGACGGAAAACACCCGAATCTCGTCGACTTCGTCGCCGAAAAACTCGATGCGCAGGGGGTGGGACTCCGTCGGCGGGAAGACGTCCAACAGGCCGCCGCGCACCGCGAACTCGCCGCGCCGCTCCACCATGTCCACCCGCGTGTAGGCGGCATCGGCGAGCTGGGTTGCGACCTCCTCCAAATCCGCTTCCTGGCCCACGGCAAGGCGCACCGGCGCAAGCTCGGCGGCGCCCGCGACGACGGGCTGGATGAGCGCGCGCACGGGAATGATGACGACGCGCAGCTCCCCCGCGGCGGGGATCGCCGGATCGGGGTGGGCCAGGCGTCGCAGCACGGCCAGGCGCCGCGCGACGGTATCGGGGCGCGGCGAGAGACGCTCGTGCGGCAGCGTCTCCCAGGCCGGCAGGACGGCGACGTCGTGCGGCTGCAGGTAGCCCGCAAGCGCCGCCTGCAGCTCATCGGCCTCCCGGCCCGTCGCGGTGACGATGGCCAGCGGGCGCACGCGCGCGAGCTCGGCGAGCAGCGCAGGGCGGATGCCCGGGGTGGCGACGATCTCGGCGATCCCCCGCCCGGCGGCGCGCTCGATGGGCGCGGCGAAGGAGGAATCGGCGGAAAGTAGCGGCAGGAGGGCGCGAAGATTCACGCACCCAGCCTAGGTGGGCTCGCCGCCAAGTGCGAACTGCGTGCGGTACAGGTGCGCGTACAGCCCGCCGGCGGCGAGCAGTTCGCGATGCGTGCCGCGTTCGGCGACGCGCCCGTCGTCGATCACCGCGATTTCGTCGGCCGCGAGCACGGTGGACAGGCGGTGCGCGATGACGACGGAGGTGCGCCCGCTCATCGCCTCATCGAGCGCGCGCTGGACGGCGGCTTCGGAGGCCGAATCCAGGTGGGCGGTGGCCTCATCGAGCACGACGACGCGGGGGCTGCGCAGCAGCAGGCGGGCGATCGCGACGCGCTGTTTTTCGCCGCCGGACAGGCGGTGGCCGCGGTCGCCGACGACGGTGTCCAGGCCCTTGGGCAGCGCGCGAATGACGTGCGCGACGTGCGCGGCGTCGAGCGCCTGCCACATGTCCTCATCGCTCGCGCGCGGCGCGGCGAAGGCTAGGTTATCGCGCACCGACTCGTGAAACAGGTGCGCATCTTGGGTGACGACGCCGAGCGCCGCGTGCAGGTCATCGGCGGCCAAGTCGCGCACGTCGATGCCGCCGAGGCGCACCGCGCCGTGCTGCGGGTCATACAGCCTCGCGATGAGCGCGGTCAGCGTCGTCTTGCCGGCGCCTGAGGGCCCGACGAGAGCCAGCATCTTGCCGGGTTCGACGGTCAGGCTGACGTCGCGGATGACGGGCGTTGCCTCGCCCTCATCGTCGCTGACGCGCGCCCCGGAATCGGCGGCGTGAGAGCTCATTAGCGAGAGGAGCGAGACCTCGGAGGCGCGCGGGTAGGCAAACGTCACCGAATCCAGCTCGACGCCGATCGGGCCGGTGGGCAGCGCGCGCGGGGTGGCCGGTTCGGCCACCTGCGGCGGGAGATCCAAAATCTCGAAGACGCGGTCGAAGCTCACGAGTGCGCTCATGATCTCGACCTGGACGTTCGACAGCGAGGTCAGCGGCCCGTACAGCCGCGTGAGCAGGGCGGCGAAGGCGACGAGCGTACCAACGGAGACGGCGCCGGTGATCGCCATGATGCCGCCGACCCCGTAGACGAGGGCGGTCGCGAGCGATCCCATGGCGGCGAGCGTCGCGAAGAACACCCGCGCCGTCATCGCCTGCTTGATGCCGATATCGCGCACCGCCGCGGCGCGGGCGCCGTATTCGGCGGCTTCCACGTCGGCCGAGCCGAAGAGCTTGACGAGCAGGGCGCCCGCGACGTTGAAGCGCTCGGTCATGCGATTGCCGAGGTCGGCGTTCAGCTCCATGCCGCGCCTGCGCAGCGTCGCGAGCCGCCGCCCCACGCTGCGCGCCGGCAGCAGCACGATCGGGACGAGGACGAGCGCGAGCAGCGTGATCTGCCAGCTCAGCGCGATCATCGTCGCCAGGACGACGACGAGCGTCACCGCGTTGGACACGGTGCCCGCGAGCGCCGAGGTGAAGGCCTGCTGGGCGCCCATGACGTCCGAGTTAAGCCGCGTCACGAGGTTGCCGGTGCGCGAGGCGGTGAAAAAGGACATGGACTGACGCTGCACGTGGGCGAAGACCTCGCGCCGCAGGTCGTAGATGAGCGATTCGCCAAGGCGCGCGGAAAACCACCGCGAGGCGATCGCGAGGCTCGCTTCGATGATCGCGACGCCCGCGACGGCCGAGGCCAGCAGCACGACGAGGCGCCGGTCGGCGGCGGGCACGGCGTCGTCGATGATCGCGCGCAACAACAGCGGAGTCGCGACGGCCGCCAGCGCATCGATCAGGAGCGTGGCGAGGAAGGCGGCGATGAGCCCACGGTAGGGCCGGGCGTAGGCGAGGATGCGCTTGGTCGTGCCCTTCGGCACGGACGCCCCGCGCACGGACTGGTCTTTTCGAAAACTCGACGCGTACCCGCCCGGGCCGCCCATTGAATGCATCGACATGCTCGCTCCGTTACCTCTCGCTAACCCGCGGTGTTCGCCTCGCCTTGCGCGCGCTCAAAGCCGCGCTGGGCAACGTCTTCGACGACGTCGGCGGCCTGCGTGATCGTCACGGCCCACTCGCCGCGGTCGGCCGCCGGGAAGTCCTGCAGCACGTAGGCGGCCGGATCCATCCGGCCGGGCGGGCGCCCCACCCCGATGCGTAGCCGGGCATAGTCGCGCGTACCAAGGTGCTGCGTGATCGATTTCAGGCCGTTATGCCCGCCCTCGCCGCCGCCGCGCTTGAGCCGCAGCGTGTGCTCCGGCAGGTCGAGCTCGTCGTGCACCACGAGCACCCGCTCGGGCGCAATCGAGAAGAAGTCGGCGAGCGCACGCACCGGCTGCCCGGAGACGTTCATATAGGTATCCGTGATCGCGAGGATCGCCCGCGGCCCGGGCACCCCGCCCGGCCCGATGCCGAGCCGCACCTCGGCCACTTTCGCACCCGAGCGGTGGCGCGCGAGCCGCCCGCCGCTGCGATGCAGCAGCTCGCCGATCACCATGTATCCGGCGTTGTGCCGGTTGTAGACGTATTTTTGCCCCGGGTTGCCGAGCCCCACGATGAGCCACGGCCCCGCAAGGCCCGCCGTCTCGCTGCCGCGCGTCGCATCCGCCATCTCGCCCTTACCTTTCTCGCCGCTCGAACCATACGCCAAGCGGCGCCCACGCATGAAGCGCAGACGCCGCCTGACACGTTCGCGGGATTAGCCCTCGTCGCCGTCCTCGGCGTCCTCGGAGCCTTCCTCGGCCGCGGCATCGCCCGCGTCCTCGCCCTCGGCGCCCTCGTCCTCAGCGGCGGGCGTCTCAAGGTCGGACTCGTCAATCCGCGGAATCTCCACGATGACGATCGGCTGATCGTCCTCGTAGTCGGCCTCGACGTCATCGGGCAGCGTAAGATCCTCAAACCGCACGACGGTGCCGTCCTCGAGCCCCTCGACGGAGACCTCGATGACCTCGGGAATGTCGATCACAGGTGCGGTGACCGTCATCGAGACCATCTCCACGAGCGTGATGGTGCCGGGCGCGGACTCGCCGGTGATCGTGACGGGCACGTCAACCTGGACCTTCTGGTCGCGCGTCACCATGACGAGGTCGATGTGCTCGATGGTGCGCTTGACGGCGTTGCGCTGAATGTCCTTGACCAGCGCGAGGGACTTGCCGCCGTCGTAGGTGACGTTGATGAGGGCGTTGACGTTGTCCTTGATGATGAGGAACGTGTCGTGCCCCGGCAGCGTCAGGTGGATCGGGTCATCGCCCTTGGCGTAAAGGACGGCGGGAATCAGATCGTCGCGGCGGATGCGGCGGGCAGCGCCCTTACCGAAATCCGTGCGGAGCTGAGCGTTGAGCTGTTCAGGCATGAGCTCTCCTAATGGTCGGGCGTGAGCATCTCACGCGGTTGTGCGGTGCAGCGCACCCACTCGGGCGCGCCGGCCTCTGGGGCGACCATGTCCCAGCGGAGCGCTAACAACCTGGCCGCGTCGATAACGGAGTGCGCTGCAGGCCGCGGCCCGCGCGCCTCCCTCGCCGAGGCAACGGCATCTATGCTAGCCGATCGCTCGCCCGCGCAACACCCTAGGCGTTGCCGTCAAACAGCGATGTGACGGACCCGTCGTCGAAGACCTCGCGGATCGCGCGCGCGAGCAGCGGCGCAATCGGCAGTACCGTCAGCTGCGGGAAGCGCTTTTCGGGCTCGATCGGCAGCGTGTCGGTCACGATGATCTCGCGCGCCCCGGATTCGGACAGCCGCTGGGCCGCCGGATCGGACAGCGCGCCGTGCGTGGCCGCAACGATGACGTCCTTCGCGCCTTCGTTCAGCAGTACCCGCACGGCCTCGGCGATCGTGCCGCCGGTGTCGATGAGGTCGTCGACGAGCACGCACGTGCGCCCCTCAACATCGCCGACGACGCGGTTGGCGACGGCCTGGTTCGGGCGCGAGACGTCGCGCGTCTTGTGCACGAAGGCGAGCGGTCCCCCGCCGAGTTTGGCGGCCCACATTTCGGCGACGCGGATGCGCCCGGCGTCCGGGGAGACGACGGTGCAGCTGTTCGTATCGATGCGGGTGCGAACGTAGTCCGTCAGGATCGGCATCGCCCACAGGTGGTCGACGGGCCCGTTGAAGAAGCCCTGCGTCTGCGCGGCGTGCAGGTCCACGCTCATGATGCGATCGGCGCCCGCGGTTTCGAACAGGTCGGCCACCAGCCGCGCGGAGATCGGTTCGCGCCCGCGGTGCTTTTTGTCCTGGCGCGCATACGGGTAGCACGGCGCCACGACGGTGATGCGCTTGGCCGAGGCGCGCTTCAGCGCGTCGACCATGATGAGCTGCTCCATGAGCCAGGTGTTGATCGGGGCCGTGTGCGACTGCAGGACGAACGCGTCCGCGCCGCGCACCGACTCGGAAAACCGCACGTAAATCTCGCCGTTAGCAAAGTCGTAGACCGTCGAGGGCAGGACTTCGATACCTAGCTCTTGCGCCACCTCGGTCGCGAGCTGCGGATGCGCCCGCCCGGAGATAAGAACGAGGTGCTTCTCGCCCTGCGTGTGGATACCGGTCATGATCCTTGGCTCCTAACCTTCGCGCGTTGCGGCGTCGATGCTGGTGATATCGGAAAACGGATGGATGCGTTCGCCATCAAGGACACGGGAGTCCGGCCCGAGGTGGACGAAGGGCCCGACGTGGGCGCCCGTACCTACCATGGCAAGATTTGCGTGCGTGCGAATCATTTTCGCCTCCGCACCGACCTCGCAGTTGGCGATCGTCGTGTCCGGGCCGATCTGCACGCCGTCGCCGATCGTCGTCGCTCCCAGCACCTGGCAGCCCGGATGGATGGTGACGTCCGTACCGAAGGAGACGTCGACGTCGATCCACGTGGAGCCCGGGTCGATGATCGTCACGCCCGCGCGCATCCACTTGGTCATCGTGCGCCGGTTGAGTTCGGCGCCGAGCTGCGCCAGCTGGGAGCGGTCATTCGCGCCCTCGGCCGTGGCGGGATCGGAGAGCACATGCGCCCCGACGCGCTTGCCGCGCGCCACCGCGATCGCGATGACGTCCGTCAAATACACCTCGCCCTGGGCGTTATCCTGACCGACGTCGGAAAGGGCATCGGCCAGCAGCTGGGAGTCAAAAACGTAGGTCGCCGTGTTGACCTCGTCGATCGCACGCTCGGCCTCGCTCGCGTCCTTTTCCTCGACGATGGCGCGCACCGCGCCAGCATCCGTGCGCACGATCCGGCCGTAGCCGCGCGGATTACGCACCCGGGCGGACAGCACCGTAATGTCGTTGCCGCTGGTCGCATGCGCCTCGGCCAGCCCGGCCAGTTCCTCGCCATCGAGCAGCGGCGTATCGCCCGCCGTCACGAGCACCGGCCCGCTCAGCTCACCGAGCGCCTCAAGCGCGCACTGCACCGCGCGCCCCGTGCCAGGAATATCGTCCTGATCGGCGATGACGAGCTCCGGATCCACGGCCAGCGCATGGTCGACGACAGCATCGCGCTGATGCCGCACGACGACGCAGACCCGCTGCGGATTGAGCGAGCGCGCGGCGCTGATGGCGTGCCCGAGCAGGCTCCTGCCCGCCACCGTATGCAGCACCTTCGGCGTGACAGATTTCATGCGGGTACCGGCCCCCGCGGCTAGGACAATGACGGCAGATAACGTCGTTGGGGTGGCCTCGTTCGCGCTCACGAGCTCTCGTGCTCCTTAGGGGTGCGACTGGCGATTTCTCGCCCTATTTCCTCACCAGGTTACCGCCCGATTGCGCCCCCCGGCAGGAAAAGCTCCGCCCCCAGGATTCGAACCCGGACTTCAAGGCACCAAAGGCCTGCGTGCTGCCATTACACAAGGGCGGAAAGAACCGTTTGCAGTCTACCTCAGGCATGATGGTGGTGTGGCAACCGAGAAAACCCCCGCACCCCGCGCCCGTATGACCGGCACCCAGCGCCGCGAGCAGCTCATCACCGTGGGGCGCAAGCTCTTTGCCAAGCGGGGTTTTGACGGCACGAGCGTCGAGGAGCTCGCCGCCGCCGCTAAGGTTTCCAAGCCCGTCATCTACGAGCACTTTGGCGGGAAAGAAGGAATGTACGCCGTCATCGTCGACCGCGAAGTCCAAAAGCTCACCTCCGCCATTTCCGATTCCCTGTCCGACGGCGGCCATCCGCGCGCGATCGTCGAACGCACCTCCCTCGCCCTGCTCGAGTACATCGAGTCGAATTCCGACGGCTTCCGCATCCTCGTGCGCGACTCGCCTGTGACCCAATCCACCGGGACGTTTTCCTCACTTATTGGCGACGTCGCCGTCCAGGTCGAACACCTTCTCGCCGCCCAGTTCAAGGCCCGCGGCCTCAACCCGTCCATGGCGCCGCTGTACGCCCAAATGCTCGTCGGCATGATCGCCCTGACCGGCCAGTGGTGGCTCGAGGCCCGCAAACCTAAGCGCACCGATGTCGCCGCCCACCTCATCAACCTCGCCTGGAACGGACTGCAGGGCCTGGAAAAGGACCCGACGCTCAGCCACTCGTCCTAACCGCCAGAGCGAGCCCGGCCGGGGCACCCACTGTCCTACAAGTGTCCATCGTTTACCCCGCAATGCGCTGTAGTGTGTTGCCCGTACACCAAACGTAGGAGGGCCTGATGACAGATCTTGTCATCTCCGGACTGAAGAAGAAGTTCGGGACTCTGCAAGCACTCGACGATATGTCGTTCACCGTCCACGGTGGCGAGATCTTTGGTTTCGTCGGATCAAACGGCGCCGGCAAGAGCACCACGATGCGCATTGCGCTAGGAGTGCTATCTGCCGACGAAGGTGAAGTCACGCTCGGCGGCAAGCCGCTCGATCTGGCCGCGCGCCGCCGGGTCGGCTACATGCCGGAAGAGCGCGGGCTCTATCCGAAAATGAAGGTCGGCGAGCAGCTCATCTATCTGGCGCGACTGCATGGCCTCAGCCAGGAAGAAGCCAAGGACGCGATGGAGCGCTGGACTGATCGTCTGGGAATCGCGGCTCGACGAGATGACGATGTGCAAAAGCTCTCCCTGGGTAATCAGCAGCGTGTGCAGCTCGCTGCGGCGCTCGTCCACGATCCCGAAGTTCTGATCCTCGACGAACCGTTCTCAGGCCTGGACCCCGTTGCCGTCAACGTCATGAGCTCCGTCCTCGTTGAACGAGCTAAGGCCGGCGTTCCGGTCGTCTTCTCCTCCCACCAGCTCGACCTCGTGGAGCGGCTGTGCGACCGCGTCGGAATCGTTCGCAACGGTCAAATGATCGCCGAGGGAACAATCGACGAGCTTCGTTCGACCCCTCGCACCCTGATCGATGTCACCGTCGCCGACGATTCGACAGGTTCGTGGGCGCTGCCCCTCAAGTCCCACCCGAGCGTCGAGATCGAAGGGCAAGAAGGGTTTACGACGCGAGTCTCAATCCCGACGGGCGATGCAAGTGCTCGCTCGGCCGTCGTTGACGCAGCAGCTCGCACCGGCAACCTCACCCAGTTCAGAGATCACCACCGCAGCCTGGCTGAACTTTTCCAGAACGTGGTGGCTACTGAGGACCCAGCTGAATCTGATGACGCAAAGGAGGCAGCAAAATGAGCGACATCATGCTTGTAGCTGCTCGTGAGTTCAAAACGAACATGCTGAAGAAGTCCTCCATCATCGCCATGATCGTGGTGGCGGCCCTTATCGCCGTCGGTATGTTCGTCGTCAACTACTTCGAAACCAAGGACGACGCCGCCCCGGCCTACACCGTCGGGGTTGCATCCGAAGTGCAACAGGTTGGGGACATTCTCAAGAGCGCCGGAGAACAATCAGGCCAAACGGTTGAGCTCAAAACTCTCGAGCGGGCGGAAGCCGAACAGCAAATCCGCGACGGCGACATCGACGGCTACCTCACGGGCAGCCCCGACGACATCGAGTTCCTCGTCGGAGATTCCCCACGGCTTGCATTGAACAGCATGGTCCAGGGCATCGCCGGCCAGCAGACACTAGCTACCGAGATCGCGAACCTCGGCGGGAATCCCGCTCAGGTGATGCAAAAGGTTGCGCAGTCCACTCCCACCATTACGAGCATCGATGGCACCGACTCGGAATCGAAGGGGAAGGCCTTCTTCGTTGCGATGATCGGTCTCTCGCTCGTAATGTTCGCCCTGATTTCTGGTGGCGCGATTCTGTCGATGGGCGTCGTTGAAGAAAAGACGAGCCGGGTGGTTGAGCTGTTGCTTGCCACGATTCGCCCGTCGCAGCTGCTTGCCGGAAAGGTCATCGGCATTGGAGCAACGATCCTTCTCCAGTTCCTTACATATATCGGTGTCTTCGCCGCTGTCGGCTACGTGACCGGGATGACGGACATCCTGCCCTCGTCTCCGATCCTGTTTGTCCTGCAGCTGTTGATGTGGACAATGTTCGGGTTCGTCCTGTACTCGGTGATCTGGGCGGCGCTGGCCTCAACGGTCTCGCGGCAGGAAGATGTTGGCGCGATTACGACGCCGATGACGTTCATCATTCTCGGCGGCTTCTACCTGGGAATGTTCCTAGTACCCAACTCGCCGGATTCGTCCACGACGTTTGCGTTGTCGCTCGTTCCGTTCTTCTCGCCGTTCATGATGCCCGTCCGTATGGCGTTGGGCGCAGTTCCGATGTGGCAGATCCTCCTTGCGCTTGCGCTCCTCATCGCTGCGATCTTCGTGGTGCTGTGGCTCGGCGGCAAGATGTACCAGCGCGCTGTGCTGCACACCGGCAGCCGGATGTCGCTGAAGGAAGCGCTGACCGGCCGCAACACAGTCCGTCGTAACGCATAGCCTGAGCGCTCCGCGCTAGGCGGCGAGAACGCCCCGCGAACTGACCCACCAGGGTTTGTCGCGGGGCGTTTTCTACATTCCCTCCCGAGGTCTCTTGATATCGAGTAATCTCGAAGGCGTGAAACCTGCACGTCTCGATGAAGTTGATCGGATCGTCGCTGCCTGGAACAGGGAGCGGCCAGATCTCGATGTTGCTCCTCTGCAGGTATTCTCGCGAGTCTCCCGTCTCGCCCGGCTCCTGGACCTGGCCCGCAAGGAAGCGTTCGCCCAGCACAAACTGCTTGGCTGGGAATTCGATGTCCTATCTGCGCTGCGCCGCGCAGGTGAGCCCTACGAGCTGACACCAGGAAAACTGATTGCGAGCACACTCGTCACCTCCGGAACGATGACGAACCGTATCGACCGAATGGTTGACCACGGTCTGGTGACCCGCCTTGCTGATCCGCAGGATCGCCGGATGGTCCGCGTCAGACTTACTCCCGAAGGTCTAAGATGTGTCGATTCCGCAATGGAAACCCTCGTGGAGTCCGAGTACACCGTCTTGGAAACCCTTTCTGCTGCTGATCGGGAGAGCCTGGCCTGCCTCCTGCGCGAGCTCCTACTTCCCTTCGACGGAAGTGATGAGATCGCGAGCAGCGATTCCACATCGGCGACGGCTTAGTTGTCCACAGTCTGAAGGAAATGGTTTCGCGATTGCGCCCATGTCGCTACTGTGAGCGTCATGACTTTAGTGCCGCGTTCCCTGGCTCGCACCGCTGCATTCGCGCTTGCTTCCGCTCTCGCGCTTTCTGCTTGCACTAGCCAGAACGAATCTGATCCGCCCGCATCCGGCTCATCAAACACGACGACGGACGCCGCGAGCCCGAGCCCAACCGAGTCCACTCCCGCACCTGGGCAGTGGACGCTCGATGACCTCACAGTTGGAGCGCAGGTCCCTAAGGAGGACCTCGAGCGCCTGTTCCCTGCGTGGGAAAAACCCACCCCGCCGGCAACACTCACCGAGGAAACCGAACAGGGCGCCAAAGACGCCGCCGTCTACTTCGAAGCAATGGCCGAATACGCCGTACAAACTGGGGATGCAGGAATTCTCAACGAAATTGATTCTGGTCTTTGTCAGAATTGTGATGACCTCCGCGATCTCGTTCAGAGAAACCAACACTTAAAGTTCTTCCGTTCGCAGCCCACGTATCGACCTGTCAGTTTGGCGGCAGACCCCGAGGGCTACGCTCTAGATGAAGTAGGGGTTCGAACTGAAGTAAGAAAGTCCATTGAGTTGGTAGCACCTGGAGGTGTTATCAAGAATGTAGAAACAGATACCACCGCAGACAGATTTACCACAGTCGGATTCCAAGAATCACGATGGGTACCGGTCTACTTGAAACTGAGCGAAGGGCGCTGGGGGGATGAGTAGGACCGCATTGTTGGTAGCAACTCTGTTAACTACCCTCTGGCTTCCAGTGGCTCCCCAAGATGGCAAGAAAAACCACGGTTGCACTCTGATTTCAGATATGTCGGAGTGCCATCTCTCAATCACATCCCAGACCGCTGGTGATACCAAAGTTCGAGCGGCAATAGGAAAGAGACCAAGAGTCAAAGATAAGTCTAAAGGGTCGGCCATTGCACCAAGCTCCCGCGAGAATCAGCTGACGATCATTCCCGCGAAATCGTGGATTGCGATCTGCCCAGACCCTCAGGATCCAACACAGGAGGTCGAATGCTCCACTCTCCCTCCTGAGGCGGCCACACCGGTGCGGGTTGCGGCGCGGCCGGTGGGGCAGTCGGCGGTGCCTCCGAGGCCGTTGTCGATTGAGGAGTTTAAGGACTTCCCGGTGGCCAAGGGCGAGCTGCTCATCCAGCCCGATCAGGGCCGCCACACCGTGAACATGCCGGTCATTGTCGCCACCACCGCACGTCAACACGTCGTATCCGGAGACCTGCTCGGCTTCGCCTTCCATGTCCGCTTCACACCCGTCTCTCATACCTTCACTTACGACGATGGCAGCGCTCCGTATGTCACGGGGGATCCGAACACTCCGTATCCGAACCAGCGGTTTTGGCATGAGTGGTGGACGATCGGGGATAAGACGATCTCGGTGACCACCACGTGGTCGGGCGCCTACCAGGTGGCAGGCTCGGCGTGGGTTGAAGTGCCCGGCACCCTTGAGACCACGGTTTCTTCCGAACCGCAGCGTGTGGATGAGTACCATATTTTGCTCACCGATCCCGATAAAGCCACCGGCGGCAAACACCACGACACCGACTACGACTGGCTCAAAGGCACCCCACTAGACCCACACAATCAGCCCTAGCCAATCTCCTCGGTGAGTTCGAGCCAGCGATCTTCGAGCTCGGCAGTCTCGGCATCGAATGCGTTCAGGCGTCGCGTCAAGACCTGCAAGCCTTCGTAATCGCTTTGATCGTGTTCCGCCATTTCCTGGTGGACGCGCTCCACCTCGGTGCCGATCTTGGCAAGACGACGCTCGATTGAGGCCACCTCCTTTTGCGCTGCGTGGATCGCGGCGCCCGAGAGCGTCGTCGCAGCTGGGATGGAGCCGGCGCTCGGGCTAGCTGGGGATGCGGGGGCGCTGGCTCCGCCGTGCTGCTTGGCGCTACGGAGGCGAAGGTACTCCTCGACGCCGCCGGGCAGGTGGCGCAGGCGTCCGTCGAGAATCGCGTACTGCTGATCCGTCACGCGCTCCATCAGGTAGCGGTCGTGGGAAACGACGAGGAGCGTGCCCGGCCAGGAGTCCAGGAGGTCTTCCAGGGCCGCGAGCATATCGGCGTCGACATCGTTGGTGGGCTCGTCGAGGATGATGACGTTCGGTTCGGCGAGCAGCAGGAGCAGCAGCTGGAGGCGGCGTTTTTGCCCGCCGGAGAGTTCGCCGACGCGGGCTGAGAGGTGCTCACGGGCGAAGCCGAGGCGCTCCAGGAGCTGGGCCGGGGTTAGGTCCTTGCCGTCGACGGTAAAGGACGCCTTGGTGCGGGCGAGGACTTCGCGCACGCGGTCGGTGGCAATGGCGGCGAGTTGCGAGAATTGCTGGTCGAGGTGGCCGATGCGTACCGTCGTTCCGGTGCGGATGCGGCCTGCGGTGGGGCTGAGGCTGCCGGCGATCAGGTTCAGCAGCGTTGTTTTGCCCGAGCCGTTAGCGCCGAGGATGCCGGTGCGCTCCCCCGGTGCGATGTGCCAGGTGACGTCGCGCAGCACGGGCGCGGCGGAGCTCGAGTCGGCATCCGAGCTCGAGTCGGCGGCGGTGCTGCCCGTGGGGCTGGCGGCGGTCTCGGCGGGGCCGGCGTCGAAGCTGAAGGACACGTCGTCGAGGTCGATCACGCGTTTGCCGAGGCGGGAGACGGCCAGGCGCTTGAGCTCGAGCGGGTTGCGGATGGGTGGGACGTCCTCGATGAGCTGATTGGCGGCGTCGATCCGGAATTTAGGTTTTGAAGTGCGGGCGGGCGCGCCGCGGCGCAGCCAGGCTAGTTCCTTGCGCAGCAGGTTTTGCCGTTTGGCTTCGGTCGCGGCCTTGATGCGGTCGCGCTCCACGCGCTGCAGGACGTAGGCCGCGTAGCCGCCCTCGAAGGGCTCAACGATGCCGTCGTGCACCTCCCACGTTTCGGTGCAGACTTCGTCGAGGAACCAGCGATCGTGGGTGATGACGAGGAGTGCGCCGGTGCCCGCGGGCCAGCGGCGCTTGAGGTGGCCGGCGAGCCAGGCGATGCCTTCGACGTCCAGGTGGTTTGTGGGTTCGTCCAGGGCGAGGACGTCGTAGTCTCCGACGAGCAGGGCGGCAAGCGCCACGCGGCGGCGCTGACCGCCGGAGAGGTTCGCGACGGGGGCGTCGAAGGCAAGATCCGCGACGAGGCCCGCGAGGACGTCGCGGATGGCGGGGTCGGCGGCCCATTCGTGCTCGGGGGCATCGCCCACGATCGCCGTGCGGACGGTGGCGCCCTCCGGCAGGGGGTCCGCTTGGGTGAGGTGGCCGACGCGGGTGCCGCCGCGCCGGGTGACGCGCCCGCCGTGGGGCGAAAGGGCGCCCGTCAGCATGTTGAGGAGGGAGGATTTGCCGTCGCCGTTGCGTCCGACGATGCCGATGCGATCGCCTTCTTCGACGCCGAGGGTGACGTCGTCAAAGACGGTGCGGGTCGGGTAATCGAGGTGCAGGGACTCGCCGACGATCAAAGGGATAGCCACGTGAGGCTATGTTACGCGGTTACGAGTCCTTATCCGGGGTGATGTTCGCGTCGTCGCTGGCGGTGGCGGTGTTTGCGTCGTCGTCGGGATCCTCGATCACTCGCAGCAACGGGCGAACGCCGGGGCGGGAGGAGGGGTGGCGCGAGATGGATTCGTCCAGGTCCTCGCTGGTGGGCTCATCGAACAGCGTGGGGAGGTCCTCGGTGGGCGGCAGCGGGCCGTCCGAGTCGATCGGATCGTCGAAGGGGTAGCTGTCGATCGGATCGTAGGCGTTCGGGCCGTCGTCGTTCAGACCGTCGTCGTCGATTGGATCGTGAACGGTTGGATCGTCGTCGTTCGGGCCGTCGTCGTTCGGATGGTCCTTGCCGAGCGGGGAGTTGGACGCGGCGCGCCGCGAGGTGCGCACGAGCTCGATGCCGGGGACGGGGCCGTAGGCAACGAAGGCGTCGGCGACGTGGGGCCAGGTGGCGAGGCGTTCGGCGAGGACCTGGCCGCGTTCGAAGGAGTCGACCTGGGCGATGAGGGTCGGCCCGGAGCCGGAGACCATGACCGTGAGCGAATGATTGCAGAAAAACTCGATCACGTGGCGGGCGCCGCGGTGCAGGTTGAGCGCAGGCGTCATGAGGTCGTTGCGGAAGGCGTAGGCGACGAGTGCCGTATCGCCCTGGGCGAGGGCGTGCAGCAGCGTCGGGGAGACCTCGGGCGCGGGCTGTGGGTTGGGGTTCAGCGCGTCGAATTCGCGGAAAACGTCGGGGGTGGACAGGCCGTCGATCATTGTCGTGATGAGATAGCAGTGTTGGCCGCGCGCGAGGACGGGGCTGAGGACTTCGCCGCGGCCGTAGCCGATCGCGGTGCCGCCCATGAGGCAGAAGGGCACATCGGAGCCGAGCTCGGCGGCGATATCCATGAGGGCGTGGGGGGCGAGGGGTTTGCGCCACAGCTCGTTGAGGGCGACGAGGGTGCCGGCCGCGTCCGCGCTGCCGCCGGCCATGCCGCCCGCGACGGGGATGTGCTTGTCGATGCTCAGGCGGACGCCGTGCTCGCGTAGGTCGACGTTGGCGCGCTCGGCAATGAGGCGGGCGGCCTGCACGGCGAGGTTGCGATCGTCGGTGGGCAGGTCCTCCCCCAGGTGGGACATTGTGAGGCTGATGCCGGCCGGGGCAGCGGACGCGGTGATGGTGTCGTAGACGCCGATGGCTTGGAAGACGGTGGCTAGATCGTGGAAGCCGTCGGGGCGCTTGGGACCGACGGCAAGGAACAAATTAACCTTGCCGGGGGCGCGCACAGTGACGGACTCTGCCATGGTTTACATCGTGCCATCTTCTGGCGCTGCGCTCGCGTTGAGTTCGTTTTTCGCGCGGGCGATGGCGATGAAATCGGTGATGCGTAGTTGTTCGCCGCGGGTTTTTGGGTCGATTTCGGCGCTTGTCAGGATGGCTTCCGCAGTGGCGGGGCTGCCCGCCCAAGAGGCGAGCGCGGCGCGCAGGGTTTTGCGGCGCTGGGCGAAGGCGGCGTCGATGACGCGGAAGATCTCCTCGCGCGCGGGCGGGCACGCGGGCGGGCGCGCGTGCGCGCGGGCGGGCGCAGGCTGGCTCGAGTTGTATTCCTTTTCGGCCGCCTGGTGGGCCTTGCTGTGGGGCCTCAGGAAGCCGTCGGCCGTCGCGAAGATCCGCACCGGGCCCGAGCCGGTCGTGATGCCGGGGGCTGTTTCGTCGGGAGTGATCGGGACGGGGTGGCGGTCGATGCGCACGATGGCGGAGTCGACGTTCGGCACGGGCCAAAAGACGGTGCGGCCGATGGTGCGCGTGCGGCGGGCGGTGCCGTAGAACTGTGTTTTGACGGAGGGGACGCCGTAGATGCGGGAGCCGGGTTCCGCGGCGATGCGGTCGGCGACTTCGGCTTGGACCATGATGACGACGGTTGTCAGGCTCGGCAGGGCCGCGAGCAGCGTCAAGAGGATGGGGACCGCGACGTTATAGGGCAGGTTTGCGACGAGTGCGGTGGGAGTGAAGGCGCTTGCCGGGGGCTCGGCGCTCGCGAAGGATTCTGGGATGGCGAGGTCGCTCGCGTCGGCGATGGTGAGGGCGTCGCGGCAGGTGACGGCGAAGTTCGCGGCGGCCTCGGGCGCGAAGGTGGCGATGGTCTCCGGGAGGGCGCCGGCGAGGATCGGGTCGATTTCGACGGCCGAGACGCGGGCCCCGGTTTCTAGCAGCGCGAGTGTGAGCGAGCCGAGGCCGGGGCCGATTTCTAGGACGTTATCGCCGGGGCCAATGCCCGCGCTCGCGGCGATCGCGCGCACGGTTCCGGCATCGTGCACGAAGTTTTGGCCCAGCTGCTTAGTGGGGCGGATGTTCAGGCGCTCGGCAAGGGCGCGGATGTCCGGGGGCGTCAGGAGGCGAACGGTCACGCCTTCAGCCTAGCGGGCGAAGCGGTGCTCGCTGCCGCGCGGCGGATTGATCGCTAGATACGGCTCACCGGCCGGACAGAACGGATGGATCTGTCCGGCCGGTGAGGCTCGTACTGGCGTGCGCTGAAGGTGGAGGGTCAGCGCAGGCAGGGTCTAGCGCAGGCCGAGCTTGGCGGAGCAGGCAGGCCACTGGCCCCAGCCCGCACGCTGCTGCAGGATCTGGGCACGCTTGGTCTGCTCGGCAGGCGAGGCCTGGCTCGGCAGGCCGGATCCGCCCACGGAGCGCCATGTCGCTACCGAGAACTGGTAGAGGCCGTGATAGGTGCCAGAGGCCGAGACCGCGCGGGGGTTACCGCCGGATTCACACTGGGCGAGGCGGGCCCACACGCCGGAGGTCGGGGCGGCGCCACCGGTCGAGCCGGCGGAGCTGGAACCGCCGGAGCTGGCGGCCGTCGAACGCTTCGCGGGTGCGGCCTTGGCCGGCGCGGGCTTCGGCGCGGGACGCTTCTTCGTCCCGATCGCGACGACCTTGGCCGTCGGCTCGGTGCGCTGCTCGTCCTTCAGCTTGGCGCTCGTTTCCTTACCGTTGACGCTCACGGTTTCGTAGATGCGCGTGATGACGCCCGCCTTGCCGGCGGTGATGACCTTGGACTCGCCGACGAACAGATCGCCGGACTTCTGCTCCGTCGTCGCAAAGGGCAGGTCTTCGGTTTCGGTGCGCTCGCCCAGCTCGACGCGGTCGATCGTCACGATGACGGTGTTGTTGTCCGCGGGCGTGATCTTGACGTCGTCGTGCTCGCCGAGCTTGACCTCGGCCTTGAGAAGCAGACCCTCGAGGGTGGTTTCGCCCTCCACGTCGATCTCGCGCTCTTCGCCGGCGACGATGAGCTTGACCTTGCCGTCGGTGATGAGCGGCAGACTGAGTTCCTGGCGCTCGGTGGAACGGGAGGCGGCGACGATGGAGGCGGAGCGGCCGGAGGCGGCGAGCTCGGCCAGGGCGCCGGCGGTATCATCGGCCGTCGTCCAGATCGTGTGCTTCGCGCCGTCGATCATGACCTCGATGGGCTTGGCGGTGCGCACGACGATGGTGGCGCCTTCGGTGAGGGCGGAGTCCGGATCGGGGCTGACGACGTCATGCTCACCGAGGGTCACGCCCTGCTTGGCGAGGACGCCCTGCACGGAGCCGGCGAACGTCGAGACCTGCTCGACCTGGCCGTCGACGTCGAGCGCGACGGACTTGTGGGCGTGGGCCACGCCAGCGCCGGAGGCCACGAGGGCCGGGACGGCGATCGCGGCGACGATGGCGGCGCGCTTGCGCCAGCTCGGCTTGGTTGCCGGGGTGTTCGTGTCGGTCGTTTCGGCGTCGGCTGCGGGGGCAGCGTCGGCGTCAATCTGGCTGTTTTCGGAGGGAAATTCAGTCACAAGCGTCGACCGTAATCGAATTGTTACCTGGTCGTCCAGTGCCCGTGCGGTACTTCACATGTCACCGAACAGGGGGTGCGGGCTGTTTTTCGCCCGATTTGTTAGTACCAGCCGCGGGCGTAGGAGTGGTTCAGCGCGGCGCACGGCGAGCCGTAGCGCCCCTGGATGTAGGTCAGGCCCCAGCGGATCTGCGTGGCCGGATTGGTGCGCCAATCCGCGCCGGCGGTGGCCATCTTGTGGCCCGGCAGCGCCTGCGGGATGCCGTAGGCGCCCGAGGAGGGGTTGCGCGCGAGGTGGTTCCAGCCCGACTCGCGGTGCCACAGCGTCGACAGGCAGGACATTTGATCCCCGCCCCAGCCGAAGGAGCCCAGCATGCCGCGGGCAATGTCCTGCGCGCTGCCCGCGGGCACGGGCGCGGCGGGCGGCGCGGCGGGGGCTTGCTGGCGGCTCGTCGTCGATCCGGAATCGCGCGGGGCGGCGGCCACGACGGGCTGCGGCTTCGGCTTATCCTTGGTGCCGACAAGGACGACGCGGTCCTGCTTTTCCTGCACCACGACGGTGGCGAGCGCGGTGCGGCCCGTTTCTTCGCCCTCGTTCAGCTCGACGCGGTAGGTGGTGCGGGTGATGCCGTTTTGACCCTCGGATTCGACCTTCGTCTCGCCCTTGAAGAGGTTCGGATCCTGCTTTTCGATCGTCTCGAACTCGGTGACGTCCTCGTCGGAGGCCATGCCCGAGTTGCCGCGGGTGATGACGACATCCATTCCCTCGGCGGCGGTCTGTGACAGCGGGATGTTGACGGTGTCGAACATGCCGACGACGATGCCGGCGTCGGCGAGGGCTTCGGCAAGGGAGAGGGCGGGGACGTTGTGCGTCGCGGTTTCGCCGTCGGCGGTGACGGTGATGTCGACGCGCTCGATGGCGTCCAGGGACAGGCGCTCCAGATCGCGGGAGGCGGCGATGGCATCGCGGCCGTCGACGACGGCAGCGGCGGAGGGCGCTGCGGCGGGTTCGTCGGTAGTGAACAGGCCCGTCTGGGTCGCGGCGAAGGCGCCGGAGCCGGCGATGAGGGTGGCGACGGAGGCGACCGTGAGGACCTTGCGGCGGAAGGTGGCGGCGGCCGGGTGGTGCCCGGTGGCGCGGAACTGATATGTCCGTTCCTTCAGGCGCGCGGCGAGGGTGGGCTTGGCAGCGTGGCGACCGGATTTAGTCAAGACTTCATCCTTTGTGGAGGGTTTCCTGGCGGCGGCGCGGGGGCACCGTCGCAGTCACGATTTCCACTCTACGATGCTCGCGCGGCGCCCACAAGAGACGCGTTCCACCAAAACTGGAAGATTTCAAGGCTTAGGCCGGGATGGCGTAGACGTCGCGGGTGGTGGCAAGGATGCGGGCGGCGAGGTCCGCCGCGGGCAGGCCGCGAACCTCGGCCATGCGCTGAAGCGTGAGGCCGGCGAGGAAGGCGGCGTTCGGGCGGCCGCGGAACGGCGCGGGCGTGAGGTAGGGCGCGTCGGTTTCCACGAGCAGGAGGGCCTCGTCGGCGGCGGCGACGGCGGCGCGCAGCTCGTCGTTCGCGGGATAGGTGACGGGTCCGGCGAACGACATGTACCAGCCGTGGCGATTGCAGATGGCCGCGAGTTCGGCGTCGCCGGAAAAGCAGTGGAAGATGGTGCGCTCGGGGGCGCCTTCGGCGAGCAGGACATCGACGACGTCGCGGTGGGCGTCGCGGTCGTGGATCTGCATCGGCAGGCCGAGCTCCTTGGCGAGCGCGATGTGGGCGGCGAAGGCCTCGCGCTGGGCGGGGCGCCCGCCCTCGCCGGTGCGGAAGTAATCCAGCCCGGTTTCGCCGATGGCGACGACGCGACCGGGGTGAGCGCGGGCGACGCGCTCGACCAGGGCGAGGGTTTCCTCTGGGGCGAGGGCGTGGAAGTTCTTGACGTGCGGGGTGAGGCCGTCCGGGCTCTTATCGCGGTAGCCGGCGTGGACGGCTGCCTCGTTGGGGTGGATCGCGACGGCCCAGTAGACGGCTGCTTCCTCGCGCGCGGGCGCGGGCGTGCGCGCGGGCGCGGGCGTGCGCGCGGGCGCGGGCGTTCGCGCGGGCGCGCGCGAGGCGTCGGTGGCCGATGCGGCGTCGGCGTTGAGTTCGGCGCCCGCAGTGAGTTCGGCGTCGGCCGCGCGGATGTCTACCACGTCGCAGGCAGAGGAGATGACCGCGACAACGCCGGCCTCGTAGGCTCGGGCGAGCTGTTCGGCGCGCGGCATCGCAAAGCCCGTCGAGTCCCGCGGGATCTCACGCTCCGACATCGGCAGGTGCGTGTGATTGTCGATCAGCTCGAAACCGTAGGGCTCCTCGAGCGTTGGCCACAGGCGCGGCTTTTTCTTCGACATCGTTACTCCTATCGACGGTGCCAGCTGAGCATCCCGCGCGACGAGTGCGCTCTGCAAACTGCGGGCTGCTGGCTGCGGGCTGCTAACTGGGACCTGCTAGTTGGCGGCGCGGCTCAGTTCCTCGTCGATGATGGCGTCGTCGAGCTTGGTGAAGATCGGCGTTGGCTTGGAAATCGGCGCGCCGATCGTCACCGGGCGCGGGCCCCAGGCCGGAACCTGGGTGTAGTCGCCCGTGATGATCGGATAGTCCGGTCCCCCGTCGAGGTCACTCACCTCTTCGATGCGTGGCAGGGGCGCGACGTTGCCGTCGCCACCGATCGCGGCGTCGACCTCATTGGCGGCATGCGGCAGGAACGGGCTCAGCATGATGTTGAGGTCCGAGACCGCCTGGGCGAGGGTGTGCAGGATCGTGGCGAGGCGCTCGCGCTCCTCGGGGGCCTTGAGTTTGAAGGGCTGGGTGTCCGCGACGTACTTGTTGGCTTCGCCCACGAGCTTCATGATCTCGGCGATGGCGGCCTTTTGGTGGTGGTGGCGGATGAGGTCTCCGACGCGCGTAAAGCCGTCGGCGATCTGGTTGACGAGGGCAGTATCGACCTCGGTCAGCTCGCCGGGGCTAGGGATTTCGCCGAAGTTCTTCGCGATCATGGCGGCGGTGCGGTTGACGAGATTGCCCCAGCCGGCGACGAGTTCGGTGTTGGTGCGGCGCACGAATTCGGCCCAGGTGAAATCGGCGTCCTGGGTTTCGGGGCCCGCGGCCGAGATGAAGTAGCGCAGCGCGTCCGGCTGGTAGCGCGAGAGCATGTCGCGAACGTAGATGACGATCCCGCGCGAGGAGGCGAACTTCTTGCCCTCCATCGTGAGGAACTCGCTGGAGACGACCTCCGTCGGCGAATTCAGGCGGCCGAGATCGCCGGGGCTGCCGCCGCGCTCGCCCTCGCCGTTGTAGCCGAGGAGTTCGGCGGGCCAAATCTGGCTGTGGAACGTGATGTTGTCCTTGCCCATGAAGTAATAGGACAGCGCGTCCTCATCGTTCCACCAGCGGCGCCAGGCCTCCGGATCGCCGGAGCGGCGCGCCCACTCGATGGACGCCGACAAGTAGCCGACGACCGCGTCGAACCAGACGTACAGGCGCTTGGTTTTCTGGTCCTCCCAGCCGGGTACGGGGATGCCCCAGTCGATGTCGCGCGTCATGGCGCGGGGGCGGATGTCCTCGAGGATGTTTTGGGAGAACTTGATGACGTTGGGGCGCCAGGTGCCGGAGGCTTCGCGCTCGTCGAGCCAGGTGGACAGTGCGCCCGCGAGCGCCGGCAGGTCGAGGAAGTAGTGATCGGTTTCGACGAAGGCGGGCGTCTCGCCGTTGATGCGCGAGACCGGGTCGATGAGATCGGTCGGATCGAGCTGGTTGCCGCAGTTATCGCACTGATCGCCGCGGGCGCCGGCCGCGCCGCAGATGGGGCAGGTGCCCTCGATGTAGCGATCGGGCAGGGTGCGGCCCGTCGACGGGGAGATTGCGCCGTGGGTGGTTTCTACGCTCATGTAGCCGTTGTCCCGCACCTGGGAGAACATGGCGCGCACGACCTCGTAATGGTTGACCGTCGTCGTGCGAGTGAACAAGTCATAGGACAGGCCGAGCTGGACGAGGTCCTCGACGATGATGCGGTTGTTTTTGTCTGCGAGTTCGCGCGCGGTGACGCCGGCGGCGTCCGCGGCGACGAGGATGGGGGTGCCGTGCTCGTCGGTACCGGAGACCATGAGGACGTCCTCGCCGGCCATTCGCATGTACCGGCTGAAGACATCGGAGGGGATTCCAAAACCTGCGACATGGCCGATGTGGCGGGGGCCGTTGGCATAGGGCCACGCGACGGCGGATAGCACTGCACTCATGGCTTTAAGCCTACCTGCGGCGCGTTGTCCGGGCTAAATACGCCCGGCGTGAGTTTGGCAGCGGTTAATGGCCATCGAGAGAGGCTGCTGCCTCGTTGATGGCGCTATGCAGGGTCTTGACATACAGGTCAATACCGGCCTTGCGAGGGTGGGTCTGGTCCGAGGCGAGCAGGTCCTGGTGGTCGGCGGCGACAGTGTGCCAGTTCGCGACAAAGACGCGGTCTGGATGTTGCCTTGCGGCGTTATCGATCGCGGCGTTCGCGTCGATCACCCACCGGGCCTTCGGGCGGGAGTAACCATTGACCAGCACCAGACGGCGATCGGCGCCGATGGCATGTAGCACCCCCTCGATCTGATCGTCGCGGATCGTGCCGTTTGTAGCGAGCCCAACGATAACGACATCGCCGAGGGAGTCAGCGGCCAATTGCCGGGAGATGAGATGATCGATGCTCGGCATCGCGCGCGAGACCTCCGCGTCGACGAGGGCTTTGGGCCAACGTGCAGTAATCGCGGGAGAGGCAGCAAGCATGACGGAGTCACCGATGAAGGAAAGCGAGACATTTCCGGTCTTGTCCTCATCCGTCGCGGGCGGTTTCTTATCCGACGGTGGAGTCGACGGTTCAGTGGGTTTAGGACTTGTTGTACCTTGCGGGGCCGCACCGTTTCTGCGGGCATCATTGTGTTGATCCAGCTGGGCGCGCGCAGCATCGATCTGCATTTGCAGCGTGGTTTTGGTCGGCGCGACGGCCAACCCCACGGACGCTAAGACGACAGCGGCGGCAGTTACCGTTGTCATGGCGAGCGTGACGATCCGTCTACCCACGCTGAGGTGACGGAAAGTCATCGTCGAGCTATCTCCTTCCAGCCGGTGCGGGCCGCGCCGGAAGGAAGCGACGACGCTCGCTCCCCAGGCCCGCAGGGTTGCGAAAATGCCCGCTCGGCGCATCGGGTCTTCTACATAGCGCAGTGAAATCTCTGCTAGCGCGAGTGACAGCGCGGCGACGCAGGCGCCCACGAGATAGGGAGAGGCTGATGGCCACTGATAGTTCGCGAGCACGAGCAATGGCCAATGCCACAGATATAAGCCGTAACTGCGTGCACCGATCCAGACCAGAACCGGATGCTCCAGGATCGCGCACAGACCGCGCGCCATTGCCGAAGCCACGGTGACGTCGGGCATGACCGCGCGGATGATGATTGCACTCGCGAGCGAAGCGACAGGCAACCCCCAGATATACAAGCCGCGGTCGTCGTCGTAGATCTGCGTACCGATCGCGGCAAGGACAGCGACGGCGAGCCAACCTGCGGGCCCCCATAGGCCAACGAGGCGCACGAGACGTGGCGAGCTGGGACGAGGCGCCCGCCCAGAGATAATCATCGCGAGGATTGCACCGATCATGAGGCCGAACAAGTGCGTGTCGGTGCCATAGTAGGCGCGCGAGAGATTCGTACCGGAGATGATCGCCATGCTGGTCGCCGAAGCGATCGCGAGCAGTCCGGGCACGATGGCTCGGCCTCGCCAGCGTACGATGACCAGCAGGACCAGGGGCCAGACAATGTAGAACTGCTGCTCGATGGCGAGCGACCACACATTGGTCAGCAGCAGGGGGTCACTCGCGGCGAAATAGTCACTGCCCGTCGCGATCTGCGCCCAGTTGTAGGTGTAGGTCAGCGCGGTGATCGTCTGCAGTCGTGCCTTGACCAGCGCATCGCCACCGACGAGGGCCGCGAGTGCTACGCACACCAGCACCATGAAGGCGAGCGCCGGGAAAAGCCGCCGAAGGCGACGCAGCCAGAACGCCTTCAGCTCAATCCGGGAGTTCCGCTCGTACTCGTTGATGAGTAGGCGGGTAATGAGGTAACCGGAGATTACGAAGAAAACGTCAACTCCAATAAGGCCCGCGGGAGCAGCACCTGGAATGAGGTGGTAGACCAAGACGATGGCTGCGGCTAGCGCGCGCATCCCATCCAATCCGGGGTAGCGGACTGAGGGACGCGATGAGCGGACTGAGGGACGCGATGAGCGGACTGGACTGGTTGAGGACGTCGACACACATACACTTCAGCAGGATTCGGGCCCGAGACCTAGTAACCACGGGATGATTTACCCATTCGAAACTAATTCCTCGGTGGGACGCCACGGGGCGGACCGATATACCGCGAGGTGACGGCGCTGGCGTCAGGAATCAGCGACGGCCAAGTTGAAGAGTTCTCTCGCGTTGATGCCTTCACGGGTCGCGACGTGACGCGCCGCGATCTTCATTCTCAGCCCTAGTTCCGCCAGTCGGCGCACCTCTGCAACGAATCGGGGATCGGGCTCGGCTGGTTCATCTCCGAGCGGTCCGGGGGACGTAATGCCGGGATCCCCAACTCCGGGTGCGCTGGAGCACGGCGCAATCACGATGACGATCTCGCCTCGCACGCCCTGGCGCGCCCACTGCTCGAGCTCGATCAGGCTACCGCGGCGTACCTCTTCGTGGATCTTCGTCAACTCGCGGGCGATAGCCGCCTCACGTTCTGGTCCGCATGCAGCGGCGAGCTCCGCCAGCGTCGCGGCCAGCCGGTGCGGGGATTCAAAAATGATCGATGTGCGCGGCTCGGCCGCGAGGCGAGTGAGCGCGGCTGCCCGGCGGCGACCCTTACGCGGCAGAAAGCCGTCGAAACAAAACGAGTCCGTCGCGATTCCTGACAGCGCAAGCGCCGTGACGACAGCGGATGGACCCGGTAACACCGTGAGCGGGAGATCGCGTTCATGTGCCCGCGCGGCGAGGCGGAAGCCCGGATCGGAAATCGTCGGCATCCCCGCATCGCTCACGACCAGGACGGCCTGACCAGCGGCCGCAAGATCGAGCAGTTCATCCGCTCGCGCCTCCTCGTTGTGATCGTGAAAAGCAATGATGCGACCAGATAGCGTTACGCCGAGGCCAGCAGCGAGCTGGCGAACTCGCCGCGTATCCTCGGCCGCGATGACGTCGGCCTGACCGAGGGCGGCGACGAGCCGATGCGAAGCGTCAGCAAGATTACCGATGGGAGTCGCGGCCAGGGTGAGGCCAGCACTCAGCTGTGGCGTTCGCATTGGTCGGCCTCCAGTTGGCAGCGGATCTGTCGTTGTTTCATCGTCTCAGACATAGACTGCGATGTGTGAATGAGGATCCCACACGCGAAGCCGAGACCGAGCACAGCCACTCCTCCTATGACGAGATTGGTGTGGCCGTCGGCGACGATAAGCGGGTGCCAAGCAAATCCCAAGTGGCGAGCACTGCGATGGCGACCGCGACGCACATCGCGCTCGATAAGCTCTCCACCGTTCGCGCGCGGGAGGCCTTCCTGCGAGATCGGCTCCGCCTGCCGCATCCCACGCCCACTCCCCCGATGCTGTGGGTCGGGCTCGCCGTCGTCACCATATTTGCCGCCGTTGCGCGGCTCTGGCGGCTCGGGCACCCGACGTCGCTCGTCTTCGATGAGACCTATTACGTCAAGGACGCCTACTCGCTGCTGCATCAGGGTTATGCGGGCACGTGGAACGAGAATCCGAACGACGCGTTTGCCGCCGGAGATACCTCCTTCCTGCAAGAAAAGGCCGCCTTCGTCGTCCATCCCGACGTCGGCAAATGGCTGATTGCGATCGGGATCCGGCTCTTTGGGGTGGACTCCTCCTTCGGGTGGCGCATCACCATCGCGATTGCCGGCATTATCTCGGTGTGGCTCATCGGGCGGATTGCGGCCCGGTTGTTCCGCTCGACGACGGTGGCGATCACCGCCGCGGCGCTGCTCGCCATGGATGGCATTCACATCGTCGAGACGCGCATCGCGCTGCTCGACGGCTTCCTCATGCTCTTTGCGCTCTTCGGGTTCTGGGCGCTGCTGCGCGATCGCGATGATTCGCGGGCGCGGCTCGCCCGGCGGATCGCCGAGGATCCCTCGCGGCTCAATGACCCGTGGGGTCCGGCGCTGTGGTGGCGGCCGTGGCTCGTCGTCGCCGGCGTGTTTTTCGGGCTCGCGACGGGCGTGAAATGGTCCGGGCTGTACATGCTTGCGGCCGCGGGCCTGGCGGCGCTCGCGTGGGATATCGCGGCGCGGCGGGCCGTCGGGGCGCGATTGTGGATCGGCGCCGGCGTGTTTCGCGGCGGGCTACCGGCCTTCGTCAACCTCGTGCCGGTTGCGGGGCTCGTGTATCTCGCGTCGTGGTTTTCCTGGTTTGCCTCCTCGTCGGGCTACTACCGGACGTGGGCACAGGGGCTGCGCGATGGCGGCAATGACGTGCCGCGCGGCTGGCTACCGGATGTGCTGAACAACCTGTGGGAGTACCACGCGGCGATGTACCGCTTCCACGTCTCGCTGCATTCCGATCACACCTATCAGTCCAACCCGTTCGGGTGGCTGATCCAGCTGCGGCCGACGTCATTTTTCTGGGAGACGAGCCCGGGGGCTAATTGCGGGCTGAGCTCGGGCGAGTGCGCGCAGGCGATTACGGCACTCGGCAACCCCGCGATTTGGTGGCCGGCCGCGCTCGGGTTGCTCGTGGTGTTGTGGGCCGCGATCGCGCGTCGGGATTGGCGGGCGTGGGCGATTCTCGTCGGGTATTTCGGGCTGTACGTGCCGTGGTTGATCTTCTCCGATCGCACGATCTTCACCTTCTACACGATCGCCTTCGTGCCGTTCGTGTGCCTCACGTGGGTCTTCGCGCTCGGCTATCTCACCGGGCACGTGCGACATTTGCCACCGCTGCCCTATGCGCGCGAGGACGGCACGATCGTGCAGCCGTGGGCGCCCGGCGTCATCACGCCGAGCTACGCGATTCCCGAGCTCGCGGGCCCCGTCGTGCTGGAGGAGATCGAGCGCGAGGAGGCCGCCGAAATCGATGGGATCGCGCCCGGCGAGCGGCCCTATGACGAGCCGCTGCCACGGCGATTGACGCGCTCGGCCCGAATCACCTGGGGCGTTGCCGTCGGGATCGTCGGCCTCGTGTTCGTCTTCTTCTACCCCATCTGGACGGCGATGGAAGTGCCGAAATGGTTCTGGCGCGCGCACATGTGGCTCGGCTCGATGTGGATCTAGCCGCTGTGGCAGGGGCCGGCTGGCGACCTAGCTGAGCTCGGAGCGGCGGCGGACGAGCTGAGCCGCGACGATGTGCGCGACGATGACGGCGAGCAGCGCGCCCGTGACGGTGACGGCATAGGCGGGCGTGTAGCCGCCGATGACCTCGCCGTTGATGGTGGCGGTGCGGCCCCAGTCGGCTAGGCGGCCGGCCGTCGAGGATCCGACGGCATAGCCCAGTCCCGTCACCGAGGCGAGCATCGTCATGACGACGCCGAGGCGCGTCGGGGGCGTGACCATTTCGACGACCGAGAAGTTCGTGATCATCAGCGGGGCGATGCCAAAGCCCATGATGGCAAGGACGAGCGTCAGCCAGCCGAGCGAGTGCACGAACAGCAGCGGGATTGACAGCACGAGCAGCGAGATGGAAAACACGCGCACGCGGCGGTCGAAGGTATAGGTGGCGGGGATCGCCGCGATCGCGATGCCGGCGACGACGGAACCGATGCCGAGCACGCCGTGCAGCAGCCCGGCCATGCCGTCCTGACCGGCGGCGCGCGCGAGGACCGTCGTGCCGGTTTGGACCGATCCAAACATTGTGCCGACGAGGAATTGGCTCGCCATCATGAGGGCGGCAATCGTGGTGATGGCGCTGCCGATGCGCAGGGCGTGCGTGCGCGAGCCGGCCACGAGGCGAGAGGTCGGGTGCAGCCCGAACCAGGTGCCGAAGACGATGACGAGGACGGCGGCCGTCGTGACGGCGAACTGCGCGTTGATGATCGCGGTGAGGATGCCGACCGTCGCGGGGCCAAGGACGAAGCTCGCTTCGTCGCCGGCACCCTCCCAGGAAAATGCGGTGTTGAGGCGCTCGCGGTTGGGGCCGGTCTTATCGGAGACGAGTTCGCGCCAGCGGATGCGCGCGAGGGTGCCGATCTGGGGCAGGAAGAAGCCGGCGGCCGCGGCGGCGAGCGCGAGGATCGGCCAGGAAAGGCCCGCGTTCGTGAGGAACACGAGGGCGAGCAGGCCGAGGCCGGAGACGATCGACTGGACGATGACGACGGGTTTTTGGCCGATGCGGTCGGTCAGGCCGCCCGCGATCGGAGAGCCGATGGCGTTAGCAACGGCGAGGGCGCCGGCACACGTGCCTCCGGCGGTATAGGAATCTGTGGCCGCGGTGACCATGAGCAGCGTCCCCATTTGTGCCATGGCGAGCGGGACGCGACCAATGAAGGCGACGACAATAAACACCCACCCGGATAGGGCGAACAGATCACGGTAGGCCGCGGCCAGCGAGCGAGCCTGGGCACGCGCTGACATAGCGGAGACCTCCAACGTGGTGAGTGCGGGCAACGGCCCGCAAGAGCCGTCCAATCATGCCGCGCTGGCGCGCCCGGATGCAAGCGGATGTGAGGAACAAACTGCCAGGTGGCTCCCCAGGCGCTTTCAGGTTCCTTTCAGGTAGGCCCGTCATTGTTATAGACATCAGGCCAGATGAGACATGGCATTGGCCTGAATCGCATGGATAGGCCGTCTGACTGAGGGGAAAGACGACCGGGACGCGATTCCGCTTCACTCCGCGGATCCCGTCCAGACTGGTGAATGACGCCCCGACCTGCCTCCCTGGGTCGGGGCGTCAGCCATGTTCGGGGGTCCCGCGGCGCGGCACGGATCTAGCCGCGGGCGCGCTGCACGCCGGGGTCGGCAGCTCTAGACTTCAGATATGGCTTATGAACTATCGGAGCTCGTCAATCGCGCGGCGTTCATGTCCACCGAGGCACAGATCGTCTTGGAGGATCTCGTCGAGGATCTGCCGTGGCAGGCAGAACTCGGCTCGGACAACCCGAGCCTGACGTGGGGCGAGGGCGATGATGCCATCGTGACGCGTCCCTCCCTGCTCGGCACGGTTGCTGTCCAGGACATGACGTGGCACTGGGCGTGGGACAACATCAACGGTTTTCCCGCCGCCGTCGTGCGGCGAGCCGAGGAGGTCAAGGCGCGCGCGGATGGCACGCACGCGCTGACCGAGGTCGAGCTGCCGATTGAGGCCAACCGGAATCTGCCGCTGGAGCTGACGCTCGCGGCGAAGGCCCTGACAGGCGTGTGGACGCATTACGCGGCCTCGGCGGGTCCGGGTACGGACGTATGGTTCCTGCTGGAAAGCCCGAAGCTCGCGCTCGGTGAGCCCTCGGTAGTGCGCATCGGGCGAGTGATCGCGCAGGCGCTGATGTCGATCACCGTCTCCGATCACCGCGCCGCGCTGCTGGAATACGCCAAGCTGCGCGGGATCTCGCACCGTGAGGGCGAAGATACCGTGACGCTGCTGGCGGCCGATGGTAGCGCGACCGTCGTGTTTTCTGCGGGGCGGATCGTCAACGTTGAAGCGACGAGCCGCACCGACGACGAGGCGGAGCCGGCACGCGAGGTGCCGCCGATGGCGAGCGAGGATCGCGCGGCGGAGGTCTCCGGACTGGAGGTCGCGCCCGACGAGCCGGTGACTGAGGAGCGTCCGGTGGCTGCGGAGCGTAAGGACGTCGAGGACGCGGAGGTCGTCGGCGCCGAGGTCTTCGAAGAGGATGCCGAGGTTGCCGACTCGGAGGCGTCGGCGGATTCCTCGCTCGAGCGTGGTCCGCAGGAGGAGGGAGTAGCCGAGGCGCAATCGCACGCCGCGCGCGAGACCGACCGCCAGGACGTTGAAGAGCCCGCCGAGCGCCTGGCGCCCGAAGCGCTCGTGCGCGAGGAGTCGGCTCGCGAGGAGCGGGTGCGCGAAGAGGAGGACAAGCCCGAAAAGAAGAAGGGCTTCTTCTCCCGCCTCTTTGGTGGTCGCTAGGGAGTAACTGCTGCCAGGAGACACGACAGCGCACCGGGAATGAACCCGGCGCGCTGTTGTCGTCTTCAGCGAGTATTAGCCGCGGAAGATGCGGGAGGCGGCCTGCCGTGCACGATCCTTCGTGCGCTTCGTCTTCAGCGAAGACGGAGCCTCGCGAGTCGCGCTGTAGGCAGGGTGGCCCGTCGGCTTCAATGTGTTGAACAGGAATTCGTTCACTTTCTTGATCACGTGTGCCCTCCTTACAGCCGTGTGGTCGAGCTTTGTGCCGTATACCTTAACATCAAGATATTGCCGCATCAATGATCTGCGGTGGCGTGTCGTTCCCTGGGCGCGCGCATCGGGCCGCGCGCTGTCATGCTGGCGTCTATGGAGCAACGCGCATGACGGTACGACGAGTTGAGCAGGGCTCGGGCGGTTTCACGCGCCGTCGCGCCGGTAAGGGGTTCACCTACTGGGGCGCGAACGGCAAGCGCGTGACCAACAACAAGCAGCTGCAGCGCATCAAAGACCTCGTCATTCCCCCGGCCTGGGACGACGTGTGGATCGCCGCGAGCGCCGATGACCATATCCAAGCGACCGGCGTCGACGACGCAGGCCGGCTCCAATACATCTACCATCCCGAGTGGCGCGCCCAGCAAGACGATGAAAAGTTCATCCGATCCCTCGCCTTCGCCGACGCACTGCCCGCGGTTCGACGCCGCGTGACGAAGGATCTGAAAGGCAGCGATGAGCGCGCCCGGGCGCTCGCTGCGGCCGTGCGGATGATCGACACGATGGGGCTGCGGGTCGGCGGCAGCCAATACGCGAAAGAGAACGAGTCCTTTGGCGCCTCGACCTTGCAACGCCGCCACGTCGAGGTGACCAAGTCGATCGTGCACCTGACGTTTCGGGGCAAGTCGGGCGGCGAATGGGATGTGCGAGTGAAGGATGCGGCTCTCGCGAAGTTCTTTGACTCGCGACCCAAGACCCCGCGCTCAGCTCCGGCGGTGTGTTGGCCGGAGCAGCAGGGCCGACGCCGAACCTGGCACGGGGTGAGCGCAGCGGATATCAACGCCTATTTGGCAGAGGCCTCGGGCGGGCATTTCACGGCGAAGGATTTTCGCACCTGGCAGGGCACCGTCGTCGCGGCGCAAGCCCTCTCCCGCGCGGCCAAGGCAGGCGATACCTCCCCCGAGGCCGTGACGGCGGCGATCAAGACGACGGCCGAGTGGCTGCACAATACGCCCGCGATCGCGCGCGATTCCTATATCAACCCGCGGGTAATCGAGCTGTTTGAAAAGGGCACGGTCATCTCCGGTAAGGCGACGGACGCGAAGGTGCGTGCGCTGCTGACCTAATCCGTCTCGGGCCAAAGCGTCTCCGGCGAGACATCGCGGGCGGCGAAGCGTTCGGAGCCGATTCCGGCGGCGACGACGAGGATAATGCCAAGGATCTGGATCGGTAGCGGGATCTGGGCGAGTACGATCGCGCCGATCACGACCCCCATCGCGGGTTCGAGTGCCATGAGCGTGCCGAAGGTGGCGGGACCCATGCCGCGCAGTGCCACGATCTCCAGGACGAGCGGGATGACGGGCATCAGTAGCGCAAGCCCGAATGCGGTCGCGATGATCGGTGCCGAGATGTGCGGCAGGGCCTGCGGTAGCCCGATCGGTACGAAAGCAATCGCGTCGATTGGGATCGTGAACGCGAGCGCGGTGACGAGGAGCCAGGCCGCACCGTGGGTTCCCACTTCGTCGATCAGCCCGACCGCGAACGCGCCAGAGAGTTGGACAGAGAACATCGCGGCGGCGGCGAGCATCCAGGGAGGGATCAGTGCAGCGCGGCTGCGCTGTTTCTCCCGCCAAAGACTCACGCGGCTAGGTTACGCCCCTTGTCGTCCCGGGCCGCGTGCGAGAATGAGACTCACAATTCGGATCGGGCCGGAAGGACGCAGGGTGGCCGCATCGTCAGTACAGCTACTGGCCAATGAGGAGGCTTGGCTCCGCACCAATGGGCTTCCCCTCGTCGTCCCGCCCCGCCGCCGCCTCGTCGGCCCCATCACCCGCACCGTCCCGCTGTTGCTGACGTCCGCGTTCTTCGCGACCTCGCTCCTCGTCGCCGATGCCGCGATCGCGGCAGAGCAGACGATTGACCTGGAGGAACCCCAGAGCTATCCCGGCATCGTGAACGCGATGCTCATCAGCCTCCCGATCGCAGTGATCGCGATCCCGGTCGGGCTCGGCTACGCACGCATTCAGCGGCGCTTTAGCGTCCGTACGCGCGTGATCGTCGGGCTGGTGGTGATCTTCTTGTGGGTTGCGGGGTTCTCGATCGCCTCGAGTTTCGTCGAGACCACGGGCCTGTTACACCTAGGTTTCTTCGAACGGCTCGGCTTGCTCGTCCTCGCGGCGGTCTTGAGCTTTGTGGAGCTCGACCGGATCCTCACGTGGGCTGGCAGGCGCTCCCTACGCGAGCTCACCGCCGCGATCCCCGCGGTCGCCCGCATCCTGCCCCTGCTGCTCCTAACCGTCCTGCTGGTTTTCTTCACCACCGAGCTCTGGCAGCTGTCGGCCAACATGAACCACCGTCAAATGGTGTGGCTGTGCACGTTCCTGCTCATCATGCTGATCGTCATCATCGTGCCAGCTGTCATCGACATGCTCGATGAGCAGGACACCGAGGACGATAGCGAACATCTCCTTCAGGCCACCCCATTTTGCGGCGTGGAGCCGTCACGCTCGAAATTCTCCATCGGCGAGTGGATCAACCTTACGGTCGTGGCCGCCGCGGTCCAGCTTGCGCAGGCGGCGATCTTCATCGTCGCGACCTTCGCGATCTTCACGATCTTCGGCAAGATCGCCCTCACCCCGCAGTTGATAAAAACCTGGACTGGCAAGGATCCGCGGGCCATGCAATGGGTGGGGGTCAACCTTCCGCTCGATGCCGCGATGTTCCGGGTGTGCTTGATACTCGCGCTGTTCTCCGGGATCTCGTTTGCCGCCTCCACGCTGTCGGACAGCATGTACCGCTCGCTCTTCCTTGGCCGGATCGCCGACGAGATGCGCCGCAATATCGCGGCCCGGCACCGCTACCGCTCGACCCTGCGCTCCTGCGGCAAACTCCCGCACCGTTGGCGCGACATCGTCGCCTAGACATGGCGACGCCCCGACCCAAGGGAGGATGGATCGGGGCATCTCACCAGTTGCGGCTCGTCTTTCCCCTCAGTCCGACGGCCTATCCATGCGGCGGAAGCGATGCCATATCTCATCGCTTCCGGCTATGTCTAATACTTTGCAGGCCGAAGCTGGGCAAAGCCTGAAGCCGAGTACACAAGCGCCTGCGAGTTTCGCCGTGGACTATTCGCGGTATCGCAGCCAGACGGCGTCCAAGCCTCCCCAGGGGTCGCCTCCATCAATCGTTGACCGACCCCGGCACGCTGAAACTCCGGAAGCACGTAGAGCTTCCACAGGACGAGATCTGACTCGAGGTGGCTACCTGGTTGATGCAGACGCACCTGCCGTCGATCACGGCGATGTCGTCGAGCGTTGCCTGTCAGATGTCGATCTGCATGTCAGGAACCTACCGGCGGAGACAGCTCGGCGCCCCGACCCAGGGAGATAGGGTCGGGGCGCCTATCACCAGTCGGTCGTCTTTCCCCTCAGTCAGACGGCCTATCCATACGGAGCAATCGATGCCATGTCTTCATCTCTTGCTCGATGACTATTACTTTGCTGCCCGAACCTGAAAACAACCTGAAACTCGCTGTATAGGTTCCTGTCTATTCTCAGCCCGCCGGATCGACTTCGCAGCGGTCGTGCGCAGCGATGGCGGGGGGCTCGAGCTGGAACGTCGAGTGTTTAATCGAGACGTCGAAGTGCTCGGCCACGCACGTGCGTACCTGGAGCAGGATTTCAGCCGCGTGCCCGTCTGTGAAGCACTCTTCGCTCAGCACGATGTGAGCGGTGAGCCGCGGGAGCCCGGTCGCAACGGTCGAGGCGTGCATGTCATGGACCTCCAGCACGTGCTCCAGGTCTTCGATGTGGCGGCGCACCTCATCCAGGTCCAGGCCCTCGGGTGTGAATTCCATGAGGACCGCGAGGGTCTCTCGGATCAGGCGCAGGGCTCGCGGCACGATCAGCAGGGCGATGAGCAGCGCCGCGAGCGCATCCGCCCGGTAGAACCCGGTCGTGGCGATCAGGATTGCGGCCACGATGATTCCGAGTGAGCCCAACGCATCGTTCAAGACTTCGAGGAACGCTGCCCGCATGTTGAAGTTCGCACCCCGCGATGAGGCGAGCACTCCGATGGCGCACAGGTTCGCGACGAGGCCAAGGATACCGATGATGAGCAGTTCATTCGCGGGGACTTCGGGTGGATGGAAGAGTCGCCGTACACCCTCGATAGCGGCGTAGGTGCCGACAACGAGCAGGAGCGTTGCCTGTCCGAGCGCGGCGATGACCTCGATCCGTCGGAAGCCCCAGGTGCGGCGAGAGTCGGCCGGGCGATGCATGAGGTGAGCGGCGATCAGCGCGACGAGCAGACCGGACGCATCGGTGATGGCGTGAGCGGTATCGGTGAGGAGTGCGAGCGATCCCGTGATCCATGCGCCGACCGCTTGGATGATGACGATCGAGAACGTGATCGCAAACGCGATCGCCAGCCGAATGCGCAAGCCCTTTGATTGAGCTGCCTCGTTAGCTCCATGCCCGTGATCGTGCCCGGCACCCACGTGTGCCCTCCGTTCTCTCTAGTCATCACCCTACGCTTTTTGGTGTTGTCCTTCAAACTCTGGCCGTAGCCTTGAACTATGGAGAAGCCATCGGTTCTTTTCGTGTGCGTCCACAATGCCGGGCGTTCCCAAATGGCAGCGGCCTACGCCACTCACCTGTCCGGCGGCCAGGGGGAGGTCCGGTCGGCCGGTTCTGCCCCGGCGATGGAGATCAACCCGGCCGTGCGCGAAGCCATGGCCGAGGTCGGGATCGCTATTTCTGCCGAGCAGCCGAAGATACTCACCACCGATGCCGTCCAACTCTCGGATGTCGTCATCACCATGGGGTGCGGCGACACGTGCCCGTTCTTCCCCGGAAAACGCTACGAAGACTGGAAGCTCGACGATCCCGCAAGGCAGAGTGTCGAGGCCGTCCGCCCGATCCGCGACGAGATCAAGTCCCGCACGATCGAACTCCTTGAAGGTCTTAGGGTTGAGTTTTAGTTCGCCGGCGAAAGCCTAGTTCTGCCAGCGCGCTTTGACGAAGATCTGACTCTCCTGCAACTGCGTCGCAATGCGATCTCGTGCGCCCAAAATATGCTTGCGGATCGCGTGGGCCGCCCGTTTCGAATCGTGCTCGGAGCAGGCAGCGAGGATCTCCGCGTGTTCTACCGCGCTCTGGTCGTGGTTGACATCGATATCCGGGGCGGCAAAAAGATACCGTTCAGCGTTTTGCCACGCCGGTTCGATTCCCCGCACCAGCCACTCTGATCCTGCGCCGGTGTAAAGAGAAAAGTGGAACTGCCGATGGGCTACGCGGGCATCGTCGACCTGTCCTGCTTCAACGGCAGCATTGTGTTGCTGAAGGAAACTGTTTGCTTGAGCCAGCTCGTCTTCAGTTATTCTCTCAGCAGCTAGTTCTATCGCCGCGGACTCCAAGGCTGCCCGGGCTTCATAGGTCGCGTGTAGGTCAGCAAGCGATAGCTCGAGGACCCGCGCACCGCGGTGCGGCAAAATCTCCACCAGTCCGAGCGCCTCTAGCTGTCGCAATGCGTCGCGGATCGGCATCGGACTCGTCGAGAATCGTTCGGCGAGATCTCTAATCCGGAGCGCGCTCCCACCTGCGTACTCGCCCCTAAGGATGGCTCCATGCAGCTCGCCAGCAACCTGGTCAGCCATGGTCCTTTGCAGCTTCACTCGGTCTCCCAGTGATCGGGTCGGATAGCTCAATGGTAGGCGCGATCTATCTCGACCGCGCCTACCGGGTGGCTCGTTACAGGATCATCGGCAAAATGCCGAGTAGCAACGAGGCGACAATTCCTCCGGCGACCAGGATGATGAGGCAATAGCCCATGATGTCGCGAATTCCTAGCCGAGCAATGGCGAGCAGCGGGAGCGCCCAGAACGGCTGCAGGAGATTCGTCCAGTTCGCTCCCTGAGCCATCGCCACCGTGATGAGACCAGGGTCGGTTCCGAGGTTCTTGGCGAGGTCGTAGAAGATCGGACCTTGCAGTACCAGATGGCCACCATCGGCCGGGACAAAGACATTGATCAGGCCCGCGGTTAGGAACGTGATCACGGGCAGGGTGCCACTTGTCGCGAAGTTCGCGAAGGCGTTCGTGATGATCTCACCCAGACCCGAGCCGGTAATCATGGTTGAAACTGCGGAGTAGAGCGGATAAATGATGACAATTGGAATGATCGAGCTTCCAGCCGCCTTCGACGATCCGGCCGCGATTGCGGAGCGCGTCAATGGCCACCTCGCGCAATGGCTCGCCTCGGGCGCCAAGGTAAGGGTCGAGGCGGACAGCGCCGCGCTGTCGGGGCGGCGGCAGTGGGTGTGCGAGCTGCCCGAAGGAGAAGTGAGCCTGCCCTGCGGCGGCACGCACCTGACGTCGCTGTCCCAGCTGAGCGCAGCCGTCGTGGATTTTGACGTGTCGGGCGAGGGAAATACTCGTGAGGTCCTCATGATGACGAGGGTTACCGTCGCCGAGTCATGAGCGCGGACATGGTTCGGCGCCCCGACCCGGGAGGATGGGTCGGGGCGCCTTTCACCAGTCTGAGCGAGCCCGCGGAGTGAAACGGGAACTCGCCCCGGTCGTCTTTCCCCTCAGTCAGACGGCCTATCCATGCGACGGAGCCAATGTCCATGTCATTCATCAGCTCCTGGTGACTTAGATACTGCAAGCCCAACCTGAAAAGAGCCTGAGACGGGGGCCAGAAGACGCTGTCAGTTTTGCGGGGGCGTCCGGGGCGCGGCATACGATGAGGACATGACTTTCGCGATCATTGGCGATATCGGCGGCACCTCCATGAAACTCGCATTGCTCGATGCGTCGGGGGCGATCCGTGCTCGCCACGACGGGCCGGGAGCAAACCTCCGCTCGGCGATCACGCCCGCGGAGTTTGCTGCGGCGCTCGGTGCCGGGATTGACGCGCTGCTGGCGGGCGAGGACGCCGCCGCGGTGGAGCTGGTTTACCTCGCCGTGACGGGTGCCGGCGGGGCGGGCCGGGCGAAGGTGCAGGAGGCGGCCGAGGCGGGGCTTGCGCGCAGCGTCCTGGCTCGCGGCGCGGGAGGCGCTGGCGGCGACGGCGCGGCTGCGGGGACGGTCCCGCTGATGCTGACGGACGATATTGCGGCGGCGTTCCTCGCCAACGAGGCGGGGCACACCACCGGGGTGCTGGCGCTTGCGGGCACGGGTGCGATCCAGGCGGCGATATGCGATTCGCAGCTCGTGCGGCGCACCGACGGGCTGGGGTGGGTGCTCGGCGATGTGGGCTCCGGGACGTGGCTCGGCCAGCAGGTGCTGCGGGCGGTTGCGGCGGACCTGGATGGCACTGGTGAGGCAACCGAGCTGACGCCGCGGCTGCTGGCGATGCTCGAGATTGCGGCCGATACGCAGGCGCTCATTGCGAGCATCGATTCGCTGCCGCCAGCCAGCTGGGGGCGCTTCGCCCGCATCTGGAGCGAGGTCCTCGCGGCAGACACGGGCGGCGAGGATGGCGTTGCGGGGCGGATCCTCCACCAGGCTTCGGACCGCATTGCGCGCGGGATTACGCTGTGCGCACGGGAGCTACGGGAGCGCGGGGTGGTGGGGCTGCTCCCCCTCGTGTGGGCCGGTGGCGTCGCGACGCGGTGCGCGCCCCTGCGTGCCGCGGTCATCGAGCGCGTCGAGCGCGGCGGCGGCGAAGGCCCTGGGCGCGGCGGTATCGGCAGCGTCGAGCTGATTGAGGTAGCCGCGCGCGAGCCGCTCTACGGGGTCGCGGGTTTGGCGGCCGCGGAGTTGCGTCGGCGCGACTGAATCGCGTCAAAGGTGAGTTCGAGGGCCCGCTGGGATTCGTCGAGGGTCTGCTGCGCGGCGGCGATGAAGAGGCAGTCGACGACCGTCAGCTGCGCCAGGCGCGAGCCCGTCGCCCCGGCGCGGAAGGACGTCTCGTAGGCGGCGGTGAACAGCACGTCGTCGGCCAGTCGCGCGAGCTCCGAGGAGCGATCGTTCGTCACGGCAAGGACGCCGCAGCCGCGCTCGCGGGCGATGTGGGCGACGTCGAGGACCTCCGGGGTCGCACCCGAGTGGGAGAAGCCGATGACAAGGTCGCCGGGGCGCAGCAGCGCGGCCATGGTGAGCGCGGTGTGGATCTCGCCCGGGCTGTGCGCGGGCAGCGAGATACGCAGGAGTTTTTGGTGCAGATCGCTCGCGACGATGTGGGAGGCGCCGACGCCGAAGATGAGGATGCGGCGGGCGCTCACAAGGCGTTCGGTGACGCGCGCGAGGACGTCGAGATCGATGGAGCGCGCGGTGGAGGCGACGGATTCCGTATCGAGGTAGGCGATTTTTTTGACGACGGAGGCCAGGTCGTCGTCGGCGGAGATGTCCGAGGAGGCCTCGTCCTCGCGGGAGGCGTAGGAGCGGATCGCCCAGTTGGCCGCGAGGGCGGAGCGGAAGGCGCCGAAGGAGTCGTAGCCCGCCATGCGCGCCAGGCGCGTCAGAGTGGAGGGCGCGACGGAGGTGGCGGCGGCGACCTCGTTGATCGTGAGCTTCGGGGCGGAGGCGGGGTTGTCGAGGTAGAAGGTGACGACGCGGTGCAGTTTCGTTGGTAGCGAGGGCAGCATGCCGCGCAATACCGAGGTAACGTCGCTCGTACTCATGTCTCTAACCTAGCGCGGTGAGGGCGCTGCGGATCCCCGACGGGTCCCCCGCGCGATGCGGATCCGGCGGGAAGGCGGCAAGCGCGGCTTTCGCGGCGGTGAGGTCGACGCCGGCGAGGGCCATGACGAGTGCGGGGGCGATGTGCCCGCCGGCTTCGGTGAGGTTGGTGCGGGCTTCCTCGGGGCTGATGCCCGAGGCCTGGACGATCATGCGCACGGTGCGGGCGCGCAGTTTTTCGTTGGTGGCGCGCACGTCGATCATGAGGTTGTCGAAGGTTTTGCCGCAGCGAACCATGAGCGCGGTGGAAAACGTGTTGAGGACGATTTTTTGCGCGGTCGCGGCGTTCATCCGGGTGGAGCCGGTGATGACCTCAGGGCCGGTGTCGGGCAGGATCGCGATATCGGCGAGGGCGGCGAGCTCCGCGGCCGGATTGGAGGCGAGCAGGATCGTCGTCGCGCCGCGCGAGCGGGCCCCGGAAAGGGCGCCCGCTACGAACGGGGTGCGGCCCGAGGCGGTAACTCCGAACATGAGATCGGTGGGCACGAGGCTCGAGCCGAGCTCCTCACCCGCGGCGCGATCGTCTTCGGCGCCCTCGACGGCGTGCATCATCGCGGCCGCCCCGCCCGCGAGGTGGGCCCGCACGCGGTCCTCGCCGACACCGTAGGTGGGCAGGAGTTCGACGGCGTCCAGGACGGCGAGACGCCCGGAGGTGCCGGCGCCGGCGTAGTGGATGACGCCGCCCGCGACCCAGCTGATGAGGGCGGCCTCGACGGCGGCGCTGAGCTGGGCGGATTGGGCGGCGACGGCGCGGTGGATGGTGGCGTTGGCGTCAATGAGGCGGCTCACGAGCTCGCCGGTGGCGAGGCGATCGATGCCGAGGGTGGACTCGTTGCGCTGTTCAGTGGGCACGTCATGGCCGATGAGGTAGTCGAACTGTGGGGTCATGACGGGTCCTTCCGGTGGGTGAGGATGAGCGGGGTGGGCCAGGCGGCCGCAAAGACCGGGGGCGGGGCAGCAAGCAGCGCGGCGAGCGCGCCCGCGTCAGCCGTGGGTGGGAGCGCAATGGCGCCCGGCACCGCGGGGCGGGTGGCACCCGTGTCGGTGACGGTGGCCGGCAGGCCGGCTAGCGCCGCGAAGCCGAGGACGGCCATGAGGACGGCCTCCTTCAGGTCCGCGCTGATGCCAAGCTCGCCCATGGGGCGAATATCGAGGCCCGCTGCGGTGAGCGCGGCCAGCAGGCTCGCATTGTGCGCTCCCCCGCCCGCGATATAGGTGCGCGTCGCCCCGGCCGCGAGGCAGGCCTCGGCAATCGTGCGCGCGGTCAGCGCCGTCAGGGTCGCGACGATATCGGGATCGGGGCCGCCGCCGGATGGGGTGAGGCCGGCGCGCGCCAGGGTGGCCTCGGCCCACTGAAGCGTGAAGTACTCCCGCCCGGTGGACTTCGGCGGCGCGGCCGCGAAGTAGGGATCGGCGAGCAGCTCGGCGAGCGCGCCCTCGTGCACGGTGCCGCGGGCGGCGATGGCGCCCCCATCGTCGAAATTGAGCTGTCCGCCGCTCGTCGCGCTCAGGTAGGCGTCGATGAGGCAGTTGCCGGGGCCGGTATCGAAGGCCGTGACGCCCACGCTCGTGATCGCGGTGAGGTTCGCGAGGCCGCCGATGTTCACGAGCGCGACGGGCGCGAGGTGCTGGGCGAGCATAACGTCGAGCAGCGGCGCGAAGGGCGCACCCGCGCCGCCGAGCGCGATGTCGTTATCGCGCACGTTGTGGATGACGGGCAGGCCGGTGGCGGCGGCGACACAGGCTGCATCCCCCACCTGCAGGGAGGCGATCGTGCGACCCTCCCGCACGAGGTGGTTCAGGGTTTGGCCGTGCAGGCAGATGGCGTCGGCGCTCGCGACCGCGAGGATGTCCCGCGCGAGATCGGCGTGCGCGTTGCCGATCCGGGCGTGCAGCTCGGCGATGTCGTTGGCGGTGGTTCGGCTCGGGTCTTGCGCGCGCACGATCGCCTCGCGCAGCTCGCTCGGATAGGCGCGCAGCTCGCTGGCACCCACGCTCGCGGCAAGGCTCGTGCCGGTGATGGTGAAGTCGAGCAGGGCCGCGTCGATCCCGTCGGCGCTTGTGCCGCTCATCATGCCTAGGATCCGCACGTTGCCTCCCCGCGCAGCAGGAGATCGGCAGCGGCGAGGTGCGCGCGCGAGACACCCTGGATGGCAAGGACGTGGCGGGCCTCGGGTGCAGCGGCCGCCAGCCCCGTGTGCAGGACGAGGGCGTCGCTCCGCTCGGCGAGCGCCGCGTCGAGCCGGTCGCGTTCGGCGGCGTCGGTCGCGGGATTGCGCGTGATGATGATGAGGTCGCGGTCTGCGGGAACGGCTGCGAGCTCGAGGTGGATGCGGGCATCGCGGCTCGCGGCGAAGTCGGCGATCGCGGGCGCCGTCGTCGCTGCCGCATAGGCCGGTCGGCTGCGTACGTCGAGCAGGTCGAATGCGGCGGTGCGCACCACGTCTCCGGTGGCCCGGGCATGCGCCACCACGCACGAGGTCCCAAATTCGAGCGCGGCTGCCTCATCGAAGCGGGCTCGGGTGGCGGGCCGCCGCAGCGTCGCGATGCGCGCGGCGCGCTGCGCGAGCCCGGCCCGGTCGATCGCGCCGTCGGCGAGCGCCGCCTGAACGGCCTCGTAGCCGCGGGTGAAGATCTCGTGTTCGCGCGGCGGCGCGCCCAGGCAGAGCAGGTCGGCGCCGGCCACGAGCGCCCGATAGGCGCGACTCGCGATTGGCGTCAGCCCGCGCTCGGTGAGCGCCGGGTCCTCCCCCGCGCCCGCCATATCGAGGGCGTCGGTCAGGATCGGCCCGGCAAAACCGAGCGAGCGGATGAGCTCGTAGGCCCAGGGCGACAGGCTCGCCACTCCCTCGCCGAACGCTGGCACCTCGATGTGCCCCGTCATGATGGCGTCGGCGCTTCCCGCGAGCGCCGCAAACGGCGCGAGGTGCGTGGCCTCAATGGCCTCGCGATCGCCCAGCACGCGCGGCGTCGCGGCGTGCGAATCGGTGCGTGTATCGCCGTGGCCGGGAAAGTGTTTCAAGCAGCTTGCTCGGCCGCGCTCGGCGAGTCCGGCGATGGTTTCGGCCCCCGCCCGGGTGACGGTTTCGGGATCGGAACCGAAGGATCGCACCCCGACGGCGGGGTTCGCGGCCTCGGTTGCCACGTCGACGACGGGTGCGAGGTTGAGGTCGATGTCGCAGGCGGCCAGCAGGTCACCGAGGTATCGCCCGCGCTCGCGCGCCTGCGCCACCCCGGTCGCGCACGCATTGGGCAAGGCGGAGCCGTCTTCGGCCTGCAGCCGCGTAACGTCGCCGCCCTCCTCGTCGATCGCGACAATGATGTGGGGTTGGCGTTGGCGTAGATGGTCGACGAGGCGCTCGGTCTCCCGCAGCCCGCCAACGGTGTTCGTGGCGAACAGGCACACGGCTCCGAGCCCACGATCCAGCGCGTCCGTGAACCACCGCGGCCATGGCTCGGGTGGCACGGCGGCCATAAGGACGCCGAGGATATCGCGATCGCAGTTCGTCATCCCTTCGTCGCTCCCGTCATGAGTCCGGAGGACAGTTTCGACTGGATGATGAGGAAGAAGATCAGCACCGGCAGCGTGATGAGGGTGGAGGCCGCCATGATCGGACCCCAGTCATTCGTGTTCTGCCCGAAGAAGGTTCGCAGCCCTACCCCGACGGTGTACTTCGCGGAGTCCGACATGAAGGTCAGGGCGAAGATGAACTCATTCCACGCGGTAATGAACGCGAAGATCGAGGTCGAGACGAGGCCCGGGGCGACGAGCGGAAAGAGTACCCGCCAAAACATCTGCCACCAGGAACAGCCATCGAGGTAGGCGGCTTCTTCGAGTTCCTTGGGCACGGCCGCGACGAAGCCGCGCAGCGTCCACACGGCAAACGGCAGGGAGAACGCCAGATAGACGAGGATTAGCCCGTAGTAGGTATTGAGCATGCCAAGAGTTTTGGCCTGCAAGAACAGCGGGATGACGAGCGCTTCGAGCGGAATCATCTGGACGATGAGGATCATGATGAGCATCGATTTGCGCAGCGAGAAGTTAAACCGCGCGACCGCCACGGACGCAAAGAGCGCCACGGCCCCGGAGATCAGCACGGTCGCAACGGCCACGATGATCGAGTTTTGTAAGAAGGTGGTGAACCCGCCGCGGGTAAGGACCGTATGGAAGTGATCGAAGGTTAGCCCGGAGGGTAGGACGTGTGCGCCGCGGGCATTGGGCCGAGTATCGAGCGCGGTGGAGATCATCCAGTAGGCCGGAAACAGGCTGTAGATGAGCAGCGCAATAATCGCGACGATCTTGCCGATGGAGCGGATCGGGTGGGAGGAGCGAATCGAACTCATTGCAGCGAGTCATCCTCCTTAAACAGGGTGCGCATATAGATCACGGTGATGACGAGCAGAATCAGCGTCAGCAGCACCGCGATCGCGGCACCGAAGCCGTAGCGGCCTTGGCCAAAGGACTCGACGTAGGACCACACGCCCAGGTTGTAGACGTCCTTATTGGCGCCATCGCCGCCCGGCATGAGATAGATCTGATTGAAGACCTTGAAGTCCCAAATGGTTGACAGGATCGCGCACACCGCAAAGACGGGCTTAAGCATCGGCACGGTGATGCGCCAAAACCGCTGCCAGGAGGTCGCGCCATCGATCTCGGCGGCCTCGTAGAGTTCCTTCGGCACGGACATCAGTCCGGCAAGGACGGTGATCGCGATGAAGGGGAAGCCGTGGTAGACGACGTTGGCCGCCGCGATCATGAAGAACGTGATGCGTCCGGTGAACCAGTTGATTGATCCGGCGTCGATGAGACCGACCTGGGATAGGAAGGTCGAGACGAGGCCGTTGAGCGGTTCGAACAGCCAGACGAAGACGTAGGTGCCGGTGACGGACGGGATAGCCCAGGCGACCATGATCGCCATCGCGCATACCGTCCGCCATAGCGGCGAGAGGTTATTCAGGAGCAGGGCAACGATGGTCCCGAGGATCATCGTTAAGACAACACAGACCAGAGCGAAGACGACGGTATTCGGGAGCACGGTCGTCCAGATGAAGGAGTCGCCGAGGATCGCCTTGTAGTTGGCGAGTCCGACGTAGTTGGTCTCGCCCTTCAGCAGTTGCTTCAGTCCGTAGTCCTGCAGCGAGAGGTTGACGACCCGGATGATCGGCCAGAACAGTAGGACTGCAAAGACCGTGAGCATCGGGGCGAGCAACAGCCACGGGAGCCATCGTTGCCGAGTCATGGGAGCCTTCCTTGATGGGGAGGGTACTACTTGCGTTGCAGGGTCGAGTTCATGGCCTCGGCCGCGGTCTTGGCCGCATCCTCGGCACTTGCCTTACCGGTCAGGACCGACTGCAGCAACGTCGGGATGATCTGTTCACCTTCGACCGCGCCCCAGTTCGGGGTGACGGGAACCGAGTCGCCGCCGTCCTTCATTTGGGTGGCAAAGACCTTGACGAGTTCGTCATCGCTTCCCAGGTATTCGTCGAGGAGCTTGGCGTCCCCGGGGAAGAAGTTGGACTCTTCGGCCCACTGCTGGGCGAGTTCACCGGTGGACATGAGCTTGATGAGCTCCCAGGCGAGATCCTTATTCTCGGAGTCCTCGAACATCGCGAGGTGTGAGCCTCCGACGAACGACTTGGCGATGCCGCCGTCCTTGGAGGGAATCGGGAAGGCGCCGACCTTTTCTAGGAAGTCGGGGCTTTCCTGCTTGATCGTGGCCGGCACCCAGGAACCGGAGATGATCATGCCGATCTTGCCGTCCTGGAACTGAGCGAGCGAGTCAGTTTCCTTCCACGTCGCCGCAGCCGGGGTGGAAGCACCCTTCTCGAGCGCAAGGTCCGTGTAGTACTTGATGCCTTCGATCGCCTCGGGTGAATCGAGTGCGGAGGTGAAGGTGCCATCGGATTCGGTGGCCAGTTCACCGCCCGCTCCCCAGATGAAGGGGATGAACCCGTACTGCGAGCCACCCGCGATGGGGAACGGGATGACGCCGTCGAGCTCCTTCAGCTTGGCGATAGCGTCATCAAGCTCGGCCCAGGAGGTCGGGGCCTTGTCGATGCCCGCCTGCTCGAAGAGTTCCTTGTTGTACAGGAAGCTGCGGATCCCCGCGTACCACGGCATGCCGTAGAGCTTGTCGTCGAGCGTTCCCGCGGTCACGAGCCCTTCGACGAGGTCGAGGTTTTCACCCTCGACGCGTTCGGTGAGATCGGCCAGCGCCCCAAGGTCTGCGAACTCGGGGGTCCACGTTGTGCCTACCTCGGCGACATCGGGGGCAGTGCCGCCCGCGATGGAGGTGACGAATTTGTCGTGGGCGCCGGCCCACGGCTGGAGCTGGACGTTGAGGTCGGCCCCGGTCTTTTCCTTGAACTTCTCTGTCAGCTTCGTGATGTAGGCATCAGAGGAGGCGTTCGTGCCTTCCATGATCCACAGGGTCAGGGTTTTGCCTTCGCCGTCGCCCGGACCGACGCTACCGCCGGTATCCGAGCCACCCCCGCCCAATGAACATGCCGCTAGCGATACCGCACATAGCGCGGCAGCTGCGCCTTTGAGTATTGACCGACGCTTCATGTTGTGTCCCTTCGTATGCACCATTGCCCGGAGCTTTGTCGTCGTTACCAACTGAACGAGAAAACGAATCTATTTCGATTTCCACGTCCTTGCTATCGAACTTATCACCATTGATCACCAGCCGCTACCCCCTCGAAGCAATCGAGGTCTAGTGAGAATGGTTCCCATGTGGGTAGAGTCGGTCCATGAACGATGACGCTTACACTCCCAATGCCGAGTGGTATGCCGCGCTGACCGCCGCCTGGATGCCCGAGACCACGACAGCATTGCGCGACCTACTTCCACCGCTATCGAATAGTTGCGCGATCGACATTGCCTCCGGCATCGGCTCGCAGACCCCGACCCTGAGAGAGTTAGGCGCCGACCGCATATACGCGGTCGAGCCGTCGGCCGCCATGCGGGTGGGACTCATGACAACGGTCGCGAGCGATCCCGACCTGCTTCGGCACACCACGATCGTTCCGCTGCCCTTCCCGGCGGCACTCCCGCACCTACCGGATACTTGGCGCGCGGCAATCATGCTTAACGCTATTGGCCACCTGAGCGACGAGGATCGGCTCGCCCTGTGGCACGCAGCCGCCGCACGACTAGAGCCCGGCGGACGCCTCATCATTTCCGTGCAGCCACCCGAAGACGTCACCACGATCGACTGGACGGACTTCGGCACGGTGAAGGTCGGCACTCACCGCCTGCACACTCGCGGCCGAGCCGATCCACTCGATCACCAGCACGTCGAGTGGACCATAGAATGGACCCTGCTCGATGCGGACAGCGAGCCACTTGAGACGCGGCGCGCTCACCACGCCTGGCGCGTCGTCACGCAAGCAGAACTGAGGCGCGAAGCTATCGCAGCAGGACTACAGCCCGTCGAGCACACCTCGGCCCCTTCTTATCTTGCCTTCGAGCGGCCATAGTTCTTCGAGGGACTGTCAGATAAACGGTGTGTGGGTCCGGCCTGATCCGAAAGGAGATGGCCGTGACTGACACGACCGATGCCGTCATCGCTAATGACGAGATGATTGATCCCGTGACCGGAGAGATCATCAATCAGAAAGACCTCGCCGAGCGCCTGCTGGCGGAGGCGAAGGAGCAGGGCGT
>NZ_JALIQR010000019.1:0-33068 GCF_023634005.1 Bowdeniella massiliensis
CCAAAAAAAGGGGCAGCCAACCAAACAAAACAACCCACACCCACCAAAAAAAGGCGAGCACAGGCCAAATGGCATCACAAAAAATACAAAATGACACACTGTTGAGTTATCAAGGAACCACCACACAGCTGTCCGATCCGCAAGGATTGCTGATCATTCAGAAGGTGAGGATTTCTGCCCCGGACTTCCAGGGCCGAGAACCTAACTTAGCAGAGCGACTTTCTCGCTGTCAAGTCCGGCTCTCGTGGCCTGGATCTCAGGGCTTGAAGCTCCTCGATCCCGGGCCTGTTGTCTGCTCCGGGCGCTTGTCCCGTCGCGGCAACAGGTAAGACATTACGACCCTGCCTAGCCCGGGTCAAGTCGCCTCGGGCGCTGCGGTGCGGGGGTGTTTTGCCCGGGATTCCGGGCAAAACACCGCCGCGCTCCCGCTTAGCCGCTAGTTTATGAAGCAGATCACACTCAAATGGTTAGGTGGCCGTCGTCACGCCTGGTGCTCATGAGCGGCTTCCTGCACCGCCCGCGAGACGCGGGTGGCGACCCGCCGGTCGAAGACGCCTGGGATGATGTAGGCCGGGTTGAGCTCTTCGGGCGCGATCGTCTCGGCGATGGCGACGGCGGCAACGCGCAGGACTTCGTCGGAGATCGCGGAGACCTCGGCGTCGAGCAGGCCGCGGAAGAGGCCCGGGAAGGCCAGGACGTTATTGATCTGGTTGGGGTAGTCGCTGCGGCCGGTGGCAACGATGGCGGCATGCTCGGCGGCGTCCGTGGGATCGACTTCCGGGGTGGGGTTGGCCAGCGCGAAGACGATCGCGCCGGGCCCCATCGTGGCGATGTCATCGCCGGTGAGGATGTCACCGGAGGAGACGCCGATGAAGACGTCGGCGCCGGCGAGGCCCTCTTGTAGCGTGCCGGTCACGCCGCGCGGGTTGGTGTTTTCCGCGAGCCAGCGCCGGTGGGAGTTCATGCCCTCGACGTCGCCGGCATGCAGGGCGCCGGTGCGGCCGTAGCCGACGATGTCGCGCGCGCCCTGGGCGGCGAGCAGCCGGATGATGGCATGGCCGGCGGCGCCGACCCCGGAGACGACGATGCGCACATCCTCGATGCGTTTGCCCACGACCTTGAGCGCGTTGAGCAAGGCGGCAAGGACGACGACGGCGGTGCCGTGCTGGTCGTCGTGGAAGACGGGGATGTCGAGATCGGCGCGCAGGCGCTCTTCGATTTCGAAGCAGCGGGGCGCGGAGATGTCCTCGAGGTTGATGCCGGCGTAAGCGGGGGCGATCGCCTTGACGATCGCGATGATCTGCTCGGTGTCCTTGGTATCGAGGACGATGGGCCAGGCGTCAACGCCGCCGAACTCCTTGAAGAGCACCGCCTTGCCCTCCATCACCGGCAGGGCCGCGGCCGGGCCGATATCGCCCATGCCGAGGACTGCGGTGCCGTCGGTTACGACGGCGACGGTGTTCTTCTTGATCGTGAGTTGGCGCGCCTTGGCGGGGGTGTCGTAGATGGCTTTGCACACGCGCGCGACGCCCGGGGTATAGATGCGGGAGAGGTCATCGCGGTTGCGCAGCGGGGCTTTCGCGGCGATTTCGAGCTTGCCGCCGATGTGGGCGAGGAAGGTCGCGTCGCCCACGGTGCGCACCTTGACGCCGGGCACGGCCTCGAGCGCGGCGACGACTTCGCGGCGGTGGCGCGAATCGCGCGTATCGCACGTGAGGTCGACGAGCAGGCGGCCGCCTTCGGAGGCGGCGACGTCCAGGCCCGTCACAAGGGCCCCGGTGGCCGCGGCGGTGGCGACGATCTCGGAAGCACCGGCCGTCGTGGCGGGCATGTCGATACGAAGTGAGACGCGATATGCGGGTGTCGGGGTAGCCATGCCAGCAGAATATGGCACGGCTACCCCGACACTGTGGGACCGATCGACTGGTGAGCAGCGCTAGGAGGCGCCGACCTTCGTCATGATGATCTCGCGGACGCGGGCGGCATCGGCCTGGCCGCGGGTGGCCTTCATGACGGCGCCGACGAGCGCGCCGGCGGCCTGAACCTTGCCGCCCTGAATCTTGGCGACGATGTCCGGGTTGGCGGCCAGCGCCTCATCGACCGCGGCCTCGAGTGCGCCGTCGTCGGAGACGACCTTCAAACCGCGCTGCTCGACAACCTCGGCGGGGCTGCCCTCCCCCGCGAGTACGCCGGCCAGGGCCTGGCGGGCGAGCTTATCGGTGAGGGTGCCGTCGTCGACGAGGCCCTGCAGCTCGGCGATGTGGGCGGGCGTGACGGCGAGGTCACCGAGAGCGATCCCCTCGTCCTTCGCGGTGCGCGCGAGTTCGCCCATCCACCACTTGCGGGCGGCGGCCGGCGCGGCGCCGGCGGCGACGGTGGCCTCGATGACGTCGAGTGCGTCGGCGTTGATGACGTCGCGCATCTCCATGTCGCTAAAGCCCCATTCGTCAAGCAGGCGGCGGCGCCGGGCGGCGGGCAGCTCGGGTAGTTCGGCGCGCAGCTGCTCGACCCAGGCGCGGTCGGGCGCGATGGGCACGAGGTCCGGCTCGGGGAAGTAGCGGTAGTCTTCCGCGTCGGACTTTTCCCGGCCCGAGGACGTGGAGCCGTCTTCCTCGTGGAAGTGGCGCGTCTCCTGGGTGATCGTGCCGCCGCTATCGAGGATCGCGGCCTGGCGCGAAATCTCGTAGCGCACGGCGCGCTCGATGGACCGGAAGGAGTTGACGTTCTTCGTCTCCGTGCGGGTACCGAAGGGGTCCTCGGGGCTGTTGCGCAGCGAGACGTTGACATCGGCGCGGACATTGCCGCGCTCCATTCGGGCCTCCGAGACGCCGAGGGCGCGGAAGATATCGCGCAGCGTTTGGACGTAGGCGGCGGCGACCTCGGGGGCGCGCGCGCCCGCGCCCGCGAGCGGGCGAGTCACGATTTCGACGAGGGGGACGCCCGCGCGGTTGTAGTCCACCAGCGAGTACTCCGCGCCGTGGATCCGGCCGTCGGCGCCGCCGATATGGACGTTCTTACCGGCGTCTTCTTCCATGTGTGCGCGCTCGATCTCCACGCGGAAAACCTCGCCGTCGGCCAGCTCGACATCGAGGTAGCCGTCATAGGCGATCGGCTCGTCGGACTGGGAGGTCTGGAAGTCCTTGGCGAGGTCCGGATAGAAGTAGTTCTTGCGCGCGAAGCGGCAGGATTCGGCGATTTCACAGTTCAGGGCGAGCCCGATCTTGATCGCGTACTCCACCGCCTTGGCATTGACGACGGGCAGCGAGCCGGGCAGGCCCAGGGAGGTCGGCGTGATGAAGGTGTTCGGGTCGCCACCAAAGGCGTTGGGGGCGGCGTCGAACATTTTCGTCTCGGTTCCGAGCTCGACGTGGACCTCCAGGCCGAGGACGGGATCGAACTGGGAGGTGGCCTTGGCGTAATCCATGAGGTTCGTCATGACTAGTTCTCCTTCAGGCCCGGGCAGGCGGGGGCCGCAGCGAGCTGTTCGACCGCGGCGGCGAGGCGGTACATGCGATCATCGGCGCGGGCCGGCGCGAGGATCTGGAAACCGACGGGCATCTGGTCCTCGCTGGCGAGACCGCACGGGATGCTCATGGCGGGGATGCCTGCGAGGTTGGCCGGGATCGTGGCGACGTCGTTGAGGTACATCGCCATGAGGTCATCGGACTTCTCGCCAAAGGCGAACGCCGTCGTGGGTGCCGTCGGGGAGATGAGGAAATCGACCTCGTCGAAGGCAGCGGCGAAATCGCGCTGGACGAGGGTGCGCACCTTCAGGGCAGCGCCGTAGTAGGCGTCGTAGACACCGGCCGACAGCGCGTGGGTGCCAAGAATGATGCGGCGTTTGACCTCGTCGCCGAAACCTGCGCCGCGCGTGGCGGCCATGACGGTCTCGGCGGTGACGGGGCCGTGCTCTGGCTCGACGCGTACCCCGTAGCGCATGCCGTCAAAGCGCGCCAGGTTGGAGGAGACCTCCGCGGGCATGATGAGGTAGTAGGCCGACAGGGCGTACTCGAAGCTGGGGCAGTCGATCTCGCGGATATCGGCGCCGGCGGCGCGCAGCTGCTCGACGGTATCGGTGAAGGCGGTAAGGACGCCGGCCTGGTAGCCCTCGCCCTGCAGCTGGCGGACGACGCCGATGCGCACGCCGGAAAGGTCAAGGCCCTCGGAGACCGCGGCGGCGAGATCGCCCGGCACGTCGGTCAGCGAGGTGGAGTCGGCCGGATCGTGGCCGGCGATGACGTCCTGCAACAGCGCGGCGTCGGTGACGCTGCGCGCAACGGGGCCGATCTGATCGAGCGAGGAGGCCATGGCGATCAGGCCGTAGCGCGAGATGGCGCCGTAGGTGGGCTTGACGCCGACGGTGCCGGTGACGGCGCCGGGCTGGCGGATCGAGCCACCCGTGTCCGAACCGAGCGCGAGCGGGGCGAGCCCGGCGGCGACGGCCACGGCGGATCCGCCGCCGGAGCCGCCCGGAATGCGGGTGTGGTCCCACGGGTTCTTCGTCGGCCCGAACGCGGAGTTCTCCGTCGAGGAGCCCATGGCGAACTCGTCCATGTTCGTCTTGCCGAGGATGGGCATGCCCTCGGCCTTGATGCGCGTGACGACGGTGGCGTCATAGGGCGGCAGCCAGCCGGCCAGCATGGCCGAGGCGCAGGTCGTTGGCATGCCGCGGGTGACGATATTGTCCTTCAGCGCGATCGGGACTCCGGCCAGGCGTGGCAGCTGCTCGCCTGCCGCGCGGCGCTCGTCGACCTCGCGGGCCGTGGCAAGCGCGCCCTCGCGATCGACGTGCAGGAAGGCGTTGAGCTCGCCGTTGTGGGCATCGATTCGATCAAGAAAGGCCGTCGTGACCTCGACGGCGCTCAACTCGCCGGCGGCGAGGCGCGCGGCGAGATCGGCCGCGCTCAGCTGGTAGATGGTCGACACGTCTTAGTCCTCCCCCAGGATCTGCGGCACGAGGAAACCGCCGTCCTCGCTTGCGGGCGCTTGCGCCAGGACCTCATCGCGGTCCAGCGTCGGGCCAACAACGTCATCGCGCATGACGTTGGAAAGCGCAATCGGATGGGAGGTGGCGGGCACATCGGGGGTGGCCACTTCGGCGACCTTGGCGACGGCGTCGGCGATGATGTCGAGTTCGCGCGCGATGCGCTCGATTTCGTCATCGGTGAGTGCCAGTCGAGCCAGGTCGGCCACGCGGGCCACTTCTGAGCTGGAGATTGTCGACATGTCTCAAAGTGTAGTGGGTTGGCACCGGGCGTGGTGCTGCGGCCCGGGGCCGCCCGGTTGGTAAGGTAGATGGAATGAAGCGATGGACAATCCGGGGCCGATCCATCCCGCGGGCGCTGCTGACCGGGCTCGCGGTCACGTTCACGGCGCAGCTCGGCGCGGCCGCGGTCCTGACCGCCGTCGATGCCGTGCGAAAAAAGCGCGAGGGACCGCACGGCGGCTTCCCCTCGCTGCCGCCCCAGCGAGCTACCGTCCACAAAACGGAGCTGACGACCTACACCGAGGGCGCGACGCTGTATGAGGACATGCTGCGCGCGATCCGCGAGGCCAAATCGCTCATCCTGTTCGAGTCCTATATCTGGAAGGACGATCCGGTCGGCCGGCAGTTCAAAGCGGAGCTAACCGCCGCCGCGCACCGCGGGGTGGAGGTCTTCATCATCTATGACACCTTCGCTAACCTCGTCGTCTCCCCCGCCTTTAAGCGCTTCGACCCGGCGCTGCACGTCCTGCCCTTCCCGCTCATCCGCCCGGGCCTGCTCACGCTAAACCCGCGCCACGCGGGCCGCGATCACCGCAAGATCCTCGTCGTCGACGAGGAAATCGGCTTCGTCGGCGGGTTCAACATCGGAAAGCTGTATGCCGATACCTGGCGCGATACCCACGTGCGGCTGGTGGGGCCGAGCGTGTGGGAGCTGACGAACGCCTACGTCGATTTTTGGAACGCCTACCGCAAACGTCATCATCCCGTCCTGCCCGATCGGGGCGCGAAGAGTTGGGACTCGCGGGTGCGTGCCGCGCTCAACATGCCCAACCGCATGATGTTCCCGATCCGCGGGCTCTACCTCGATGCGATCGACCGCGCGGACCATCACGTCCTCATTACCCAGGGCTACTTCCTGCCCGATGAGGACATTACGGCCGCGATCATCGCGGCGTGCAAGCGCGGCGTCGATGTGCGCATCATCGTGCCTCGGGTGTCCAATCACGTCGTCGCGGACTGGGTCTCGCGCGGATATTACGAAACGCTGCTGAAGGCCGGGGCGCGGATCTTTTTGTACCGCGAGGCGATGGTGCACGCCAAGACGGCGACGGTTGATGGCCGGTGGACGACGGTCGGGACGACGAATATCGACCGGCTCTCGATGCTCGGCAACTTCGAGATTAACCTCGAAATCTTTGACGCCGATCAGGCGCGCGTCATGGAGCGCGTCTTTCACACCGACCTCACCAACTGCGAGGAGCTGGAGCTCGCGCGCTGGGAGCATCGGGCCCGCTGGAAGCGCGTGCTGGAGAGGTTCCTGCGCCCGCTGCGCCCGCTTCTCTAGTTCAGCGCCGCCTCGCCTTCGGCAAGCAGGCGCTCAAAGCCCTCCTCTGTCAGGATTGGCACGCCGAGCTCGCGCGCCTTGGTCTCCTTGGAGCCGGCGTTCTCCCCGACGATGACGACGCTCGTCTTTTTTGACACGCTGCCCGCGGCCTTGCCACCGCGCGCGAGGATTGCTTCTTTTGCTTCATCGCGGGTGTAGCCCTGAAGCGAGCCGGTGACGACGACCGTGAGGCCGGCGAGGGTCTGCTCGGTGGACTCGTCGCGGTCATCGGCGAGCTGGACGCCCGCGGCGCGCCAGGCGGCGACGATCTCGCGGTGCCAGTCGACTTCGAACCAGGCGGCGACGGATTCGGCGATGATGCGGCCCACGCCCTCGACATCTGCGAGTTGCTCGATGCTCGCGGCCTCGATTGCCTCAAGAGAGCCGAAGCGCTGGGCCAGTGCGCGCGCCGCCGTCGGCCCAACGTGCCGGATGGACAGCGCCACGAGGACGCGCCACAGCTCCTTGGACTTTGCGCGCTCCAGGCCCGCGATCAGCTCGGTGCCGGCGGCGTTCGGCTCGATGGGCAGGCGCTCGGCGAAGTAGTACTTCACGCCGCCGCGGCTGCGCTGGCGCACCGCCGTGCGCTGCTTGGAAAAGTAGGGGTAGCGCACCCAGATCTCGTCTTCGCCTACGGGCCTGGGTGCCGCGCCAGCGGCCGCGATGAGCTCGGCGACCTCGCCGGCGGTTTCGGGCAGCTCGCCCAGGATCGGCGCCGAGGGCTTGGCCTTGCGCCAGACGAACACGTCGCGCAGGTCATCAACGTTGAGCGCGAACAGGCCGCCCTCGTTGACCAGGGCCGGCTCGGCCGGGGCGGGCAGGAGCGCCTCGGCGGCGGCCAGGCGCTCGGCCGCAGGTGCGTCCTCGGGTAGGTCGATGCGCAGCTGGCGGCGGAACTCGTCCTCGACGGTGGCACCGTCTGCGAGCGCCGCGATGACCTCCGGGCGTTTGGCCTCCGGCTGGGTGAGGGCGATGGCGGCTTCTTCGCCGAGGCCCTCGATATCGAGCGCGCCGCGGGTGCCCACGTGCTCGACGCGGCCCGTGACCTGGGCGGGGCAGTCCTTGCGGTTGGGGCAGCGCAGATCGACGTCGCCCTCCTTGGCGGGCGCGAGCTCGGTGCCGCAGCTGGGGCACGTGCTCGGCATGACGAAGGCGACTTCGCTGCCGTCGCGCACGTCGACGACGGGAGCCACGATCTCGGGGATGACGTCCCCCGCCTTGCGCAGCACGATGAGATCGCCGATGAGGACGCCCTTGCGCGCGACTTCGTCGCGGTTGTGCAGGGTGGCGAGGGAGACGGTGGAGCCGGCGACGAAGACCGGGTCCATGGCGCCGAAGGGCGTGACGCGGCCGGTGCGTCCGACGTTGACCTGGATGTCGAGCAGGCGCGTCGTGACCTCCTCCGGCGGGTACTTGTAGGCGCACGCCCAGCGCGGGGTGCGGGAGGTAGCGCCGAGCTCGCGTTGCGCGGCGATGTCGTTGACCTTGACGACGATGCCGTCGATCTCGTGGGCGAGATCGTGGCGGTGTTCGCCGTGATAGGCGATCATCTCGATGACCTCATCGATCGAGTGGGCGAGGCGGGCCGCATCCGACGTCGGGATCTGCCAGGCGCGCAACTGCTCGATGAAACCCATCTGCGTGGTGGGGGCGGGCGCGGTTTTTGTCGCGTCCCACACGCCGAGGCCGTGGGCGAGGAAGGCAAGCGGGCGGGCGGCGGTATCAGCCGGGTTCTTTTGCCGCAGCGAGCCGGCTGCCGCATTGCGGGCGTTGACGTAGACCTTTTCCTTGGCGGCCTCCTGCGCGGCCTTGAGCTCGGCGAACTTCTCGGAGGGGAAGTAGACCTCGCCGCGAATCTCCACGCGCGCCGGATAGGGCGCGGGCAGCGTGTGGGGCAGCCCCGCGATCGTCTTGACGTTCGCCGTGACGTTTTCACCCTCGCGGCCATCGCCGCGGGTCGCGGCTCGGGTAAGGACGCCGTCGTCGTAGATGAGATCGACCGCGAGCCCGTCAATCTTGACCTCGGCGACGACGGCGGGCTCGGCTCCGAGCTCGCGCTCCATGCGCTGATACCACGCGCGGACCTCGTCGAGAGAGAAGACGTCATCGAGGCTGAGCATGCGTTCGGGGTGGGTGACGCGCTCGAAGTCGCTACTGATGGGCGCGCCGACCTGCACCGTCGGAGACTTCGGTGTGCGCAGCTGCGGGAAGCGTTCTTCGAGCGCCCGCAGCTCGTGGATGAGCTCGTCGTACTGGGCGTCGGCCATGAGCAGCGAATCGCCGCCGTGGTAGGCCTCGCGTGCCGCATCGACCTGCTCGGCGAGCTCGCTCCAGCGGCTCTGGGCGGCGGCAAGTTGCGGCTCGGACTCGATCGTTGCGGGCAGGTCATCGCTAGGCGTGCTCATGGGCTCCATTGTCTCATCGTGGTGGATAATGGCCATATGTGTGGCCGCTATGCACAGTTCCGCGACGCCGATGACCTCGTCAACGTTTTTCGTATCCAGTTGGTCACTCCCGACGCGGCCGAGCTGCTGCCGAGCTGGAATGTGGCGCCCACCCAAGCGGTGCGGATCGTGCGCGATGCGACCGACGTCTCCCCCGCCCCGATTCGTACCCTCGAGCTCGCGCGGTGGGGCCTCGTGCCGCACTGGGCGAAGGACCCGGCGATCGGCTCGCGCATGATCAACGCGCGCAGCGAGACCGTCGCCGAAAAACCGTCCTATCGCGGCCCGATCCGCTACTCCCGCTGCATCGTCGTCGCCGACGGGTACTACGAGTGGCAGGCCCCCGAGGCCGGCCGGCGGCTAAAAACGCCGCACTATATCCACCGCGCCGACGGTGGCGTCATTGCGTTTGCCGGCATGTACTCGCTGTGGCGCGAGGAACTCATGACGTGCACGATCCTCACGCGCGCGGCCCGTGCCGAGCTCGCCGAGCTGCACGAGCGCGAACCCGTCATCCTGAATTCCGACGTCATCGACTCCTGGCTCGATCCCGCAATAACGGAGCCGGAGGAGGCGATCTCGATGCTTGAGCTCGCCCCGCCCGAGCTCACCCACCACGTCGTCTCCACGGAGGTCAATGCAGTGCGCAATAACGCGCCGCACCTCATCGAGTCGGCGACACTGCTATGAGTGAGCAGGCACCCGAGGCCGCGCCGCGGGTCGCGTTCCTGCCCGGGCGCAGCGACGTCCTGCTCGCCGCGGGCGCCTTCATCATGCTCGGGCTGCCGGTCATGATCGGGGGACCGACGGCAGCCCTGACCGCCGCGATCTCCAACGCTGAGCATGAGCCGTTCGTGCCGGCCGTCTACGCCGTGTGCGTCATCATGCCGCTGGCCACCGCCTTCAGGCGCACCCTGCCCGCGGCCTCGGCCGCGCTCATCTACCTGTGCGCGCTCGCCCACTTCGCCGTCGGCGCGCATCTGCTGCCGGTGGACCTGCTCGTGCTCTCGGCGCTGTACTCCGTCGTACTCTACGGCTCGAAGTTCGCCCAAATCCTTGGGATCGTCGGCGCCTACATCGGCGCGATCATCATCGCCGTCTGGTCGGGCACGCTCGCCTTTGGTGATCGCCCCCGCCCGATCAACGGCCTGTACGCCTTCCTCGGCGGCGCCGGCGCCGTCACGATGACATGGTCGATCGCGCTGACCCGACGCCTGCGCCAACGCGAGATCGCCGCCCTGGCCGCGCACAATCGCGCCCTGCAAGAAGACCGAGACCAGCAGGCGAGCCTGGCCACCACCGCTGAACGCAATCGCATCGCGCGCGAGATGCACGACATCGTCGCCCACTCCCTGTCGGTCATGATTGCCCAGGCCGACGGCGGCCGCTATGCCGCCTCCGCCTCCCCCGCCGCGGCCGTTACCGCACTGGAAACCATCGGCCAGGTCGGGCGCGACGCGCTGGCCGACATGCGCAAAATCCTCGGCGTACTGCGCGATGACGGCACCGACGCCTCCCCGCGCCTGCCACAGCCGGTGGACTCCGACCTCGATGAACTCATCGCCCAGATGCGCTCCTCCGGGCTCGATATCTCCCTCGTGCGCATCGGCGTCGCCCGCCCGTTGCCCCCGGGCGCGGGCTTTGCCATCTACCGCATCTGCCAAGAGGCCCTGACCAATTGCCTGAAGCACGCCGGGCCGCATGCCCGCATCACCGTCGTGCTGCAGTGGCTGAACTCCTCGGTTGATCTCAAGATCGACGACGACGGGCGTGGCGCGGGCGCTCCCAACGATGGCCGCGGCCAGGGCCTGCTCGGCATGCGCGAACGCGCCGGCGTTTTCGGCGGCTCGCTCACGGCCGGACCCCGCGAAGGCGGCGGCTTCCGCGTCCACCTCCAACTCCCGGTGCCGACCTCGCCGCCGCCGACCCCGGCACTCGGGCTACCCTTGTCCCCAGCCGATCACTCATCCAAGGACACGCAATGACCACTCCGATCCGCGTCGCGATCGTCGACGACCAGCAGCTCGTGCGCGCCGGTTTCTCCCTCGTCATCAACTCCCAGCCCGACATGGAAGTCGTCGTGGAGGCGGGCGACGGTGTCCAAGCCCTGCGCGCGCTGCGCTCCTACACGTGCGACGTCGTCCTCATGGATGTGCGCATGCCCAATATGGACGGCCTGCAAGCCACCGCCGAACTCACCGCCGCTGGAACCGGCCCCAAGGTCATCATCTTGACGACGTTTGACCTCGACGAATACGTCCTGCAAGCCATTCGCGCCGGTGCCTCCGGCTTCCTGCTGAAGGACGCGCCCCCCGAGGACATGCTCGAAGCGATCCGCACCGTCCATTCCGGCGACGCGGTCATCGCCCCGAGCTCCACCAAACGCCTCATCGAACACCTGGCCCACGTGCTGCCCGCCGAGCAGCGTGCGGACACCTCCGTCCTTGACGCCCTTACCGAGCGCGAGCGCGAGGTCTTAACCGAAATGGCCCGCGGTTTTTCCAACACGGAGATCGCCGAGCACCTCTTCGTCGCCGAAGCCACCGTCAAGACTCACGTCGGGCGCGTCCTTGCCAAACTCGGTGCCCGCGACCGGGTCCAGGCCGTCATCATCGCCTACGAAACCGGGCTCGTCGCCCCCGGAGCCTAGCCCGACTCCCCCCAGGGGTGGATGAATGATCAACCGTCGACGTGATTCGATAGCACCGTGGCCGCATCTACGATGAGCACCATGTCAAGCTCAGCTGACTCACGTATCGCCCTCGCCGGACGCAACCTCACGAAGGTTTACGGCTCCGGCGAGTCCGCCGTGCGCGCGCTCAGCGATGTCTCGCTCGACATCCCGCCCGGCCAGTTCACGGCGATCATGGGGCCCTCCGGCTCCGGAAAGTCGACGCTGCTGCACATCCTGGCGGGCCTGGAAGAGCCCACCAGCGGTCACGTGGAGGTTAGCGGCGCCAACCTCACGACGATGAGCGAAAACGAGCGCACCGAGCTGCGCCGCGACCACATCGGCTTCGTCTTCCAGTCCTATAACCTCGTCCCGCATTTTTCCGCGCGGCAAAACATCACGCTGCCGCTCGATCTGGCGGGCCGCACGATCAACGACGCGGACCTTACGCGCATCACCGACGCGCTATCGCTGACCGATCGCCTCGAACACCTGCCAAGTGAGCTCTCCGGCGGCCAGCAGCAGCGCACCGCCATCGCCCGGGCGCTCATCACCGATCCGGACGTCATCATGGCCGACGAGCCCACCGGCAACCTCGATAACCGCACGAGCGCCGAGGTGCTGTCCCTGCTGCGCTCGGCGGTGCGCGAATTTGGCCAAACCCTCGTGCTCGTCACGCACGATCCGATGGCCGCCGCCTACGCCGATAACGTCCTGCTGCTGACCGACGGCACGATCGCCGGCACCGTGGAACACCCCAGCTATGACTCCGTCGTCACGGCCCTCGATGCGCTGCGCGCGGTCAATTCCTCCGTCGTCTAATGTGGCGACTCGCACGAGCTAATCTGCGAGCGGGCATCACGGCGCTGCTGCCCGCCGGGATCTCCATCATGCTCGCCACGGCCTTCCTCGCCGTCGCGATGCTCTCCGCGCCCCTCATTTCCACCGCCGCGCTGCGGATGTATGCGCTGGACTACGGCCGCGCCGACGTCGTCGTCGAATCCGTGGCCGGCCCCCTCACCCAAGAGACCGTCGACGAACTCGCCGCCCTGCCGCTCGTGACCGATACCGCCCTGGACGTCACCGGTACGATCGGGATCCGCCAGGGGGATCGCGTCGTGCACGAAGTCTTCGTGCCCGCCCAGGATTCGGCCTTCGCGCGCTACCACCTGCTGGAGGGATATGACCCCTCCCACCGCGGCGAGATCGCCCTCACCCAGCGCCAGGCCGCGACGTTCGGCGTCGGCATCGGAGATGAGCTCACGCTCTCGCTGCCCGTCGCCGCCGGCGCCGCACTCACCGCCGAAACCGGCGACCGCGAGGCCCTTGCCTGCAGCGGCGAGGAGTGCACGTTCCAACCCACGGTGACGGTCACCGGCATCATCCAATCCCCGCCGACGGTGCTCGGCGATTCGGAACGCGTCGTCATTTCCGCCGACGACATCTCCGCCTTCTACGCCCTCGGGGCCCTGCCGCAGCAGGTCGACCGCGTGCTCGTGACCATCCCCGACCCGGACGCGTTCATCGAGGCGATCGCCGCCGAATTTCCCGACGAGATCACGGCCGAGACGGTTGCCGCCGCCTCCCAAGAGCGGCTGGATTACACGACGGGCCAAACCTCGCTGCTGCCCGCCATCATCCTCGTGTTCGCGGCGCTCGCGATGGTCGTCGCGGCGCTCGTCGTGGCCAATACCTTCCAGGTGCTCGTCGCCCAACGCATCCGCATCCTCGCGCTCGTGCGCTGCGTCGGCGCCAAACCCGCCCAGCTGCGCGGCGCCGTCATGATCGAGGCCGCGATGCTCGGGCTCATCGGCGGTATCGCCGGTATCCTGCTTGGTTACGGCCTCATCTCCGCGGCCCTGGCCTACCTCGCAAACCTGCCGGCGATCACGAATTTCGAGATGGCGCTGCCGCGCAACCCCGCGGCGATCCTCGCGCCCGTGTTCGCCGCCGTCGCAATGTCGATCCTTGCGAGCATCTGGCCCGCCATCATCGCCTCCAAGGTGCCGCCCCTGCAGGCCCTGGCCCTGGCCGATCTGCCCGCGGATCGCCGCGCGGCCACGTGGCGCACCCAGGTTGGTCTTGGCCTCATCGTCGGGGGCGTCGGTGGCCTCGGCATCTCGCTGCTCATCCAGCCGTGGCTCGCCCCGATCGCCGAGGCCTTCCCGCTGCTCCAGGTCGCGCTCGTCGTCGCCTGCATTTTCGTTGCGGCCATGGTGGCGGGTCTCGCCGTCCTCGCGCCGCGCCTACTGCCCTACCTCGCGCGGCGCCTCGCCCGTGGGATCGCCGCACTGCTGCCGCGCACGAGCCGCGTCCCGCTGAACCTCACGAGCTCGGGCATCACGCGCCATCCCGCGCGCGTCGCGGCCACGACGATGGCGCTGTTTCTTACGACGGCGCTCGTCACGATGACGGCGGTCGGGACCTCGCTCTCGCAAGCCTCCATCAACTCCACGCTCGATGACCTCTTCCTGTTTGACCTCGAAGTTTCCGCCTACGGGCAGCATGATCGCGAAGCGGCCACCTTCCTGCGCTCACACGTCGCCGCCATTCCGGGCGTCACCGACGTCGCCATCGGGCAGGTCACCGAGCTCGCCGTGTCCTACGGCAGCGAGGACGAACGCACGACGGTTTCGGCCGCCGGCGTCGATCCCCTCGAGGTCGCCCTGACCGCGCATCACAGCGATATCGCCCCCGCGCTACGCGACGACACGATCGTTCTCAGCTCCGATTACGGTATTCCGCGCGACGTCACCGAGGTCACCGTGTGGGTGCCGCGGCCCGTGGAGGTGCCCGCGAGCGCCAAGGAGGGCACCTTCGGCACCTCGCCCAGCCAGCAGGATCCGCTGGGGCTTGGCAGGCCGCCGGCCGAGGCGAAAAAACTGCGCGTTATCCACACCGACGCCTGGTCGCCCGCCCTGCTGACCACCGCCACCTTCGCCTCGCTCGACCCCGAATCGACGTCGCTCGTCGCTCTCGCTTCCCTCGACCCGGCCATGGCGCACCAGGCCACCGACACCGCCCGCACGACGTTCGCGCCAATGTCGGCCAATGCCACCTACGTGCTGGAGGGCTCGCAGATCGTGCGCGGCGCCGTCGAGCAGGTGCTCTCCGTGCTGTTCGCCGTCATCGTCGGCCTGCTGGCGATCGCCGTCATCATCTCCTTCGTCGGCGTGACCAATACGATGACGCTCTCGGCTGTGGAACGGCGACGGGAGGTTGCCCTGCTGCGCGCTGTCGGCATGACGAGCGCCCAATTACGTCGCTCGCTGGCCGCCGAAGGCCTCCTCATTTCCGTCATCGGCACGGTCCTTGGGGTCCTCGGGGGAACGCTCATCGGGATCGTCGGCGCAATCCTCGTGTTGACGCGCTCCGAAATCCCGCTCGCCTTCGACTTCCCTATCCGCACGATCCTCGTGCTCATCGCCCTGTCGATCCCCGCCGGAGTACTCTCCTCCATCATTCCTGCCCACATCGTGCTGCGGGATTTCAACGTCGACGACCTCTCCGGCTAGCCTGGCCGCGCCCATCCACACGCCGCGCCGCCCCGCCCGCGACGTGAGCCCTGCGCGACAGCTGCCCGCATTGTTCGCCGCGCCGGTGTGAGCCTGGGGCCATGTCCATCGCCTTTTCCGTCCTGTCCGGGCCCGACGCCGGCTACGCCCAGCTCATCAGCCCCGGCACGCACACGATCGGCCGCGCCGGAGACATCGCCCTAACCGACCCGCAGGTCTCCCGCATGCACGCGACGATCCGCCTCGATGCGCGCGGCCTGCGGCTGAAGGTCGCCGGCGGCGAATATCGCAAACTCGCCGTCGGGCGCCGGCCTTGCCGCCTGACGATGGGCGCCTCCCGCGTCGAATTTCACGCCATCGCCGCCTCCCGCCTGGAACGTCCCCTCGATTCGAGTGTCCTGACCCGCATCGGCGTGCCCGCGCTCATGTGCCTCGTCATGATCCCCCTGGCCTGGGGCGGGCCGGCGTGGCGGTGGGCGATGGTCGCGCTGCCCGCCGCCATGGCGATCGCAGGGCTCATCTCGCTGCGCGCCCGGCGCACGGCGAAGGCCGCCGCCCGCACACTGCCCCTCGCCGCGCACGAGGTTCTCCTCACCGTCCTGCTCGGCGAGCGCGGCGCCCACGCCCCGCGCGTGCCGCGGTGCCTGCGTCGCATCGTGACCTTCGAGCCGGGTGAGGCCTGGAACCTGCAGGGTGAGTCTGCGGCCGCCCACGCGCGCTGGCTGGCGGGCTGGCTCGCCGCCATGCATAGCCCCGACGTGCTCAGCGTCGATAGCCCCTGGGTGCGCACCCACCACCCGGAAGCCAAGGCGCGGGTACGGTTCGTTGCGAGCGAGTCCGCACACTCTCCCGAGGCCGACGAGGTCGTCATCACCATCGGCGCACCGCTCCCGTGGGCGGCGCCGCTTCCCATCCGTCGCGGTCACCGCCTGCCAGAAGCCTCGGCGCGTTTCACCATGACGCTCGCCGCCGCGCTGGCCGAATCCGCCGAGGGCAGCGGCCTGCCCGCCACGATCGCGCTCGCAGACCTGCTCGAGCTCTCGGCGCCCGCGATCCGCGCGCGCTGGGAACGCCCCGGCCACCCTCCCGGGCCCGCGCCCGTCCCCGTCGGCGTCACCGCCGCCGGCCCCCGCCACCTCGATCTCATCGCCGACGGCCCCCACGCCCTCGTCGCGGGCATGACCGGAGCCGGCAAATCCGAACTCCTCACGAGCTGGCTGCTCGCCCTCGCCGCCACCACCTCTCCCCGCCACCTCACCTTCCTGCTCGTCGACTTCAAGGGCGGCGCCGCCTTCGGGCCGCTGCGCCGTCTGCCCCACACCATCGGCGTCCTCACCGATCTCGATCCGGCGGCCACAACGCGCGCCCTTACCTCCCTCACCGCCCAGCTCAAACAGCGCGAACGCATCTTTCACGCCAGTGGCGTGCGCTCCCTTGCCGAGTACGACGCGCTCGCCGGCCCACGCGAGCCCCTTGCCCGCATCCTCGTCGTCATCGACGAATTCCAAGCCCTCGCCACCGATGAGCCCGATCTGCTCGATCAGTTCGTCCGCCTCGCCACTCAGGGCCGTTCGCTCGGCATCCACCTCATCGCCGCCACCCAGCGACCAGCTGGCGCCGTGACCCCGACGATGCGGGCCAACATGCCGCTACGCATCTGCCTGCGCGTCACCTCCACGGCCGATTCGGCCGACATCCTCGGCACCCCCGACGCGGCGGCGTTGCCGGCAATCCCAGGCCGCGCAATCGTCGCCAGCGAGGATGCCACCACGGTCCAGTGGGCCTGGGCAGGCGAGCTCAGCGACGTCACCGCGCTCGTTGAGCGCATCACCGCCACCTGGCAGGCGCTGGCCGGTGGCGCACCCGCACCGCAGCCCTGGGCCCCGCCCCTGCCGCGCCACCTACCTCTTGCCCCCGATTCACCCTCTTGGGGGCTTATCGACGAGCCAGAAAACCTCCGTCACGCCCCCTACCTGCCGCGCCCCGGCCACCTGCTGATCCTCGGCGGCGCCGCCAGCGGCAAATCCTCCGCCATCCGGCTCGCCCTCACCCAGCGCCTGCGCGATCCCGCCGCCCGCATTTGCCTCATCGGCGGCGACGACGCCAGCGCAGCCCGTCCCGGCCTCATCGGCCACATCCCCCTAACCGACGCCCACCTTTCGCGCCTCTTCCTCGAAGCCGTCACCAGCGAACCCGGCCAGCTCGAGGTCATGATCGACGACCTGCACACCTGGCGCGCGCACCTCGATGACGCGTTCGGGATCGGGTCGGGAAACGACATGATCGAGCGTCTGCTGCGCTCGGCGCGCAGCGTCATCGCCACTGCGGATGCCTCGGTGGCGAGCACCCGCTGGGCCGGATCGATGCCGCAGCGCCTGATCCTTCCCGGCTTGGACCCGATGAGCCAGACGCTGTGCGGGCTCCCGCACCACAGCGCCCTCGCGCCCCACCCGGGCCGCGCACGCGAGAGCTATACGGAGCGCGAGATCCAGCTGTCCTTCGTTCCGCCGCTACCCCGCGCCGCCTCCCCGGACGCCGGCATCCACGCCTTCGCCCCGGACGCCCACTCCCCCGTCCCAGCACTCGCCGCGTCTCCTCGCCGCTTTCGGCCGCTGCCAACCTCGCTCACGTGCCACCCGAAGGACGGCATTGGCGCGATCGCGCCCGCGGCCGAGCTCTTCGCTCCCGAGGCACCTTCCTCGGTGCTCGTCATCGCGCCCGCCGGCGCCGGCCGCCGCACGGCCCTGCACTCGCTGCGCGAGCACTTCATGGCTCGAGGCTTTGACGTCCAGGAGATCGACCCCCACGACGCCGCAAGCGCGCCTTTACCCGCCCCGGCCCCGCAAGCGCCCGCCCGCCCTGCACTCATCCTCGCAGCCAGTGATCCCGCCCGGGTCTCCTTCGCGGCAACGGGAGCGCTCGCCCAGCTCAAAGCCACCGGCGCCGTCCTGCTCCTGCACCCCCACCGGATGAACCGCATCGCCGGCCTCGCCTGGCCCGTCCCGAGCTGGGTCTACGCCCACACTCCCGCGATGAACGCCCCGGGCCGGGGCGTCTGGCTCGACGCGGCCGGCGCCCACGTCATCCAGGTAGCGCAACCGTCCTAGTCCAGCTAGCCCAACTGTCCTAGTCCAGCTAGCCCAGGCGTCCTAATCGAACTTCGTCGGGCGCTCCTCGACGCCGAGGTACTCCCGCGTCGAGCGCGTCAACAACCCCCAGCCACCAACCACGGAGGCCAGCCCAATGAGCGAAAACCACCCCGGAACGTTGCCGAGCGTGAACAGGAAGGAGAAGAACTCCACCAAGAACAGCGTCAGCAGAGGCGCCCGCGCCGCCCGCTTCCGCCGAATAATGCCAAAGACGGCCAAACCGAGGCAGAGCGCCATCACGAGCGCCGCCCCCGCCATCAGCGCCATCGCCTTGCCGAACTTCGGCTGCGTCATCGCTGCCGGAAACCAGATCGCAGCAAAAACCACGTACATCGCCGCATGGACAGCGCCGATCACGACGGACAGCAGCAACGGGCGCGGCATAGCAAGAAAACTCGATTCGGACTTCACCCAACTAGCCTACGGCGTGCACCGCGCGGCCTTCGTAACGCCGGGATGTCCGAACAGTAAACGCCGTGTGATCAACTACACCGCAACGAGGCGGACTTGCAGTGGCAACGTCTCTTGTGCCGCCCTCACATTAGTGCGAAGCTTGAGAGCAGACCGCAGACGATGACGTTGAGCAGGGCTCCGTCAAGTGTCGGTAGCACGCTCAACACACCCAAGGAGATGTTAATGGACTGGCGTCATAAGGCGAAGTGCTTGACGGAAGATCCTGAACTCTTCTTCCCCATTGGTAATACGGGCCCGGCCCTAACCCAAATTGAGGAAGCCAAGGCCGTGTGCCGCCAGTGCGACGTCCAGGAGACGTGCCTGAAGTGGGCGATCGAAAATGGCCAGGATTCCGGCGTTTGGGGCGGCATGAGTGAAGACGAGCGCCGCGCCCTGAAGCGCCGCACCGCTCGCGCGCGCCGCGCCAGCTAATCCTCAACCACCAACGCTAACGCAAAAAAGGGCGGGGCCTGCAGATTACTGCGGGCCCCGCCCTTTATCGCCTTTTTGCGTTATTCACCATCCGTCGTCGCGCGATTACATAAATGCACGTGCACAATCACTTCGGTTCCCTGCGGCTCACGTGGATTCCATGAAATAGTTCCGCGCAATTCCCCCTGCACCAACGTGCGCACAATCTGCGTCCCTAATCCGGTTCCAGGTCCCGCGTCCGTCACGCCGCTGCCCGAATCTCGCACGTAGACAGTCAGATCGCAATCATCGCGCCGAGCCTCGATTTCGATCTCGCCGCCCTGCCCGTCATAGCCGTGTTCCACCGCGTTCGAGACAAGTTCCATGAGCACGACGGAAAGGCTCGTCGCGACATCGGCCCCGACGAAACCGAAGGAGCCGATGACCTTGGTCGTCGGATGATCGCCCGGTGAGGCCACATCGGCCGCCAGCCGCAACACTCGCACGAAGACGTTGTCAAAGTCGACGGTCTCATCGATCGTCTGCGACAGCGTCTCGTGCACGGTCGCGATCGTCGCAACACGCCGCATCGCCTCGCCCAGTGCCTCGCGCGTTTCATCGGAGGACGAGCGCCGCGCCTGTAGCCGCAGCAGCGCCGCCACCGTCTGCAAATTGTTCTTCACCCGGTGGTGGATCTCCCGGATCGTCGCATCCTTGGTCAGCAGCTCGCGTTCTCGACGACGCACCTCGGAGACGTCTCGCACCAACAGGATGGCGCCGCGACGCTGGCCATGCTCCGTAATCGGCTGGGCGCGCAGCGTCAGCGACACCCCATAGGATTCCACTTCGGTCAGCCACGCCGCCCGCCCCATCAGGACGACGGGAAGCGTCTCATCGACGAGCGAGTGCGGCTCGATAATGTCGGATACCGCCTGGGCGAGGTTGCGACCATTCATGTTGCCCTGCACGCCGAGGCGATGGAAACAGCTGAGCGCATTGGGCGAGGCATAGGTGACATCGCCGTCGGGATCGAGGCGAACCATGCCATCGCCGACGCGCGGCATGCCGCGCCGGTAGCCGGGCACCGACGTCGAGGGAAACTCGCCGCGGGTGATCATCGCGCACAGGTCGTCGGCGGCGCCGTGATAGTTGCGTTCCAGCCGCGACTGGCTGCGCGCGGTCCCGAGGTTTGCTTCGCGCGAAAGCACCGCGATCGGTTGGCCCTCAAAGACGACGGGCACGAGGTCCTCGCGCACCGCGTAGGAGCCCGTCCAGCGCGGTTCTTCGGAGCGACGGATCTGGCCCGAAGCCATCGTCTCTTCCAGCATCGCGCGTCGGCCCTCGGGAATGTGCCGCCCGACGACATCGTCGTGGTGGACCGTCGACCCGGTGGACGGCCGGCAGTGCGAGACCGCCGTGAACCCCTCCCCATCCGGCACCCACAGCACGAGATCGGCAAACGCCAAATCGGACAGGATCTGCCAGTCGCCGACGAGAAGGTGGAGCCACTCCGTCTGCCGGGCGTCGAGGCCGCCGAGCCGCCGGATGAGATCGTTTAAGTTCGACACGCCCTTTAGCCTATCGGTGCTGCCATGCCGAAGTGACACCCCGAGCGGTAACCTGAGAACAATATGTCCACGGCAAGGAGCCCTCATGCATTTTTCCACCTCCGTCACGTACCCAGCCTCCGCTGTCAAGGTGGCCGAGCTCTGGCGTGATGAGTCCTTCCAGCGGACCAAGGCCGAACGCGCCGGCGCTAGGCGCAGCTCCGTCACGATCGCGGGCGGCGCGGACTTAACCGTGACGATCCGAGCCGAGATCCCCTCCGATGTGTTGCCGCAGGCGGCCCGACGGTTCGTCGGCGCCGTCTTAGAGGTCACCATCGTCGAGGCCTGGGAGCCCGCCGATGGCGACGGCCGCCGCGCCGGAACCCTCTCGCTCGATATCGCGGGCGCGCCCGTGCGGGTGAACGCGCGCATGGAGCTGCTGCCGGTATCCGCGACGGAGTGCACGCGCACGATTGATGGCGACGTTAAGGCCTCCGTCCCGCTGTTTTCCGGGCCGATCGAACGCGCCGCCGTGGGAGCCGTCGAGGATGTCGTCGCGGCCGAAAAGACGATCGCCGTCGATTACCTCAAGAACTAGCGCGCCCCGCGCACGGCAATGGCGGCGAACCCAGCTGGGTCCGCCGCCATTGTGCGTCTCTCGGCTATCGAAGTCCGCTAGAAGACCGGGACCTCCTCGCCCGCGGGCAGGTGTCCGAAGCGGTGGCGCGTCAGCGAGATCGCCTGCTCGCGCAGGAACGTGAGCAGCTCGCGCCGCCCGGTAGCGAGCACCGGGCCGGTGAGCACGGTGACGGCCGAGGTCGCACCGAGCGCCTCAGCGATCTCAGCGCCCTCCTCGCCGATCACGCGGATCCGGCCGGTGATCTGCCCGGAGCGCGCACGGTTGATGAACTGATCGGTGCGCTCTCCCACCTCGACGACGTCCTTGAGCCGCTGCAGGCCCGCGACGGCGGCGGGGCCAGCCGTGTGCATCGCTTTGAGCTCCTTGGACAGCTCGGGATTGAGCGAGACGCGCACGCGCGAGCCCGCAAGCTCGGCTGCGGCGAGCAGCCGCACGAGCTCCGCAGCGCTAGCGCCGCGGCCCGCGCGAATCGTCACATCCGTGGGACGGTAGCGGAAGATGTTCGCCTCGGCGTGCAGGCCGGAGAGGTCTTCTTCCACGCCGAGCTCGCTCGCCCAGGCCGCCGCATCGGAGGCGAGAGCTGAGCGTAGCCACGCCCGCTCCGCCTGATCGGTGACGAGCCCGGTGTAGTCAGCATGCAGGGCCGCTACCTCGTCGGTGAGCTCGATGCCGTGCTGCGGCTCGCCGTCGGGCACCCAGCGTCCCAGTTGCGCCACGTAGTTCGGGCCGCCAGCCTTCGCGCCGGGGCCGAAGGCGGACAGCTTCCAGCCACCAAAGGCCTGCCGCTGCACGATCGCGCCCGTGATGTGGCGGTTGACGTAGGCGTTACCGATCTCGACGTTGTCCAGCCAGGTCTCGATCTCCTTCTCATCGAGCGAGTGCAGACCACCCGTCAGGCCGTAGTCGACGGCGTTTTGAATCTCGATCGCTTCCTGGAGCGTCTTGGCGCGCATGATGCCGAGCACCGGCCCGAAGCACTCCGTCATGTGGAAGAACGAACCCGGCTGCACGTTATCGCGCACGCCCGGGGACCACAGCTTGCCGCTGTCATCGAGCTTGCGCGGCTCGACGAGCCAGGACTCGCCCGGCTCAAGCGTCGTCAGCGCACGCAGCAGCTTGCCGCTGGGCTCTTCGATGACGGGGCCCATGGTCGTCGACAGGTCATCGGGGTAGCCCACCCGCACCGAGGACGCGGCGTCCACGAGCTGGTTCATGAGGCGATCCGAGGTGCCCGCGGATCCGACGAGGATCGCGAGCGAGGCGGCCGAGCACTTCTGCCCGGCATGCCCGAACGCCGATTTCACGAGGTCCGCGACGGCGAGGTCGTAATCGGCCGCGGGCGTAATGATGAGCGAGTTCTTGCCCGAAGTTTCGGCGTAGACGCGCGCACCACCGTCGTGAGAGGCGCGCCACTCGGCGAACATCTCGGCCGTCTCGGAGGCACCCGTGAGGATGACCTGATCGATGTCGGCGTGCGAGATGAGATGCTTGCCGATTTCGTTTTCCTTCGTCCGGATCGCCTGCAGCAGCTCGCCGGGCACGCCCGCCGCATGGCAGGCCTCTACAATGAGTTCGCTACAGCCCGGAACGGCCGAGGCCGGCTTGATGATGACGCCCGAGCCCGCCGCGAGCGCCGCAATGACGCCGCCACAGGGAATCGCGACGGGGAAGTTCCACGGCGGCGTCACGAGGGTGACGTCGACGGGTTCGAAGCGCGCGCCGTCGGTTGCCAGCGAGCCGGATTCCGGCTCGAGCTCCAGCGCCCGATCCGCGTAGTAGCGCGCAAAGTCGATCGCCTCAGAGACCTCGGGATCGCCCTGCTCGACGGTCTTGCCGCCCTCGGCCGCCATGACGGTGATGAACTCGCCGCGACGGTCCTCCAACTGCTGGGCGACGGCGCGCAGGATCTGCGCCCGCTCCGCGGCGGACTTGGCGCGCCAGCCGGCCACGGCGCCCTTGACCTTCGCGACGACGTCGTCGACCTCGCCGGTGGACTTCAGGACGGGGCTCCACAGCTCCTTGGGCTTGCGGTCGACGGCCTCGCGGGCCCACTGCCGGGTCGCCGGCAGCGCCGGATCCGAATCGGCCGTGTTCGCAAAGCTGTCCCCTATGGGGGCGCGTTCGGTCGTGCGGCGGGCACCAATCGGAGCGTCGGCCATATTCGCCACCGAGCGGCGGAAGCGCTGCTCCTGATCGTCCATCCCGGCGCCCGAGGTGTCGCCTTCTTCGGCGAACATCGCGCGCAGGAAGTTTTGCGACTGGGCGTTTTCTTCCAGTCGGCGCACCAGGTAGGAGACGGCGACGTCGAAGTCCTCGGGGGCGACGACGGGCGTGTAGAGCAGGACGGAGCCCACACGGTCACGCACGGCGCGCGCCTGCGAGGGGCTCATGCCCTGCAGCATCTCGATGTCGAGCATGTCGCTGACGCCGCGCTCGGTCGCCAGCAGGTGCGCGAGCGCCACAGTGTACAGGTTGTGTGAGGCCACGCCGATGCGCAGCGCACCGAGGTTCTCGGGCCGCAGGATGCGCTCGACAAGCCGCAGGTAATTGGCATCGACGCCATCCTTATCGGCATACGGAGCCTGCTTCCAGCCGTGAATTTCGGCCTCCACGCGCTCCATCGACAGGTTCGCGCCCTTCACAATGCGGATCTTGATCGGCGCGTGCCCCTGCTCGTGGCGTTCGCGCGCGAAGTCGATGAGCTTTTCCAGCGCCCCCACCGAATCCGGCAGGTAGGCCTGCAGCACGATGCCCGCGGACAGGTCGTGGAACTCTTCCTCGTTCAGGATGCGCGTGAACACCTCGATCGTGAGGTCGAGGTCGCGGTATTCCTCCATATCGAGGTTCACGAACGTGTGCGGGCTGGTCGCAACGGCCGCGCGGTAGAGCGGACGCAACCGCTCCAGCACGCGCTGCGTCGTGCCTTCGGTATCCCACGTCGAAATCTGGGAGACGAGCGAGGAGACCTTGATCGAGACGTAGTCGACGTCGTCGCGCTTGATCAGGTCGATCGTGCGCTGCATGCGGGAGGCAGCCTCCTGCTCCCCCAGCACGGCCTCACCAAGGAGGTTGATATTCAGCTGGAAGCCATCCTTGCGCGACTTTTCCAGGTGTTCGCCAAGCTGCGGATCGCGCGCGTCGACGACGAGGTGTCCGACGATCTGACGCAGGCGCTTGCGGGCGAGGGGCACGACGACGCCGGGAGCCAGGCGTGCCGCCTTCGCGCCGAGCCCGAGCAGCGTGCGGTCAATTGTGCCGAGGAAGGACGCCGCATCCGAGGCCGTCAGCTGCGACAGCTCCTTGGCGGCGACTTTGGAGTCTTCGGGGCGCGCGACCCGGTCCACGAACCGCATCGCCAGATCAAGGCCCGCAGGGTCGGCCACGAGTGCCGCCAATTGGCCCGTAGTAGCCCGCTCCTCATCCGTTTGTCCGGCTTCGGTTTCGTCGATCCACCGGTGTGCAAGATCAACTGAGTCATCGACAAGTGCGAGAACGTCAGCGGGTACTTGGGTCATTGAAATTCCTCCATCATCCCAACTGTTGTGACAGATCGAGCGCAGCATCAATGCCGGGCTGACCCTTAGTCCCACGGTACCAATTACGAGCGCACCTTACATCCACGTTTCGCGCTCCGCGTGCGACGATTACGCCATGACTACCGAGAGCCCTGTCCCTGCCTTTCCCACCGAGCCGACCGACTCGCAGCACGCGCGTCCACCCATCTCGCTACGCCGCCTGGGCACACGCACGTTTGTGGCAACCGCCCCGCGTGGCCAGCAGCTTACCGTGGGCCCGGCTGACGTCCCGGGCGCCATTACCCCCGGAGAACTCCTGCAAATTGCGCTGGCCGGCTGCAATGCGATGAGCGCCGACGCTCGCATGTCCCATACCCTGGGCGAGCACCACGATTCGACGTGGTGGATCCGCGCCATCTTCGAAGCCGAGGGAGATGAATACGTCGGGTTCGACGTCGTCGCTGACGCAGATCTCAGCGCCCTGGGTAGCGAGGAGGAGACGAAACTCGCGCAGCGAGTAGCCGCTGCCATCGCGCGACTTTGCACGGTAGGGCACACACTAGAGGGGAACCCGGTAACGACGCTCACCGTAGGTGGGCAGGTATTCAAGGAGTAAACGCATGGCTTCACTGTTTTCCATGAAGGGCTTCGATGCGGCATTCGACAAGGCCGTCACGATTCCCTCCGCGCGCGTGAAGCAGACCGTTGCCAAGCTGCGCCGTAAGCACCCCCGTGCCACCCCGGAACAGATCATCGCCATGCTGGATAAGAAGTACATGCGTCTGGCCAAGACCTCCGGTGCCGGTGTGGGTGTCGCAGCGGCCGTCCCCGCGGTCGGTACCGCCGCCGCCGTTGGACTCACCGGCGCGCAGATGGCGGCCTTCGTCGCCGCGACCGCGTTCCACGTCATGGCCGTGGCGGAGGTCTACGGGGTGCCGACCGATGATATTGATCGTCGCCGCACCCTGCTGCTGACTGCGTTGCTGGGCGAAGAAGGCGCAAACGCCGTCCAAGCCTCGCTTGGCTTGTCGACCGTGCACTGGGCGCGCCAGGCGCTGACCAAGATGCCTGCCTCGACGGTGAAGTCGGTCAATGCTGCGCTGCGGAAGCGGGCCGCGAAAGGCGGCACGGTCATGCTAGGCCGACTTGCTCCCTTTGGCGTCGGCGCCGCTGTGGGCTGGGTTGGCGGAAAGGCCATGGGCCAGTCGGTGCTCGACGGCATCAAGACGGCCTTTGGGCCGACCCCGTTGAGTTTCGAGATCGCAGATCAGAACCGCAAACAGCTCGAGGATTCTTTAGTCTAAGGTGGTCTTGTGACCGTCAACACAGCCTACGAAGAGCTCCTGCGCCACGTTCTTGAGACCGGAACCCGCCGTGAGGATCGCACCGGGACGGGCACTGTGTCCGTCTTCGGCGCCCAAATGCGTTTCAACCTCGCCGACGGCTTCCCCCTCGTGACGACCAAGCGAGTCCACCTCAAATCCGTCGTGGGCGAGCTGCTGTGGTTCCTCAAGGGCGAATCCAACATCCAGTACTTGCAGGACAACGGCATCCGAATCTGGAATGAGTGGGCCGATGACGAGGGCGAGCTCGGTCCCGTCTACGGGGTGCAGTGGCGCAGCTGGCCGACGGCCGATGGCCGGCACATCGACCAGATCGAACGAGTCTTTACCCAGCTCCGCGAGGACCCCTCTTCGCGGCGCATCATCGTCTCCGCATGGAACGTCGGCGAACTGGACAAGATGGCGCTCATGCCCTGCCATGCTTTCTTCCAGTTCTATGTTTCGGACGGCAAGCTCTCCTGCCAGCTCTACCAGCGCAGCGCAGACATGTTCCTTGGCGTCCCGTTCAATATCGCCTCGTACTCGCTGCTCACTCACATGATCGCGCAGCAGGTAGGCCTCGATGTCGGCGATTTTGTGTGGACTGGCGGTGACTGCCACATCTACCTCAATCACCTCGACCAGGTGAAGGAGCAGCTCTCGCGAGATGCCTTCGATATGCCGCAGCTAAAGCTCCGCAAGGTGCCCTCGATCTTCGATTACGACTTCGATGACATTCAGGTTGAGGGATACGAACACCATCCGGCGATCTCGGCGCCCATCTCCGTATGATCGGCGCTATTTGGGCGCACGCTCATGGAGTCATCGGTGCCGACGGGGACATGCCCTGGTACCTGCCGGAGGATCTCGCGCACTTCAAATCGGTCACGATGTCCAGTGCGGTCCTCATGGGACGAGCCACGTGGCAGTCCTTGCCAGAGCGCTTCCGTCCCCTGCCGGGACGAGAAAACTTCGTTGCGACGAAGAATCCTGAGTTCTCCGCGCCGGGCGCACGTCTCGTCACGGATCTCGAAGGCTTCCTGTCCGATCCGCGCTGGCAAGACGAAGATCTGTGGGTCATGGGCGGCGGCGAAATCTACCGCGCTGCCATGCCCGTCATTGATCGCGCTTCGGTCACCGAGATCGACGTGCGGGTCGCTGGCGATACGTTTGCGCCCGAATTTCCTGCCGGCCAATACCACTGCGGACCCTGGCAAAAATCAGCCCGGGGACTGACTTTCAGATTCTGTGATTGGACACGCGCTGCTCTACACTCGTGAGCGAGAACACTGAACGAACGACGGAGTAGACGGCGTGAAGACCCGAGCACTAGCGGCATTCGCTGCCCTGGCGGCGATCGTCTTAGTGTTCATCGGCTCTCTCCCACCCGCTGTTCGTACCCGGATCGAGGTCGCTCCGCCACCAGAAAAACGCAGATCCGGGATGCCCGGTGCACCGCCACGCGGCTCCACCGATGAAGTCTTCCCACCGACCCCGCCTGATTTTTCATGGATCATGACGACGATGGGATACCTCTTCTTTATCGCCATCGCTTCTGGTGTCATCTTCGGGGTTTTCCTCTGGATCTCCCGCCGCTACCGCAAGCGCAAACTCGAAGACGCAGACCTAGATGAGGCCGCGCTCCTAACGGATTTGATTACCGCCGAGGATCCGATGGAGGCCGAGGACGTGGCGCTCGCTCGGACTGCCCTCGCGGATCTCAGGTTGTCCCACGAGGACCGCGTGATTGCGACGTGGATTGAGCTCGAGGACGCGGCGAGCCGCCGCTACGGCAACCGGCTCGCAACCGTTACGCCGTCGGAGTGGGCTCAGCAGCGCCTCATTGCCTCGGGAGCTGATAGCGGCGCCGTCGAAGCTCTCCTCGACCTGTATTACCGGGCGCGCTTCCGGCCCGGTCACGTCACGACCGAGGCGGACATCGCACAGGCTAGCCAGGCACTTTCTCGCATCGAGGACTCTTTGGACGAAGCAGGCGCCGCGCACGCGAGGGGTCGCCGGTGAAAAAGTACGCTGTGCTCCCCTTCGTCGTGGGTCTCGTATTGTTCGGGCTGACCTTTGCCGTTTCCTGGCCGCTGTTCAACTGCCTGACCTTTGGTGCGGGAGCCGCCGCGGTGACCGCGGCCGCGCAGTATTTCAAGAATGTCGACACCGAAAAGCGCGGCGAGTTTGAGGTCCAACCCGCCTCCGGATTGCGGCCATCGGTCGCCACGACGGCCGGCGCATTTCGAGAGGCCCGCGTTACTGGCCGCACTGCCGAGCGAATCAGGACCGTCGTCGAGGACTACGTCGCGCGTCATCACCTCAGCGAATCGCAAGCTCGCCAAATGTTTGGCGCCGACTTCGACCAGTTCATGAGCGGAACGGCTCACCTCACTCCGGTGCAGGCCCAGCGCCTGCTTTCCGCACTCAATGAAAAGGACAGATCATGACCGATCTCATGCCCGCCTCTATCGAGGAGATCTCTAGCCGCGGCCGCGCTGTGCTCGACGAAGTCGCGACGATTGTCGTCGGGATGGACGAGGCCCTCACCACGGCACTGTCCGCGGTGCTTGCCGGCGGGCACGTGCTGTTCGAGGATCTGCCGGGACTCGGCAAGACCGTTGCGGCGCGGACGCTCGCCGGGGCGCTCGGCCTTGATTTCGCGCGCCTGCAATGCACCCCGGACCTGCTACCCGCTGACGTCACCGGCTCCTTCGTGTGGGACCCGTCGACGCGGGAGTTCAACTTCCGTGCTGGACCGGTTTTTACCGGGCTGCTGCTCGCCGACGAAATCAACCGCACCTCCCCGCGCACCCAGTCCGCGCTGCTAGAGGCCATGGCGGAAGGCCAGGTCAGCACCGAAGGCAAGACGTTCCGCCTACCGCGCCCGTTCCACGTCATTGCGACGTCGAACCCCGTCGAACTCGAGGGCACATTCCCGCTGCCGGAAGCACAGCTCGACCGCTTCATGATCCGGCTGTCCGTCGGCTACCTCCCGACCGAGCAGGAAACCACTATCTTGCTCAACCGCGTCGCTCGACGCACAGAAGCAACCCACGTCAACCCCGTCGTCAATGCCGAACAGGTACTGGCAATGCAGGCCGGGGTTGAAGCGATTGACGTCAAGCCCGACGTCGCCGAATACTGCGTCAAGCTTGCCGCCGCTACGCGCGAGCACCCGGAAGTTGAAGTCGGGGTCTCCCCCCGCGGGGCGCAGGCGCTGCTCCTGCTGTGCCGCGCGCGTGCCGCACTGCTCGGCCGGGACTACATCACGCCCGATGACGTGCGCGCCGTGGCAGTTCCTGCGCTGGCGCACCGCCTCACGCTGACTGCTCGCGCCTGGGCGGCTGGCGTCACGGGCGCCTCCGTCATCGACAGCGTCATCGATACGGTCCCCGTGCCCTCCGTCGCGTAATGCTCGGCGAAGATCGCACACGCACCCTCAAACCCACCCTGCTCCACATTGGTGGGCTCTTCACGGCTGCCGTGCTGGCGACGATCTCGCTGATTACCGCACGCCCGGAGCTTGCGGTGCTTGCCGGATTGTGCGCCTTCGATGGCCTGCGGAGGTCGGCATCGTCGATCGTGGTGAACCGCGTCCGCCCGCACCTGGACAACGATGGGGTATTGACGGGCTCCGTCGAATGCGCCGGCACGGGTCCGGTGCCAGATGCGCTGTCGATTCGGGCCTCCGGAGTTTCCGGCATTCCCGATGCTGTCGTCGTCGCCGCACATGCCTATGAGGGCGAGACGTGGGGACGCAAACTTGACGCCCTGGATTCGTGCGGGCGCAGCGGGCCGCTCGATTTGATGCGTACCGAAGTGCGGGCACAAACGCCGCGCGGAGCACTCGGTCCGATCCAGCTGTTACCGATGCGGATTTATGCGCCGCCGCAGACCTCCGCACTACCGGTGCTGCCGCGCCCGCGCCGCCTCGTTGGCGCGTGGGGCCCGCGGGAGGATCGCCGCGCTGGCAGTGGTACTCGGTTCTTCGACGTCGCGCCCCTGGGAAGAGGCGACCGACTCTCACGCATTTCGTGGCGCTCGACCGCGCGGCACGCAACGGGCGCAGACATCGACCAAATTTTCATCGCCCGGAACCACGCCGGTTCCGAGTCGATCGTCATGATTGCCTTGGATCCGCGCGATGACGTGGGCCGGAACGTTGATGCCTGGGCGGGTGGCTCCAAGCGCTCCCCCACGGCCATCACGAGTCTGGATGTGGCCCGCAACGCCGCCGTTTCGCTCGCGCAAGCTCATCTGGCCGAGGGCGACCGCGTCGGGCTTGTCGACCTGTCGAACCCCGGGCATGGTCTGCCGCCAGGAACGGGCCGTCGAACAGCAGAGCGCATTTCTCGCTACGTGACAACGGCGCGGCCTCCGCACCGAGCAACGCGTCAGGTACGCGCACCCCGCATCGCTCCGACGGCATCGATCTGGCTCATTTCGACGCTGTTAGATGACGTTCCCGTCGATTTCGCGTTGCATTGGGCTCACACTGGCCACGACATCCGGATCATCGATGTCCTGCCAGAAGGCCTGGTATCTCATGACAAGGCGGTCTCTACCGCGCTGGAGTTGGAACTCGCCGAACGGCAGCTGCGCATCCGGGCACTGCGGGAGACAGGGATCGACGTCCTCTCGTGGCGCCAAATCGATGAACCCGACCTTGCTGCCTTCCTGCAGGCCCGAAACCGAGGAGAACGTCGATGAAGAAATCACGCGATCTTCGGCTTGCTATCGGGCCCGCGATTCCCGCGTGGTCCTTGTTCGCGTTCCGCTTCGTCGCTGCGATCGTCATTGGTCTGCTGTGGGGTGCGCCAACCTGGCTGCTTCTTCTCACCTCAATTCTCGCGCTCGCCTCAACTGCGGCATGGGCACCGCTTCTTGGCATGGCCTTCGGTGCCGTCGCGCAGTTCATGCCAGCGCGTTACGTCGACGGGGTGCTGCAGACATCGCTGTCTTGGTGGGCTGCCATCGCCGCAGTTATCGTGCTCATGCATGCCGTGCTGATCTCGGCCCGTTTTACCGAGCGAACGGTTTACACCGCGCGGGTCGAACTGGCTGCGATCGGCTACGTGGTCAAGCGCTCGCTTCCCGCACAGCTGACGGCACAGGGTTTGTGGGCCATCGCGTGCCTTCTTCCGCTCGGAGTCGAGCGGGTGCCCCCTAGCGTGTTGGGCATTGGTGTCGTGGGCCTCATCGTTCTTGCCGTTCTCGTCGTCATATCGCAACGTCGAAACGACTGACTTCAACAGACGAGCAAGCCCCCTACCACCGGATTCTTGGTGGGAGGGGGCTTCCTCGTTGCTGCGTTGGCGTGCGGGTGTGCGTTAAAATGGTGGTGGTCCGTTGAGGGCTTCGTCGAAGCGCCAGTCGTTGGCTAGGGTGAAGCCGCGCGGCTGCGTTCCCGCGGGTGCCATGACCGAGTCGGCCGCCGCGGTGGTAGACAGTTGGTGATCGTCTGGGCCGGGTGGTGCGTTCCTTTCGGTGTTGCCTTTGGGGCGCGGGACATCGCATATCGGTGGCGTGAGCCGGGGATGGTAGATGGGCTGTTGGTCGGGATCGATCCGGCGGGGTGGCCGAGCTGCTGGGATCCCGGTTTCGTCGATGATGATGGTCCAGCTGTTGGGGTCGCCGGGTGGTTTCTCGACTCTGGGATGATGCCGTGAGCACACCAAGGCAAGGTTGGTGAGGTTGGTGGGGCCACCACTTTCCCAGGAAATAATGTGGTGGGCCACGCATCCTTCGGGTGGGTCGGTGCACATGGGGAAGACACATCCCCCGTCCCGGAGGGCTAGGAGTTTTCGAAGTTTTTTGGAGGCGAGGCGGGTTTCTCGTCCTCGGTCTGCTTCGCGCGTGTCCCAAATGTGGCGGGTACGCTCCGGGAACGCCAGTAGGGCATCGTCTGCTGACACTATGGGCGGGGCGGGTGGCGCCGGAGTCAACACCATGGTTTCTGGTTCGGTTGTGCTGGTTGTCGGCTCCGTGGCGCTGGCGCTGGGACGTGGGGTGTCGCCATTGGTGAAGTCATCGTCTGCCATGATGCGGTCAATGAGCGACTCGGCATCATCTTCAAAGGAGTCCGCTTCCGGGCCCTCCATATGGGCTCCATGATTTCCATTGCCACCCGGGCTGCACGGGCGCGGGCTCCCGCCACCACCATGACCAGACGGGCCGTCCTCACCGGAGGGGCCTTTGTCGCCGTAGGGGCCGGGGCCATCGAACGGGTCCTGCCCATCGAACGGGTCCTGACCATCAGATGGGTCTTCGTCGTTGAAGGGGGATTGTTCCGGGTTGGTGGCCTCCCGCCCGGTGTCGTTTCCGGTGAGGTGGGTGAGGTCGTCTGGTTGGGGTGGGTAGTGCCCGGTCATGGTGGTAAACAGTGCATCCAGCAAGCGGGTTTTACGGTCGGCGGCTTTGCGGGTTTTGCTGTGGCGTTGGGCTCTGGCGATGGCTTCGGCCTTCTTCTCCAACGCTGGCATCAAGATGCGCAAATACTCTGCGGGGATGTGAGCGAACAGGTTCGCCCCGAACTCCCCATCCTGAATGAGCGTGATCGCGAGCCCACGCTCATCAAAGGACTGCTTCCTACGTTTCGCGGTCGCGGCGTTATTGGCTTTGCGTAGTGCTTCGTCGAGCATCTCTAGGGTGGTGCGGCATTTCTTACGGAACTCACCCGGCACCGGAGTCTCCGCCTCTCTAATGAGGGCTGCTTCGACGTGCGGGAACTCGGTCTGGCTGTAGTGGGGCCGCATCTTCTCCAACGTCTTGATGGCGGTATGCAGGTTTTCTTGGGAGATGCGCGAGG
>NZ_JALIQR010000020.1:0-27367 GCF_023634005.1 Bowdeniella massiliensis
TCCGAACCCGGAAGCTAAGCCCTCCAGCGCCGATGGTACTGCACCCGAGAGAGTGTGGGAGAGTAGGACACCGCCGACACCACCCAAACCCGGTGGCCCCACCAACAAGGTGGGGCCACCGGCATATACACCCCACAACCCTCGCCCCCAAGCGAGGGTTTTCTTGTGTGCGGCTACGATGAAAGTCATGCGCTACCGTCACGTAGGAAAATCTGGTCTCGTCGTCTCTGCCATCGGGCTCGGTTGCAACAATCTCGGCCGTCCCGGTACCGCAACGGAAGAGCAGTCCGGTGTCAACGCGGTCGTTGACGCGGCGCTCGATTCGGGCGTCACGTTCTTCGACGTCGCCAACGTCTACGGCAAGGAACCGGGGCTCTCCGAACAGATGCTTGGCACAGCTCTCAAAGGCAAGCGCGATCAAGCAGTCATCGGGACGAAGTTCGGGATGGACGTCGGCCACCTGGATGGACCCGATTATGGGGCGCGAGGGAGCCGCAGCTACATCATCGCCGCTGTTGAGGGCTCGCTACGACGACTGCGGACCGACTACATCGATCTCTATCAGTTCCATACGCCGGATGCGCTGACCCCTATCGAGGAAACGCTGCGTGCACTCGATGATCTTGTGACGGCAGGAAAGGTCCGATACGTCGGACACTCCAACCGTGCTGGTTGGCAGATCGCTGAAGCGGAACACGTAGCTCGTGAACTGGGCACAACCCGATTCATCTCATCGCAATCGCACTACAACCTCATCGATCGCCGAGCCGAGTTCGAGGTCGTCCCGGCTGCTCAGCACTACGATCTCGGTATCTTCCCGTACTTCCCGCTAGCCTCGGGACTCCTCACGGGCAAGTACTCCAGTGGTAAGGCCCCAGAGGGCTCACGCCTATCTCGGGGCGATAAGTTGGCCAAGGCTGACCTTGACCAACTCCGGGCGTACGGCGAACTAGCCAAGGAACACGAGGTGTCTAAGGGCACGCTCGCGCTGGCGTGGCTCTCCTCCCGGCCCCAGGTCGCCTCCGTGATCGCGGGAGCGACGAAGCCTAGCCAAGTAGAAGAGAATGCCGCTGCAAACGAATACGAGCCGAGCCCGGCTGTATTGGCCGGGCTCGACGAGATCTTTCCTTCGCCTGCGAAGGTGGCGTTGTTTTAGAGGCCACCCAGGATCTGGGCGATGAGAATCTTCGCGATCATTGCCATCGGGTAAACCATGGCGTAGCCAAGAGCCACTCGCGGGTCGGTGTTTGTACGGGTATTGGCGTAGGCCAAGACCGCGGGCTGTGTCTGGGTGCCGCCGAGGACGCCCGCAGTGCGGGTGCCACCGAGCTTAAAGACCCAGCGCATCACGATGTAGATACCCGCGCCCACAATCGTCGTGACGACGACGCCTAGGACGAAGATCTTCCACCAGGATCCGCCCGTGAAGGCATTGGCGATCTGGCCGCCGGCAGCGGTGCCCGCGTACGCGAGGAAGACCAGCAGACCGAACTCGGAAAGCACCTGGCAGGCGGTGTAGGGGATTGCGGTGACGACCTTACCGATACGTCCAATCTTGCCCATCACCAAGCCAACAATGAGGGTTCCTGCGGCAGCGCCGATCGAGAAGGTCGAGCCGCCAGGGAGCATAATGGGCGTTTCACCGATGAGGATACCGAGCGCCATGCCTAGGCCGAGAGCGATCGGGTTGATATCGGAAAGGCCGCGGGCCGAGTCGCCAAAGTATTTGGAGATGCCCTTCATCTTGGAGGTGGGGGCAACGACACGGACGCGGTCGCCGAGCTGCAGCACGAGGTCCGGGGTGCCCACCATATCGACATCCCCGCGGCGCACACGCGAGACCGTCGCGCTGAACTTCTCCTCGAGGTTCAGTTCGTGGATCTGGTGGCCCGCAAGCTTCGGATCCGAGACGGTGATGCGCCGGAAGTCCAGGTAACGCCGATCGGCGAGCAGCGAATGCGAGGAGCCGTGCCCAAGTTCTGCGATGGCCTTGTCGAGATCTTCTTGCGGTCCGACGACGGTGATGAGGTCATCGCGGTACAGGACGTCGGTCGGCATCGGCGTGGTGATCGGTCCAACCTCGCCGCGCCGCAGGCGGGAGAACTGCAGGCTGGTGCCGAGGACCCGTTGCAGATCGGCGATCGCCGGCCGGTCATCGCGCTCCACGCGAATGGTGCGGTTTGCGATCGGTGAAGGGGTGTCCTTGTCACGCTTGCCGTAGTTCAGCGCGAGCTGCGCAAAGACGAGCATGCCGATAACACCGAAGAGGTAGGAGATCGAATAGCCGACGGTTGCGAGATCGGGTTGCCCGGAGGCCGCGCCCGCGGATGCTAGGGCCGGGGTGTTCGTGATGGCGCCGGCAAAGGTACCGGCAATGAGAGGGACTTCCATTCCCAGGGCGCTACCGACCGCATAGGCAGCTCCACCGGCGGCGATCAATACCGCGAGCATGCCAAGGATCGGCCCGCCGGCGGTGCGCATCATGTGGAAGAAGTTTGGTCCCGAGTTCACGCCAATGGCAAAGGCGAACAGGGCAAGACCCAAGATCCCAATATCGTGCGCGACCTTGAGCTCAGCGCCGTAGGTCAGGCCCCAGGCGGACACCGCAATCGCCATGAACAGGACAGCGGCTGCGCCGAGGCCGATGCCGCGAATCTTGAGGTGGCCCAGCGCCATCCCGGCGCCGACGAGGATAAATAGCAGGAGGACTTGGTTTTCTGCCAGCAAGCTGAATATCGCGTGCATTGGCATCCCTTCTGGGGTGGTTCGGCGACGGAATACACCGAGGAATCTCGAATGGACGTCTCTTAGTCTCCCACGTCGAAGTCCCATGATGTGGGACAGGTGTCCCGTGCGCCAGGTCACTGGATAGCATGGCGCCATGCGCAATGAGATCGTCATTCTATCCCTCGTCGTCATTATGCGGCGCGCGGGGTCGAACTGACGTACCCACAATCGCGCGCCCTTCACCCACATAGGTGAAGGGTTTTTTAGTAGCAGCACGAGTCTCCCGGAGTAGAAACCATGACCCGAAGCACTGCCGAAGCTGGCAGACCACCCACGGGCCGCAGTGGCGAGCCACCACAGCGCATGACGGGTGCCCAGGCCGTCATTCGTTCGCTTGAGGAACTCGGTGTTGAAACCGTCTTCGGCCTGCCGGGTGGGGCGATCCTTCCGACCTATGACCCGCTGTTTGCCTCCACGAAACTGCGCCACATCCTCGTGCGTCACGAGCAGGGGGCCGGGCACGCCGCGGAGGGCTTTGCGGCGGCTAGCGGCGAGGTCGGGGTATGTATTGCGACGTCGGGACCGGGTGCCACGAACCTCATTACGGCGCTCGCCAATGCAAACATGGACTCGACGCCGATGGTGGCGATTACGGGCCAGGTCGCGGCGAACTTCATCGGCACCGACGCTTTCCAGGAGGCCGATATCGTCGGCGCGACGATGCCGCTGACGAAGCACTCCTTCCTCATTACCGACGCCGCAGATATTCCCGCCCGTATCGCCGAAGCGTTCTACATTGCGCGAACCGGTCGTCCGGGCCCGGTGCTCGTCGACATCACGAAAACCGCCCAGGTGGGCGAGATGGACTTCTCGTGGCCGCCGCAGCGCAGCCTGCCCGGCTACAAGCCGCGCGTGAAACCGCATCATCGCCAGATCAAGGCGGCGGCGCGGGAGCTGCAGGATGCGCGCCGCCCGGTGCTGCTCGTGGGCGGCGGGACGATCCGCTCGGGCGCCTCGGCCGTCGTAACCGAACTCGCTGATGTCACGGGCGCGGCCGTCGTGACGACCCTCATGGGCCGCGGCGGCGTGCCGGACTCGCATCCGAACCACCTCGGCATGCCGGGCATGCACGGCTCGGTGGCGGCCGTGGCCGCGCTGCAGCGCGCCGACCTCATCGTCGCGCTCGGGGCACGCTTCGATGATCGCGTCACGGGCGACCTGGAGACGTTCGCGCCCGGGGCGCGCGTCATCCACGCCGACATCGACCCCGCCGAGATCTCGAAAAACCGCACGGCCGATGTGCCAATCGTCGGCGATATTCGCGAGGTCGTGGAAGACCTGCTGCCGACGGTGCGCCACCTGCAGGAAAAGGAGGGCAAGGCCGACCTTGCCACGTGGTGGCGGCAACTGAACGCACTGCGCGAGAATTATCCGCTCGGGTTTACTCCCACCGAGGATGGGCTCATGGCGCCGCAGGAGGTCATCGAAAAGCTCGGCGCGCTCGCCGGTCCCGATGCGATCTACTGCTCCGGCGTCGGCCAGCACCAGATGTGGGCGGCGCAGTTCATCTCCTATGAGCGCCCGAACACGTGGCTGAATTCCGGGGGCCTTGGCACGATGGGGTACGCGGTCCCGGCTGCGATGGGCGCGAAAGTTGCGATGCCCGAGCGCGAAGTGTGGGCGATCGATGGCGATGGCTGCTTCCAGATGACGAATCAGGAGCTGGCCACGTGCACGCTAAACGACATCCCGATCAAGATTGCGCTCATCAACAACTCCTCGCTCGGCATGGTGCGCCAGTGGCAGACGCTGTTTTACGACGGACGCTACTCCCACACGGACCTGGAAACCGGGCACGAGAGCCGCACGATCCCGGACTTCGTCAAGCTCGCCGAGGCCTACGGCTGCGTCGGGCTGCGCTGCACCCGGCCCGAGGACATCGAAGAGACGATCCGCAAGGCGCAGGCGATCAACGACCGCCCGGTGCTGATCGACTTCGTCGTCTCGCGCGATGCGATGGTCTGGCCGATGGTACCGGCGGGCGTGTCCAACGACGAGATCCAGTACGCTCGCGGGCTCACCCCGCAGTGGGAGGAAGAGTAACCATGGCTAAGCCGACCCATCACCGCCACACGCTCAGCGTCCTCGTCGAGAACAAGCCGGGTGTCCTCACCCGGGTCGCCGCCCTGTTCGCGCGGCGCGCCTTCAACATCCACTCGCTGGCCGTCGGCCCGACGGAAAATGACGCGATTTCGCGCATCACCGTCGTCGTCGACGCGCAGCGATTGCCGCTGGAGCAGGTGACCAAGCAGCTGAACAAGCTCATCAACGTCATCAAGATCGTCGAACTCGACGAGGTTGAATCCGTCCAGCGCGAACTCCTGCTCGTCAAGGTCAAGGCCGATGACCGCTCCCGCACCGCGGTGCTGCAGGTCGTCGAGCTCTTCCGCGCCCACGTCGTGGACGTCTCCCCGGAGGCCGTCATCGTCGAGGCGACGGGCGCGTATCCGAAACTTGAGGCGCTGCTCACGGCGCTGGAGCCCTACGGTATTAAGGAGATCGTGCAATCGGGCTCCGTGGGGATCGCGCGCGGCGCCAAATCCCTGGCCGACCGAACCTACGAACGTAACCGCCGCGGCGCCTAGCCGCACCGCCCACCCGAAAGGAATGCCCCCATGGCAGAAATGTTTTACGACGACGACGCCGACCTCGGCGTCATCCAGTCCAAAAAAGTCGCGATTATTGGCTACGGCTCGCAGGGCCACGCCCACGCGTTGAACCTGCGCGACAGCGGAGTGGAGGTCGTTGTCGGGTTGCGCGATGGCTCCGCCTCCAAGGCTAAGGCCGAGGAGCAGGGGCTCGTCGTCAAGGAGATTGGCGAGGCTGTTGCCGATGCGGACGTCGTCATGATCCTGACGCCCGACCAGGCCCAGCGCGGCGTCTACGCCGAACACATCGAGCCGAACCTGAAGCCGGATGCAGCACTGTTCTTCGCGCACGGCTTCAACATCCGCTACGGCTACATCACCCCGGGCGAGGGCCACGACGTGTGCATGGTCGCGCCCAAGGGCCCGGGCCACACCGTGCGGCGCCAGTTCGAAGACGGCCGCGGCGTGCCCGCGATTATCGCCGTCGAGCAGGATGCCTCCGGCACCGCCTGGGACCTCGCGCTCAGCTACGCCAAGGCGATGGGCGCGCTGCGCGCCGGCGGGATCAAGACGACGTTTACCGAGGAGACCGAAACCGACCTCTTCGGCGAGCAGTCGGTGCTGTGCGGTGGCGTCTCCAAGCTCATCCAGTACGGCTTCGAAACGCTCACCGAGGCGGGCTACCAGCCGGAGATCGCCTACTTCGAGGTGCTCCACGAGCTCAAGCTCATCGTCGACCTCATCAACGAGGGCGGCATCACCAAGCAGCGCTGGTCGTGCTCGGACACGGCCGAATACGGCGACTACGTCTCCGGCCCGCGCATTATCACGCCCGAGGTCAAGGAGAACATGAAGGCCGTGCTCGCCGACATCCAGGACGGCACCTTCGCCACGCGCTTCATCGAGGACCAGGACGCCGGGGCGCCCGAGTTTGAGGTCCTGCGCGCTGAAGGCCAGAACCACCCGGTGGAAAAGACCGGCCAGGAGCTGCGCAAGCTGTTCGCCTGGAAGACGATGGACGCCGACTACGAGGACGGCTCCGCCGCGCGCTAACGCGCGAGGTTATCGCCGGGCGGCTCAGAGTGTGGGGCCGCCCGGCGACCTCGTTTAGGATAGGGGCGGTCATTCGGGTTAGGAGAGGTCATGGACGAAACAGGCGCACCCGAGCCGCCTTCGCGCCGGCAGCTGCGAGGTAAGTCGGATCGCTCCGCCCTGCGCGCCGCGGGCCGGCAGGCCGCTACCCGGCAGCGCTCCCGGGGCCGCAAGGTCCTGGCTGCTCTGCTCGTGATCGCCCTGGTCGTCGTCGGCGGCTCCGTCGGGGCGTTCTATCTCCTGCGCAATCGCTTCGATCACCAGATCGAACGCTTTGACGCCTTCGGCGGCGTGACCAAGCGGCCCACGCCCGTCGCCGTCGATGAGGAGCATCAGCCCATCAACTTCCTCATCCTGGGCTCCGATTCGCGCCTGTCCAAGGGCGACCTGTCGAAAATCGAGTATGGCCAGCAGCGCTCCGATGCGCTCATGGTCGCCCAACTCTCCGGCGATCGCACCGCCGTGACCGTCATGTCGATCCCGCGCGACTCGTGGGTGGAGGTGCCGGGGCACGGGATGGCCAAGATCAACGCGGGGCTGTCCTACGGCGGGATCCCGCTCGCGATCCAGACGGTGGAAAACCTCACGAACATCCACCTCGATCACGTCATGCTCGTCGACTTCGAATCCTTCACCCAGCTGACCGACGAACTCGGTGGCGTCACGATCAACACGCGCGACGGCGCCCAGCACATGAATGGCGAACAGGCGCTCATCTTCGCTCAGACGCGCAAGACACTGCCGCAGGGCGACTTCGACCGGGTGCGGCGCCAGCAGGCGTGGATGCGGGCGATCGCCCAGTCGGTGTTCAACCAGGACATTTTGACCTCGCCGACGAAGATGTACGGCCTGCTCGACATCATTACCAAGACGACGCTCATGGACGAGACGCTGACGATGTCGACGTTGCAGTCGCTCGCGCTCGAGTCGACGTCCCTGCGGCCGGGATCGGTTCGCTTCATCACCGCGCCGTATGCCGGCACGGGCTGGAGTCCCGATGGCAAGCAGTCGATCGTCAACCTCGATATGGCGAAGGCACGCCCCGTGTTTGAGGCGTTTGCCGCGGGCCGGGCGGCCGAGTTCCTCGACGAGAACCCGGGCGCGGCGCCGAGCCTGGATGACCGCCCGCTGGACTAAGGCCGGAGCCGCGCGGGGCGCGCGTTTTCACTAGGAGAACGCTTCGCGCAGCGGGAGTAGGCGGCGGGTTAGCGTGTGCCTATGAACGCAATCGATGTAGCAGTTATTGGCGGCGACGGTATCGGTCCGGAGGTCACCGAGCAGGCGCTTCGCGTGGCGCGCACGGTCTTGAGCGAGCGCGGGATCGAGCTGAAAGAAACGCCCTACGATATTGGGGCGCGCCGCTGGCACGCGACCGGCCAGACGCTCACCGATGACGACCTTGCCGCCCTTGCCGGTCACGACGCCATCCTGCTCGGGGCGATCGGCGATCCGAGCGTGCCGTCGGGAATCTTGGAGCGAGACCTGCTGCTGCGACTGCGTTTCGCGTTCGACCACTACGTCAACCTGCGGCCCTCCATCCGCTACCCGGGGGTGCCCTCGCCGCTCGCAAACCCGGGAGAAATCGACTTCATCGTCGTGCGCGAAGGCACCGAGGGCCTGTACTGCGGCAACGGCGGCAGCGTGCGGCGCGGCACCGCCCACGAGATCGCGACCGAGGTCTCGGTTAACACCGCCTACGGGGTACGCCGGCTCGTGCGTTACGCATTCGAGGTTGCAGCGGCGCGCGAACGCAAACACCTCACCCTCGTGCACAAGCACAACGTGCTCGTCAACGCCGGGGACCTGTGGCGGCGCACCGTCGCGGAGATCGGCGAGGAGTTCCCGAGCGTCAGCACCGACTACCTGCACATCGATGCCGCGACGATCTTCCTCATTACCGACCCGGCGCGCTTCGATGTCATCGTCACCGATAATCTCTTTGGCGATATCCTCACCGACGAGGCGGGGGCGATCAGCGGGGGAGTCGGTCTCGCGGCCAGCGCCAACCTCAACCCCGAGGGTGCCTTCCCCTCGATGTTCGAACCCGTGCACGGCTCGGCGCCCGATATCGCGGGCACGAATACTGCCGATCCGATCGCCGCGATCGGCTCGCTCGTCCTGATGCTGAACCACCTGGACCTTCCCGAGGCAACACGCGACGTGCAGCAAGCGGTGAGCACCCACATGGCGCAGCGCGCTGAGCTCGCGGCCGCCGGCACCCCCTACGAGGTGACGACGAGCGGTGTCGGCGACGCAATCTGCGCGGCGCTCTAGTTCACAGTCTGGACGCGCTTAAGGCGCTCATCCCTTTCGGTACTAGCGTCCTAGGCGTCGGCGAGATCACTCGTCGCAGTGTCCACTGCCCAAGGAGGGTGTCATGTCTCGAATTCGAACCACGCACGGCGGCTCGCTTCCGCGCACCGATCAACTGCTCGCCGCCAACGAGGCGAAGACGCAGCTAGCCCGCGATGAGTTCGAGATGGTGCTGCAAGAGGCCGTCGACGAGGTCGTGAAGAAGCAGCAGGACATCGGCCTGGACATCGTTAACGAGGGCGAATATGGCCACGTGACGACGGGCAAGGTCGACTACGGCTCGTGGTGGGCTTACTCCTTCACGCGCCTTGGCGGCATCGAACTGCGCGATGAGGCTCGCTGGGAATCGGAAAAGCCCGTGCGCTCCACGCCCGGCAACCCGCAGCTGACCTCGTTTCCGGACCGGCGCGATTGGACGAAGTTCAAGGACGCCTATGCGGATCCGACGGCCGGCATTACCGTCGGCAAACTGCCGGACAAGAACCCCGTCGTGACCGGACCCGTCACCTACGTGGGCGGCGAGGAAGCGGCCTTCGACATCGCCCTGCTCAAGCACGCGATGGACCGCTACGACATCGCCGACGGCTTCCTCGCGGCCGTCGCCCCCGGATCTGCCGCGCGCGTGAAAAACGAGTACTACGACAGCGAAGCAGAGTACATGTATGCCTGCGCCGACGCGCTGCGCGAGGAGTACCGGGCGATCGTCGACGCGCGGCTCATCCTGCAGCTCGATGATCCCTCGCTTGCTGAGGCATGGGACCAGATCAATCCCGAGCCGAGCATCGAGGACTACCGCTCGTTCCTGCAGCTGCGGATCGATACTCTCAACCACGCGCTTGAGGGCATCGACCCGGCCAGGGTCCGCATCCACCTGTGCTGGGGCTCCTGGCACGGCCCGCACACGACGGATATCGAGCTCAAGCACATCGTCGACAAGGTGCTCGAGATCAACGCCGACCAGATCTCCTTTGAGGCCGCCAACGTTCGCCACGCCCACGAGTGGAAGGTCTGGCGCGACATCGATCTGCCGGAGAACAAGATCCTTGTTCCGGGCGTTGTCTCGCACTCCACGAACGTCGTCGAGCACCCCGAACTCGTCGCCGAACGGATTGAAAAGTTCGCGAGCATCGTCGGGCCCGAGCGCGTGATCGCCTCTACGGACTGCGGCCTGGGCGGTCGCATCCACCGCGATATCGCGTGGGCGAAGCTCGAATCGCTCGTCGAAGGCGCGCGCCTGGCGAGCTCCTAGGTTAGCGGCGGCCCGTGACGCGAGAAACGTCGCGGGCCGCGCCCTTGGAGGCGCTCGTTGCGCAGGCGGCATACAGCTGCAGGGCGGGCGAGACGTGGCGCTCCCGCGTCGCGGGCGTATAGGGGTGCTCGCGGGATTCTTCGGCCTCGCGGCGCCGCGCGATTTCGGCGTCGTCGACCTCCAGGCGCAGCAGCCCCTCAGTGACGTCGATCGTGATGCGGTCGCCGTCGCGGATGAGCGCGATGAGTCCGCCGTCGGCGGCCTCGGGCGAGATGTGGCCGACCGAGATGCCCGAGGTGCCGCCGGAGAAGCGGCCGTCGGTGATGAGCGCGCACTGTTTGCCAAGGCCGCGGCCCTTCAAAAACGACGTCGGGTAGAGCATTTCCTGCATGCCGGGGCCGCCGGCGGGCCCTTCGTAGCGGATGACGACGACGTGGCCGGCGCGCACCGTTTTGTTCAGGATTTTCTCGATCGCCTCGTCCTGGGATTCGACGACGATGGCCTCGCCTTCGAAGTGGAAGAGCTCGGGATCGATGCCCGCGGCCTTGATGATCGCGCCCTCGGGTGCGATGTTGCCGCGCAGCACCGTCAGCCCGCCGCTTTGGGTGTAGGCGTGTTCGATATCGCGGATGCAGCCGCCAGCCGCATCGGTATCCAGGCTCGCCCAGCGGTTATCGGTGGAAAAGGCCTCGACGGTGCGCACGTTTCCGGGCGCGGCGGAAAACAGCTCGCGCGCCTGTTCGGTGGCGGCGCCGCCGCGGATGTCCCAATCGGCGAGCCAACTCGCCAGATCGGGGGAGTGGACCGAGCGCACGCTGTGGCGCAGGAAGCCGCCGCGATCGAGTTCGCCGAGCAGCGCCGGAATACCGCCGGCGCGGTGGACGTCTTCCATGTGGTAGTCGTTGTGATTCGGCGCGACCTTCGACAGGCAGGGGACGGTATCCCCGAGGTGGGCGATGTCGGCGAGGTCGAAGTCGATCTCGCCTTCGACGGCGGCCGCGAGCAGGTGCAGGACGGTATTGGAGGAGCCGCCCATCGCCATGTCGAGCGCCATCGCGTTGTGGAAGGCATCGGTCGTGGCGATCGCGCGCGGCAGCACGGAATCGTCCTCGTCGTCGTAGTAGGCGCGCGCGAGGTCCATGACGGTGGCGCCGGCGCGCAGGAAGAGGTCCTTGCGAGCGATGTGGGTGGCGAGCGTCGAGCCGTTACCCGGCAACGCAAGCCCGAGCGCCTCGGTCAAGCAGTTCATTGAATTGGCGGTGAACATGCCGGAGCAGGAGCCGCACGTCGGGCAGGCGAGGCGCTCCATCTCGGTCAGGGCGTCATCGCTGATCGCGTCATCGGCCGTCGCATTCATGACGGTGATGAGGTTGCCGTGCCCCGTTTGCGAGCCGCCGATGATCGCGTCGGGCGGGATGTTCTTGCCGGCCTCCATCGGCCCGCCCGAGACGAATACCGTCGGGATATTCAGCCGCAAAGCGGCCAGCAGCATGCCGGGCGTGATCTTGTCGCAGTTGGAGATGCACACGAGGGCATCGGCGCAGTGGGCGTTGACCATGTACTCGACGGCGTCGGCGATGATCTCGCGGCTCGGCAGCGAGTACAGCATGCCCTCGTGGCCCATGGCGATGCCGTCGTCGACGGCGATCGTGTTGAATTCCTTGGCGACGCCGCCGGCCTCGGCAACGGCTCCAGCCACGAGTTGGCCCATGTCTTTGAGGTGGACGTGGCCGGGCACGAACTGGGTGAACGAATTGGCGATCGCGACGATCGGTTTGCCAAAATCGGAATCGCCCATCCCGGTGGCGCGCCACAGGGCGCGCGCGCCCGCCATGTTGCGACCGTGAGTCGAGGTGCGTGAGCGCAGGGGCCGTGCCATGGTCTCGTCCTTTCCATCGGTGCCGTATCACGGCAGTCTACGTCGCCGTCCAGTTAGCGGCCGCGGCGATCACGTGCCGGACGCATCTGCCAGGATGGGCGCGTGAATCCCCTCGCAGACGCTATCTTGCTCGTGGCCGACTCCATCACGCTGTATGGCACCATCTGGGTGCTGCTCGGCGCCGGAATTTACCTCACCTGGCGCACCCGCGCGGTGCAGGTGCGGCTGTTTCGGCACATGGTCAGCGTCGTCGCCTCCTCCCGCGGCGGGGCTCGCGGCGGGATTTCCTCCTTCCAGGCATTTTGTATCTCGCTGGCTGCTCGCGTCGGGGTAGGCAACGTCTTCGGCGTGGCGGCAGCCCTGCTCATGGGCGGACCCGGCGCGATCTTTTGGATGTGGATCGTGGCGCTGGTCGGCATGGCGACGGCGTTCTTCGAGGCGAGCCTCGCCCAGCTCTTTAAGGTTCGCGCGCCCGACGGCACCTTCCGCGGCGGGCCCGCCTACTACATGCAGCTCGGGATGAAGTCCAAGCTGCTCGGCTCGATCTTCGCGGTCATCACCGTTATCACCTGCGCCTTTGTCATCACGACGGTGCAGTCCAACGCCATCGCCGAGACCATGACCGCGGCCGGCACGGACCCGCTCATCACCGCGGCGCTGCTCTTCGCCTTTGCCGCGCCCGTCATTATGGGCGGAATCCGCTTGGTTGCCCGCGTCACGGAGATCATGGCGCCCGTCATGGCCCTCATCTACGTCGCGATGGCCGCGGTCATCGTCGTGATGCACATCAGCGAATTCCCGCGCATCCTTGGCATGATCTTTAGCAGCGCGTTTTCGCCCGAACCGCTGGTTGGGGGACTTGGCGGCGGGATCCTCGCCGCGATCATCAACGGCACGAAGCGCGGCCTATTTTCCAACGAGGCGGGCCAGGGCACGGCCCCGAACGCCGCCGCGACGGCCACCGTCGCCCACCCCGTGCGCCAGGGCCTAATCCAGTCGCTCGGCGTCTTCGTCGACACCATCATTGTGTGCACCGCAACCGCATTCATCATCCTCGTTGCCGGCCCGGAGGTCTGGGGCGCCGAAGGCGTGAACCCGGCGACGCTGACGACGCTCGCCGTCGTCGATGCGCTCGGCTCGTGGGCGTCGCTGCCCATGGCCGTGATGATTTTCGTCCTCGCGTTTTCTTCGATCATCGCCGCCTACGTCTACTCCGAAGTGAACATGTTCTTCGTGACGTCGAGCCCGATCGGGGTGTGGGCGGTACGCATCGTCTCGGTCGCCTCCGTCGTGATCGGTGCCCTCATGACACTCGCCGTCGTGTGGAATGCGGTCGATATCGCGATGGCCATCATGACGATCACCAACCTCGTTGCGCTCATTGTGCTCGCACCCTGGGGCGTTGCCATCCTGCGGGATTACGAGCGCCAGCGGCGAGTGGGCCGCGCCGAGCCGGTCTTTATCGCCGCCGAGTGTGAAGACCTGCCCGACGCCCTGACAACGGATGTGTGGGCCGCCCGCCGGCGGGTGCCAGGCGAACGGGAAGCCTAGGGCGCGATACGCGTAAGGTTCGGTATAGGAACAGATGGAAGGACACGGATCCATGGCCAATGAGGCAAGCGCGATCGAAACGGCAGCCGCTGCTCTGACCTTGCGTGCGGATGACGTCGCGGGTCGGTTCGAGGTGGCCAGCACCAAACCGGGACGCAATGAGGCCGATATCGCCCAGATCCTTGCCGACCTGAAGTTCGGCACCGTCTTTACCGATCACATGGTCCACATGACGTGGCGGTTGCAAGACGGCTGGGGTGAGCGCCGCCTGGAGGACTACGGCGACCTGTCACTTTCGCCGGCCGCCTCCGTCTTGCACTACGGCCAGGAGATCTTCGAAGGATTGAAGGCCTACCGGCACGCCGACGGCTCGCTTTGGACCTTCCGCCCGGGCTTCAACGCGGTTCGTATGAACGCATCAGCTCGCCGCATGGCCATGCCGCAGCTCGAAGTTGAGGACTTCCTCGGCTCGATCGTCGATCTCGTGTGCGCCGATGCCGCCTACGTCCCCGAACTCCCGGGCGCACTGTATCTGCGCCCCTTCATGTTCGCCTCCGAGGCCTTCCTCGGGGTGCGTCCCTCCCATCGCTTCGAATACCTCCTCATCGCATCCCCGGTCGGCGCCTACTTCGCCAATGGCTTTACGCCCGTCTCGATCTGGGTCAGCCGCACCTATCATCGCGCGGGCCCGGGCGGCACCGGCGCCGCGAAAACCGCCGGCAACTACGCCTCCTCGCTGCTGCCGCAACAAGAAGCAGCTGCCAAGGGCTTTGAGCAGGTGTGTTTCCTCGACGCCCGCGACGAAGTAAACCTGGAAGAACTCGGTGGCATGAATGTCTTCGTGGTCTACTCCGACGGTCGCGTCGCAACCCCACGCCTGACTGGATCAATCCTGGAAGGCGGGACCCGCTCGGCCATCATCCAGCTGCTCGCCGACGATGGCATCACCGTGGAGCAAACCGCGATCCCGCTATCCGAGCTCATCGCGGACATCGAATCGGGCGCCGTCAGCGAGGTCTTCGCCTGCGGAACCGCGGCCGTTGTCACCCCTATCGGGCGCCTCGCCTCCGATGATTTCGACGTCAGCGTGCCCTCCGGGGCGGTGACCGCGTCCATCCACGAGCGCCTCACCGCGATCCAAGCGGGTGAAGCTGAAGACACCCACGGCTGGATGTTCCGCATCTCCTAGCCGCCTGCCACATGCAGCGCCAGGATCCTCAGTAAACTAGAGGTATGCGCGGAGAATTCAAAGTTAGAGGTGGAAAGCTCGTCGCGGTCGACTGTGACATCGTCGATGAGCGGCTCGCGAACGTGAAGATTTCAGGAGATTTCTTCCTCGAACCCGACTCAGCGCTCGAGGAGCTTAACAACGCGCTGAACGGAATGCCCGCCAGTTCCACGGTCGATGAGTTGCAGCACCGGATGGATACCGAACTGCACCCCGACGTCGCCATGATTGGCTTCTCGACGGAGGCCGTCGCGATCGCCGTGCGCCGCGCGCTCGGTCAAGCCACCGGCTGGTATGACCACACCTTCGAGGTCATCCACGGCGAACCCATGCACCCCGCTATGCACGTCGCCCTCGATCAGGTCCTGCCCGGCGAGGTAGCCGCGGGCCGCCGCGGTCCCATCATGCGCATCTGGGAGTGGAACGATCCGCTCGTCGTCATCGGCTCCTTCCAGTCGGTGAAAAACGAAATCGACGCCGCTGGTCTCGCTAAGCACGACATGGTGGTCGTGCGCCGCATCTCCGGCGGCGGCGCGATGTTCATGGAAGCAGGCAACTGCATCACGTATTCACTCGTCGTGCCGACCTCCCTCGTGGAGGGGCTGAGCTTCGAACGCTCCTACGCCTACCTCGATGACTGGGTCATGGGGGCGCTCGCGGATGTCGGAATCAACGCCCACTACGTTCCCCTTAACGACATCGCCTCAGACCAGGGCAAGATCGGGGGAGCGGCTCAAAAGCGCTTCGCCAACGGAGTCGTCTTGCACCACGTGACGATGGCCTATGACATCGATGCAAACAAGATGCTCGACGTGCTTCGCATCGGCCGCGAAAAACTGAGCGACAAGGGAACGCGCAGCGCGAACAAGCGGGTTGACCCGATGCGTTCGCAAACCGGACTGTCGCGCGAGACTATCATCGACGCCTTCATCTCCCACTTCGAAGGACGCTACGACACCGTGCGATCCGAGTACCGGCAAGAAGAACTCGACAAGGCCAAGGAACTCGTCAAAACGAAGTTCCTCTCCGATGAATGGACCTACCGGGTGCCATAAAAGAGCAGGCCTTTCCGCACGGTTAACCTCTCACGCTAGCCTCGCGGCACGATCCTCCTTTAGTTGATAATCGGAATCAATAACGTTAGGGTCAGGGCGTCCTGTCCCTTTGCTCCAAGGAGTGCCCCGCGATGCTTCGCAGTACCTGGCATCGGTCGGTCCTGGCTCTCGTATCCGTGTTCGCCCTCGCGATCGCAGCGGTTATCCCCGCTGCCAACGCCGCGCCGCGACACACGTTCGATACCGGCCACATCGATGCGTTCAATGTCCAAGCCAACAACGGTGAACTCATCCTCAACTTGAAGGAAGATGTCACCGGATCGCACGTTACCCACGCCCCGGAAGACGTCGTCTTGAAGGTCAAAGAGGCCGCATTTAACGACGCCATCCCCTCGTCCATCCCGGGTTCGCCGTCGGGCTACCTCCTTCCGATGACGCAGGATCCGAACCTCATTTGGCCCGGCTGGGACACGATGGGTGTGCAGAGCGACCCGGCGGGTTTCTCGCAGATTGATATCGCGTTCACCAAGGTCGCAGGTCCTGGCGACATCCACCTGTTTTCCTCCTCGATGTTCGGTGTCACCTCACTGCTCAAGGACGGCGGCTACCAGCTCAAGACTGGCACCGCGATCGACCAGAAGTACCCCGCGCACACTCACGCCAACTGGGTTTTTTCTAAGCCAGGTACCTACACCCTGACGGTTCAGGCCTCCGGCGCGACCAAGGACGGCGCGGTCAAGAAGTCCAATACGGCGACCTACACCTTCGAGGTGGGGGACAAGAAGCCCGAGCCGACCCCGACCCCGGATCCGAAGCCGACCACCCCGACTCCGGAGCCGACCGCGACCCCGACGCCGGACCCGTCCGCAACCCCGGATCCGTCGCCGACCTCGCCTGAGCCGAAGCCGACTGACTCGAGCCCGACTCCCGCGCCGACGACCCCGGCGCCGCAGCCGACCACCCCGGCGCCGAAGCCCACCGCGCCAGCTCCAAAGCCGACGGCGCCGGCCCCCAAGCCAACCTCGGATTCCCCAGCGCCTGCTCCGAGCACCGAGCAGTGCATCCCCACCAAGGTGACGCGCACCGAAAAGGGTAGCGTCAAGGTCGCGACCGACGGGCACTTCGACCTCGGCGCCCAGCTGCAGGGCGGCAAGCTTGTGGCGTCCCTGAAGGACGACCGCCGGCAGCCGGCCCAGTGGGTGAACCCGTCCTCGATCGTCTTCAAGGTCTCCGACGCCGCTCGCACGAGCGCCCCGGAAGCACTCTCCTTTGTCGCCAGCCCCGGCAGCAACGTCTGGGTCATCGGATCCACCCAGCAGGCGGGTGTGCCCTGGCTCGGCCAGAACACCATGCACCCGAGCATCGTCAACGGCACCACGGGCCCCGTCACGTGGACGCTGAACGGCGTCACCGGCCCGGGTAAACTCGCGGTCTTTAACTCCGGCGGGCTCGGCTCGGGCGTCGGCCAGCGCGTCTTTGACAACGTCGGCGGCCCCACGAGCTACACGGTGCCCGCCAACACCCACGCCCACCCCAACTGGGTGTTCACCGCCCCCGGGATTTACCGCGTGAGCATCACCCAGAGCGCAACGACGAACGCCGGCCAGAAGGTCAGCGCCGCAACGACCCTGCTGTTCGCGGTCGGAAATGCCGATCCCGCTGCCGCCGGCACCTCCACCACGGTCGAGGAGTGGGTCGGCAAGACCCCCGACGGCAAGGACTGCGAGCTCAGCCCCGAGCAGATCGCGAAGCTCCCGGCCGGAGCCAAGGTCGGAGGCCTGAACACCCTCCCGACGACCGGCTCGGAGGGCGGCAGCGAGCTGCTCGTCGTCACCGGCGTGCTCGGCCTGGCCGGCGCCCTCATCCTCGCTGCCCGTCGTCGCTTCGCCTAAGGATCCCCATCCGTGCGTACTCGCCTGATCCCGCTCCTGCTCGCCGCCTGCCTGGGGCTCACCGGTTGCTCAGTCCTGCCGGTGGCCGGACCGGATCGGGCGGGTACGCCACTGAAGGTCGTCACGACGACGGGGATCTTGCGAGATCTCGTCGAGAACGTCGGGGGCGAGCGGGTGAAAGCCACCTCGCTCGTTCCCGACGGCGCCGATCCGCACTCCTTTGAACCGACGCTGCGCTCCGTACGCGACGTCGTCTATGCCGATGTCGCGCTGTCGAACTACCTCATGCTCGAACAGCACTCGATCATCAAAACGCTCGACGCGAACCTGCGCCCAGGCGTTCCCAACATCTCGCTGGCCGAAGCCGCCACCAAGTACGCCGCCGAAGTCATCCCGCTCGTTGAACACGTCAGCCTCGATACCATCTGGCTCGGCATGCGCGTACGCGGCACCGGCAGCGATAAGGGCGCAACCCGCACGAGCGACGTGCGCATGCAGGTCACCGACGTGCGAGGCCCCGGCCACATGTACGCCTACCTCACCGAAACCTTCGGCAAACCGCGTATCTATGCCGATTCCTCCGACGGTTTCGACGCGGGCGACGGATACGCTCGCGATACGGCGACGCTGCCCATCGACGCCCACACCCACATGTCCTGGGTCTTTACCAAACCCGGCATTTACCAGGTCGACGTCGCCGCGCAGCTCGCCGTCACCGATGACTCCCGCCCCTATCCCATCCCCGGTGGCACCCTCACGTTCGCCGTCGGCGTCGACCCGCACTCGGTGCCCGGCCACGAAAACTCGACGGTGCTCGATGCCGGCCACGCCGATATCACCGCCGATATCGACACCTCTGAGATGTATGTCTTTGCCGATCCGAGCGGCGGCGGCGAGCACACCCAGGTCCGCCACGATTTCGCCTCCACCGTCATCTCGGTGCCGGCCAAGGCGCTCACCGAGGTCCCGGCGGGCGCCCAATTCTCCTTCCTCGGCCGCCCGGGCGAGCAGGTCTACCAGCTCCCGCAGGCCGTCCTCGGCGCCCACGTCCACGGCGAGATCGACCCCCACCTGTGGCACGACGTGCGCAACGTGCGCGCCTACGTCCAGGTCATCCGCGACACCCTAACCGACGCCGATCCGGCCGGTCGCGAAGTCTACTTCGCCCGGGCGCGCGCCTACCTCGCCTCCCTCGACGAGCTCGACGCCCACATGAAGCGCACGATCGATTCCATTCCGCGCACCAAGCGCCACCTCATTACGACGCACGATGCCTTCGGCTATCTCGCCAAGGCCTACGGGCTGAAGATCGCGGGCTCCGTCACCCCGAACCCCGCCGTCGAACCCTCGATCGCGCAGCGCCGCAAGCTCGCCGAAACGATCGCCACTCTCCAGGTCCCGGCCGTCTTCCTGGAAAAGAACCTCATCGCCCGCTCCTCGACGCTGTCCGCCCTCGCCAGCGATGCCGGCGTACGCGTCTGCCCCATTCTGTCCGACGCCCTGACGGGCGAGGCCCCCACCTATATCGATCTCATGCGCTACAACGCAGCTCAACTAAAGGAATGTCTGTCATGAAGTCGCGAATCCTCACCCAGGCCTGCGCGCTCGCGGCGCTCGCCCTGATGACGGTGACCACCTCCCATGCCGCGACGGAGCCGCCACCGAGCGATCCCGCCCTCGAACAGCGGGTGGATGCCGGCGAGCAAAGCGGGACGGGCCAGGTCGAACTCGCGACGGGCCACGTCGATATGGGGCCCAAACTGGTCGGGGAGGACTTCACCGCCCAGATCCGCGACGATACCGCGACGCCGCCAGTGTGGCGCCAGCTCAGCGACGTCGCCCTGCGCGTCAGCGACAAGGCAAAGCTCGACATTCCGAACGAGGAACGCTACGCCTTCTTAGGTAGCGCGCGCGGCAAACCGGCATACGTCGTGCCCCAAACCCAGAATCCCGACGTCATCTGGGTGGGGTGGAACACGCAGGATCCGGCCATCGTCAAGCTGTTGGACCGCGGCGTCACCATGACGTTTAAGGGCCACGACGGACCGGGCGACTTCCACCTCTTCGTCGAATCCGGCACCTTCGACGTCCCGCCCGAGCAGCTGTGGAACGGGCAGGGCGAGACCGGCCAGAAATTCTGGGTCGACCTGAACACCCACACCCACGCCAACTGGGTCTTTACCGAACCCGGCGTCCACCTCGTATCCTTCACTATTTCGGCAAAGACGAAGGACGGTGCCGAGGTCAGCGCCGACGGCACCCTGCGTTTCGCGGTCGGCTCGGAGGTGAGTCTTGCGGACACCCTCGCGAAACCTGCCGCCACCCAAAGCCCGTCGCCCCAAAGCGCGACGCCTGAGCAATCCTCGAATGACGCGAGTGCCGCCGCGCCTAGCGATTCGGCCGCCAGCGAGTCCGCCGCACCGAGTTCGCTTGCCTCACCCATTCTCATCGGCGTCATCGCCGCGATTGCCGCGATCGGCGCGCTGGCCGCGCTGTTCGCGCTGCGTGCGAAGCGGCTGCGAGAACAGGCGAGGCAGCAGTGACCGTCCTTACCGCATCGCACCTGTCGGTCGCGCTCGGCGGACGCGAGGTGCTGCAGGGCGTCTCGCTTCGCGTCAACGCCGGTGAACTCTACGGAATCGTCGGGCCCAATGGTGCCGGCAAGACCACCCTGCTCCGCGCGATCCTCGGCCTCATCGCCTACCGCGGCGAGGTCCACACGGCCGGCGGCATCGGCTACGTGCCCCAGCGCCACGACGTCGCCTGGGATTACCCCATCACGGTCGAACGCATGGTGATGACGGGCCGCGTGCGCCACATCGGCTGGCTGCGCCAACCCCGGCTCGCCGACCACCGCGCCGTCGCCGCCGCGCTGCGCCGGGTCAAGCTCGCCGATCTCGCCGACCGGCCCATCGGGGAGCTTTCCGGCGGCCAGCGTCAGCGCGTCATGATTGCCCGCGCCCTGTCAACCAACCCGTCGATCCTGCTGCTCGACGAACCCTTTACCGGACTCGATATGCCCACCCAAGAACTCCTAACCGACCTGTTTCACGAACTGACGGGTGACGGCACAGCGATCATGATGACGACGCACGACCTGCCTGCCGCGATGGCGGCGTGCGACACCATCGCCATGGTTGCTGGCACGATCATCGCCCACGGCTCGCCGAGCGACCTCTCGGACCCCGAGATCTGGATGCGGACCTTCGCCGTATCCGAAAACTCGCCGCTGCTCGCCGCCCTCGGACTTCGGCAACGTCAGGAGACCCGATGCTGAGCCCGCTGGACTTCCTCACCGACCTGTTCAACCCGATGCTTGCCTTCCTGCCGAAGGCGCTCATCGTCGCCCTCGTCTCCTCCCTAGTAGCGGGCGTCGTCGGCACCCACGTCGTCTTGCGCGGTATGGCCTTCATCGGCGACGCGGTCGCCCACGCCGTCTTCCCGGGCCTCGCCGCAGCCTTCGTCTTGCAGGGCTCGCTCATTGTGGGGGGAGCGGCGGCCGGCGTCCTGACCGCCATCGCGGTCGCCGTCTTCGCCCAGAATCGGCGCGTGAAAGAAGACGCCATCATCGGAATCTTCTTCGCCGGCGCCTTTGCCCTCGGCATCGTCATCATCTCGTTCTCGCCCGGGTATGCCGGAAGTTTGCAGCAGTTCCTCTTCGGCTCGCTCACGGGCGTCACCGACAGCGATCTCATCGCCGTTGCCGTCGTCGCGCTCCTCGTCGTGGCCACCCTCGCCGCACTGCACAAGGAGTTCGTGACGGCCTCCGTCGATCGCGAGTCAGCGGCCGCGCTCGGCGTTCCCGTCTTCGCCCTCGACCTCCTCCTCTATATCCTGGTCGCCGTCTCCGTCGTGATCGCCGTCCAGACCATCGGCAATATCCTCGTGTTGGCGCTGCTCGTCACCCCCGCCGCGACCGCCCGGCTGCTAACCGAAAAGGTAGGCACCATGATGGTCCTCGCACCCATCATCGGCATGGCCTCCTCGTTTGTGGGCGTCTACCTCTCGTGGTCACTGGACCTGCCGACGGGGGCCGTCATCGTCTTGATCGCCACCGGCATCTTCCTCGCCTGCTGGCTGCTCGCGCCTCGCCACGGCCTGCTGCGAGCCCGCCGACGAGCAGTACCTACGGCCCACCAAACGCTGGCGGCGCTGCCATAAACTGGCGACATGATCCGCCTAGCCATCATCGATGCGTCCACCTCACCACTGACCACCGGCGCCCCGATCGCCGACTGGATTGCCGAATGCGCACGGCGGACTCGTGCGTTTGACGTCGAGATCATCCGCATTCGCGAGCTCGACCTGCCGTTCTTCGACGAGCCCTACCTGCCGCGCTACGGCCACTACGAGCACGCCGAGACCCGGGCCTGGAGCGAGACGATCGCAAGCTTTGACGCCTTCGTCTTCGTCAGCCCCGAATACAATCGCGGATACTCCGGTCGGCTGAAAAACGCCATCGATTACCTCGCCCAGGAATGGGCGTTCAAACCCGCCGGCATCATCTCCTATGGTGCATCGATGACCGGTGGCCTGCGCGCCCTGGAAGCCCTGCACGATGTCTTGAACTCCCTGCACATGTTCGTGACGCGAGAAAACGTCCTCGTGCCCTATGCGGGGCGCGAAGCCCACCGCTGGGAAGGCCGCGAGGTCTCCTGGGGAGTTGGCCCCGACGGCGAATTCGTCGCGACGCCCGGCATGGTGGAGGCCGCGGAAATGATGCTCGATGCGATCGTCCGGCTCGACGCCGCCATGCATCTCGTGCGTACCCCGGAGCAGACGGTCGGCGACCAGCAGGGCATCGGCAACCCGCCCTCAGGCTCCATCCCGCAGGTCCGTCCGCGTCCCACCCGCGATGACCGCGAAGAATGGCGTCGTTCCGGGCGGATGCGGTAGTTCGACGAGTGTGGGGCAACTCGAGTGCTCAGTGTGACTGGAGTGACCAAACCGAGCAGAAATTGCGAAATTTCCGCGCGAAATGCGTGTCTTAACGCGACAACGGGCCGTAATCCCGCGTAAAGTGCCGTGAAGCGGCACCTATCCGGGTGTCGGAACCGTACACGAGAGGGATGTTATGTCCGTCAACCGCACTGAGCTTGTTGCTGAGATCGCCGAGCGCGCCGGCCTGTCCAAGGCCCAGGCAAACGCTGCCCTGTCCGCTTTCCAGGATGTTCTGATCGACTCCGTCTCCAAGGGCGAAGCCGTCAAGATCACCGGCCTGCTGACGGTGGAGCGCGTCGATCGCCCCGCCCGCTCGGGCCGCAACCCGCAGACCAAGGAGCCGATCGAGATTCCGGCTGGCTACCGCGTGAAGCTCACCGCCGGCTCGGCCCTGAAGAAGGCTGTCGCCAAGTAACTCCTTCGCACCACAAGGGAGGCTCGAGGAATCTCGAGCCTCCCTTGCTGTCTTAGCCCCCATCTGGTCCTGCGTCCATGGTCCCGACACTCTTACGTGCGGTGCGCCTACGATAGAACCGGACATTTCACTGTCGAGAAAAGGACTCCCATGCGCGTCATCATCCAGCCCGACGGCGATTCCATCGCCTCCCTCGTCGCCGAATCGATCGTGCGACTGGTCAACGACAAACCGAATGCCGTCCTTGGCTTCGCCACCGGATCCTCGCCACTTGGCATCTACCGCGAACTTATCAAGGCCTACCAGGAGGGTAAGGTGTCCTTCAAGGACGCCTGGGGCTTCCAGCTCGACGAATACGTTGGCCTACCCGCCGACCACCCCGAGCTCTACCGCAACGTCATCCGCACCGTCATCGAGTCGCATGTGGACTTCTCCGAGGGACGCGTGCACGCACCCAACGGCACCGCCGACGATCTGCAGGCGGCCGGCCCCGCCTACGACACAATGATCGAAGACGCGGGTGGCGTCGACTTCCAGATCCTTGGCATCGGTACCGACGGCCACATCGCCTTCAACGAGCCCGGCTCCTCCTTCAGCCAGGGCACCCACGTGGAGACCCTGACGCCCCAGACCCGCGAAGATAACGCGCGCTTCTTCGACGGCGACATCTCCCGCGTCCCAACCCACACCCTCACCCAGGGCCTTGGCACCATCATGAAGGCGAAGAAACTCGTCCTCGTTGCCGAAGGCGAAGGCAAGGCGGAGGCGATCGCCCAGCTCGTCGAGGGCCCCGTCTCGGCGCACTGGCCGGCCACGATCATGCAGCACCACGCCGACGCCACGGTGCTGATCGACGAAGCCGCCGCGAGCAAGCTTGAGATGAAGGACTACTACCGCTTTGCGTGGGAAAACCGCCTGCCCTGGCAGAGCGTCTAGGCACCTGTGAGAAAAATCGAGCCGCGACCAGGGCCACGTTGCACTCGGTCGCGGCTCGGCTCATGCCTATAGTGGGAGCCATGCAGATCTCCCTCGCCGCCGGACAGCCGCATTCCGAACCGAGCGCCCCGACCACCCCCGAAGGTGCCTCGGACACGGCGCTGCTTGAGCGAGAAGAAACCCGCACCGACGACGGCGATGCCGACCGGTTTGCGCATTACGTACGCAAAGACAAGGCGGCCGCCGCGGCGGTCACGGGTAAGCCCGTCGTCGCCCTGTGCGGCAAAGTCTGGGTCCCGGGCCGAGACCCGTCCAAATACCCCGTGTGCCCCAAGTGCAAAGAGATCCACGCGGAATTGACCAAGGGCGGCCCCCGCTGGCCGTTCGGCCGCGGCCGCGGATCGGACTCATGAGGCGGGGCGAAACCCGCCCTGATCCACACGCCGCCTCACTGTTCGCCGCTGAACACCTCCCGCCCGCCTACCCGACCCGGGCAGCGTGGGGGACAGCGGCCAGTTTGCGCGCGTGGCAGGCAGCGGCAGTAGAAAAATACCTCGCGACACTTCCGCGCGACTTCCTCGCCGTCGCAACTCCGGGCGCCGGAAAAACGACGTTCGCGCTGCGCATTGCGACGGAACTCCTCACCACCGGGCGCGTCCGCCGCATCATTGTCGTCTGTCCCACCGAGCACCTCAAATCGCAGTGGGCCGACGCCGCGGCCCGCGTCGGAATCGGTCTCGACCCCGCCTTCGCCAACGCCCAGGGCGCCCTCGGCTCCCAGTTCGACGGCCTCGCCGTTACCTACGCCCAGGTCGCCTCCCGGCCCGGCCTGCATCGCGTCCTGGCAACCGAACGCGACACCCTCGTCATCCTCGACGAGATCCACCACGGCGGTGACGCCCTCTCGTGGGGCGACGGCATCCGCGAGGCCTACGAACGCGCGAAGCATCGCCTCGCCCTGACCGGAACGCCCTTCCGCTCCGATACTTCACCCATCCCCTTCGTCACCTACACGCGCGACGCTGACGGCATCCGCCGCTCGCGCGCCGACTACTCCTATGGCTACGGCGACGCCCTCAAAGACGGCGTCGTCCGCCCCGTCATCTTCCTGTCCTACCGCGGCACCATGCGCTGGCGCACCCGCAGCGGCGTCGACATGGAGACCGACCTCGCCGAAGAATCCGCCAAATCGGTGACCGCCCAAGCCCTGCGAACCGCACTCGACCCCATGGGCCAGTGGATCCCCGCAGTCCTCCAGGCCGCCGACCAGCGCCTGTCCGAAGTCCGCCGCACCGTTCCCGACGCCGGCGGCCTCGTCATCGCCACCGATCACACCGCCGCGCGCGCCTATGCCGCCACCTTGCACCACATCACCGGCCGCTATCCCACCGTCGTGCTCTCCGACGACGCAGGCGCCAGCGAGAAGATCGATGCCTTCGCCGCCTCCGAGGACCGCTGGATGGTAGCCGTGCGGATGGTCTCCGAAGGCGTCGACGTTCCCCGCCTCGCCGTCGGGGTATACGCGACGACGACCTCCACCCCGCTGTTCTTCGCCCAGGCCGTCGGGCGGTTCGTCCGCGCCCGCCGACGCGGCGAGACCGCCTCCGTCTTCCTGCCCTCCGTCCCACACCTGCTGGCGCTCGCCGGCTCGCTGGAAGCGGAACGCGATCACGCCCTAGACCGCAAGCCAAGCGAGAACGTCGACGTCGATTTCGTCGAAGAACAAGCCTTCATCAACCAGGCGAACGCCACCGAGAGCGCGAGCGATGATCTCTTTAGCCAGTTCGAAACCCTCGGCGCCGATGCCACCTTCGACCGCGTGCTTTTCGACGGCGGCGAATTCGGCACCAACGCCGCAGTCGGTTCGATCGAGGAGCAGGAATACCTCGGACTGCCCGGCTTGCTGGAGCCCGATCAGGTCCGCGAGCTCTTGCGCCAGCGCCAAAGTGAGCAGCTAAAAACCCAGGCCGCCAACCGCGAAGCCGAGTCATTGCGCGCCCAAAATGCCGGCATCGATGATCACCGACGACGTGCGGCCGCTCGCAAGGAGCTCGCCAGCCTCGTATCGGCGTGGTCGAGGCGCACCGGAACGCCGCACGGCGTGATCCACACCGAGCTGCGGGGCCTGACCGGCGGACCCGAGGTCGCACGCGCCACCACCGCACAGATCCAGGCACGCATTGATCGCCTGCGCAAGTGGTTCGTCGGAAAGTCCTAACCCGCCTTCCACTTCGCACCTCCTCTGCGCACACTCCTGTTCCCCCGCCTCCTCACCAACTCACGTACCCACGCGCTCACGGTCACCTGCGCACACTCACGCGCACCCTGGCGCGTACCCCCGCACGCTCATGCGCACCCACGCCCGTACACGCGCACTCACGCGCGTACCCACCTGCGCGCGTATGCGCGGGCGCGCGCGAGGGCGTGGTTGTTGCGGTCTGTTGGCCTTGCGGCTCTGTGGTGTGGGTTTGTTGGCCTGGCCGTCGTCTTCCACACCCCGCCTCCCGACGCCTCTCGCATTCCTGTTCTGGTGGGTCTTCGATTTTCGGGTGTTGACGTGCTGGTTTGATCGTGGTTAGTCGCTTGCAGCACCCCGCAGCAGGCACAGATCATCCACTCACTGATTGGCTGGAGGGAGGCGCATTATGGAACTGAAGTCACTGTTCGAAGCGGCTGGTCTTGATGTGCCCACCAGCCACCCCGCTGCCGGTAGCGCTCCGGTCGTGTCGGAAGACCTGCTGAATCTCGGGATCGGGATCCTCGCGGCAGCGGTCGAGAACGGTGTTGATCTGCCGGAGGCGCTGCATAAGTTGATCGCGGCCCGCAACATCGAACGCGCCTACAACGCCGTGGCCACACTGCGGACGCAGATTATTGCGGCAGCAGACCAGGCGGGTGCTGCCGAGATCGATGGCCTGTCTATGGCGGACGTGATCGCTGAAGAACGCCGGATACCGAAGAATGCTGCCACCAGCGAGATCCGTACCGCCCGTAGCCAGGCTGAGTTTCCGAACGTGTTGAAAGCCGCCGCTGCTTCCCGTATCTCGCAAGAGAACCTGCATACCGCGGTTAAGACGTTGGAGAAGATGCGGCCCCACTACAGCCAGGCCGAGTTCCCCCACGTCGAAGCAGCCCTCATTAGAGAGGCGGAGACTCCGGTGCCGGGTGAGTTCCGTAAGAAATGCCGCACCACCCTAGAGATGCTCGACGAAGCGTTACGTAAGGCCAACAATGCCGCGACCGCGAAACGTAGGAAGCAGTCCTTCCAGGAGCGTGGGCTTGCGATCACGCTGATCCAGGACGGTGAGTTCGGGGCGAACCTGTTCGCCCACATCCCCGCCGAATATTTGCGCATCTTGATGCCAGCGTTGGAGAAGAAGGCCGAAGCCATCGCCAGAGCCCAACGCCACAGCAAAACCCGCAAAGCCGCCGACCGTAAAA
>NZ_JALIQR010000021.1:0-26419 GCF_023634005.1 Bowdeniella massiliensis
CGATGTCGCGAGACATCTGTCATGTGTCAGTGTGCTGTGGCTGTCAAGGATGTCGCGAGACAGCTGTCAAGTATCACCGGCCAGGCCCGCGCAGATTGGTGTCAACTATGTTCTGACACTGCACACCTCACCCGCCACCAGCCAAAACCCCCCGCGAGGGGGGTTTTCGCGTAACTATGCAGGAGGCTGACCACTACCGCAAACTGGCGGCACTGCCGCCGATGATAAGTTTCGAAAAAGTGCTCAGCTTTTTCTTCTTGGCTGGAGGTATTGTGTTACAGCTTTGGAGTGCGATAGCGACCGCACTGATCAGTGTCACAGTCGGACCACTAGTTGGTGGCGAAGTTCGAGGAGCGCTCTTAAGACGTTTGACGTCCCACGCTTCGCTTCGACAGTCCCTTAAAGGTCATACTTCGGCATTGCGAGAGCTTGACGCGCTCATATCGATAGAGGCAGCGGAGCTCAGGGCCCGAGAGACGCATCGTCTTACTCGGAAGGTCGATTGGTCTTCGGTGGGAGCGCTGGTGGTCGTAGGGATTGTCGGAGGAGTAATAGTGTTTGGTCTAGTGACGTGGGCTATCAGTGTGAGTGAAACTCCTATCGCATATTGGGGCCTTATACTCCTTGCCGTTGTTGTCGGTGTCTTTACGGTTGCGCTCGCGGGCGTAGGTATGAACCAACTCTTTGTTTCGACCCCTGACTCCAACAAATCGAAAGATCAGACGGCCCTGGTGGACTAAGTCCTGAGGCTGTTGCGGCCTGAGAAGGATTCAGGTGCAGGCATGCCTGCGGTTCCCACGGCGACACTGTGCCGATAGAGTTCCAGTCGATGTAGAGCGTCGTGTTCACGTATCGCTGCGACTCAACCCCATCCGTACAGCATCTGTCCAGCGGTCTTCTATATCGTTCATAGTTAGGAATTCACGCGCCCAACGCGCGCCCGTGGCTCCGACGTGTGAGGATGAAACCACCCTGTGGGCTTCCCCCGGAGCCCCGCATTCTTAAAGGAGAGACCATGTACCGCGGACCGTCCATTGGTTTTGGTGTTTTTCTCGCCGTCGTCGGAGCAATCCTCGCGTTCGCCGTCGCTGATCGCGTCCAGGGCGTCGATCTGCAGATGATCGGATACATCTGCCTGGCCGCCGGCATCATCCTCGTGCTCATCGGAATCGCGATGGGCGCGCGTTCCAACCGCAGCGCAACCGAGCGTCACGTCACGCGCGATGCAGCGGGCGGCACGCACGAATCGATCGAGCATCGCGACGTCTAAGAAGTCGCCGCAAAAAGTGTGTGGCACGACACCGGACAGCAATTTCCCTTTGTGCGCAGTTGTTGTGTAAAGTCGTCTACGCCGCCCCGATAGCTCAGTCGGCAGAGCGTCTCCATGGTAAGGAGAAGGTCAAGGGTTCGATTCCCTTTCGGGGCTCAGGTTCTGTCCAACGCTCGGCCGTAGTAGGCTGAGAGGTTGGAAAGAACTTTCGGATGTGAAAGCATCCAGCCTGGCGGGGTAGCTCAGATGGTTAGAGCGCACGACTCATAATCGTGAGGTCGCGGGTTCGATCCCCGCCTCCGCTACTAACTTTTCAGTAAGAACCGCTTCGCGGTTACCGCCAAACGTGAGGATATATCGTGGCCAGCAAGTCCGCGGATGTGCGCCCGAAGATCACCCTTGCTTGCGAGGACTGCAAGGAGCGCAACTACATCACCAAGAAGAACCGACGGAACACTCCGGATCGGCTTCAGCTCCCCAAGTACTGCCCCCGCTGCAACAAGAAGACCAATCACCGCGAAACGCGGTAGGGCGGCGGGTCAGGTCTTCTAATACGCTAGAGGGCATGACTGAGACAACCAAGAGACCCACGAGTGTCAACACTGACCTCGTGGGTCGCTTTTATGGTCCCCACACCTACGAGGTGGCCGCGGTAAAGCTGCGGGAATTCGCAAGCGCCACGGGGGCAACCAATCCCATCCACTTCGAGCGCGCCACGGCCCAAACCGAGGGTTACCGTGACGTCGTCGCGACCCCGACGTTCGCCGTCGTGCCCGCCCAGGCGGCCGAAGCCTCCTATATCAGCGACCCGGAATCCGGGATCGACTTCTCCCGCGTCGTGCACGCCGAGGAGTCATTTTCCCACGTGCGTCCGATCGTCGCGGGCGATGTGCTGTCGACGACGGTCCAGGTCGCTTCAATCACCGACCGGGGGCCGCTGACGCTCGTGACCACGAGTGCCCGGATCGAAGACGCCGACGGCGAACTCGTCGCTACCGTGACCTCGACGCTCGCCGTGAGAGGAGCCTAGCCATGACATCCCAGATCACCGTCGGCGACGAACTTTTCCGCCGCACCGTCTCCCTCACGCGCAAGGACCTCGTCGCTTACGCCGCAGCGTCCGGCGACCACAACCCGATCCATTACAACGATGCCGCCGCAAGCGCCGCCGGCCTGCCCGGCGTGCTCGCCCACGGCATGCTCACCCTCGGCGTGGCCGCGAGCGCCGTCGAAGATTGGGCCGGCGACCCCCACCTCATTAAGGAGATCGGCACGCGCTTTTCGCGGCCGGTCGTCGTGCCGGGCGATGGCGAGGCGAGCCTGGAAATTATCGGGACCGCGGGCGAGGTCGATGCCGAGAGCGTCCGCGTCGATATTGCCGTGCTGCACGAGTCCAAGGGCGTCCTGACGCGCGCCCGCGCCATCGTCTCGCGGGCCTGAGTACAGTGGAGCTATGAGCTGCTCCATCCCCGAACCGGGCCCCGATATCACCGTTGAACCCGTCGCCTCGTGGGCGCCGCGCACGGAGCGATCCCAGCCCCCGACGTTCGCCGAGCTCACGACCTTGCGGGTCGGGGGCGAGATCGCGAACTACGTCGAGGTGGACTCAACCGAGGCGATGATCGAGGCCGTGCGGGAGGCCGACGAGCAGGGGCGCGAGCTCCTCGTCCTCGGCGGCGGCTCGAACCTCGTGGCGCGCGATGAGCGCTTCGAAGGCGTCGTCGTTCGCGACACCCGGCAGCACATCGAGCTGGAATCCGAAGACGGCTGTGGGGGAGCGGCGCTGCGGGTCTCGGCGGGCCAGCCCTGGGACGCGTTCGTCGCGCACACGATCGAAAACGCCTGGATGGGCGTCGAAGCGCTCTCGGGCATTCCCGGCACCGTGGGCGCGGCCCCTGTGCAAAACGTCGGCGCCTACGGCCAGGAAGTCTCCGGAACGATCTCAGCGGTGCGCGTCTATGACCGGCTCGAGCGCGAGCGGCGCCTGCTGACCCTCGCCGAGCTCGGCTTCGGCTACCGCACCTCGCTGCTCAAGCGCTCGCTGAGCGATGCGGAAGCCGGCGGCGGGCGCACCTGGGGGCCAACGGGCCGCTACGTCGTGCTTGAGGTCTCCTTCCAGATGCGCAATGCGTCGCTGTCCGAGCCGATCCGCTACGCCGAACTCGCGCGCACCCTCGGCGTCGAGCTGAACGACCGCGCCCCGGCGATCGACGTGCGTCAAGCCGTGCTGCAGCTGCGCCGCTCCAAGGGGATGGTCCTTGATGCGGGCGATCACGACACGTACTCGGCGGGTTCGTTCTTCACCAACCCCGTCATCGCTGCCGAGCACGCCGACCGGCTGCCCGAGGGCGCGCCGCGCTTTGCCGTGACCGACCCGACGAAGGTGCGCAGCATCGGCCAGCAGCCGCCCGTCGTCGAGGGCCTGGTCAAGACGAGCGCCGCCTGGCTCATCAACCACGCGGGCTTCGACAAGGGCTTCGGCCTGCCCGGCCCCGCGGCGCTCTCCACGAAGCACGCGCTCGCGATCACTAATCGGGGTGGCGCGAGCGGCGCGGATGTGCGCGAGCTGGCGCGGCAGGTGCGCGAGGGCGTGCAGGAGGCCTTCGGTATCGAGCTCGTGCCCGAACCTATCCTGCTGTAGCGATCGCGGCTAGGCGCGCGCCGGTCAGGCGTGCAAAGTCCGCATAGGCGAGTTCGAGGTTGCGGCCGCGAGCCCCGGCGGAGACGACGAAGCTCGGCTCTGCCGCTGCGCTGGAATCGACGAGGCAGGCAAGCGCGCTGCGCGAGGCGAGGGCGGTAATCCCGCCCATGACGTACCCCGTCGCGCGCTCGGCCACGGCCCGATCGGCCAGCCGCGCCTTTTTTGCGCCAAGCTCTTGCGCCACGGCCCGCAGATCCAGGCGCGCGGCGACGGGCACGAGCGCGAAGGCCAGCGCTCCGCCGGAATCGACGACGAGCGTTTTGAAGACGCGATCGGCGCCGAGGCCCGTCTTCGCGACGGCCTCCGCGCCAAAGTTCGTGGCGGCCTCATCATGCTCATAGCTGCGCACGCGCACGGGAACGCCCTGGCGGGCACACAGCGCCTCAGCTCGCGTCGCGGCCATCGCCTGCCTCCATGGACGCGACTGCCGCTTCCACGGCGTCGATCACGGGCGGTGCGGACAGCACCGCGAAATGCCCAGGCGTGGGGACCGCGATATTGCGGGCGCCCGGCAGGCGCGAGCCGAGGGGGATGTGCGGGTCGAAGCTCGGGTGGATCGAGACGATGCGCGCATCCGAGGGATGCGGCCGTTGGGCCGCGGCGATGAGCGGCGAGCCCGGCCGCAGCGACCGCACGCCGAGCCCGGGCCAAAACAGCGCCGCATAGGCCGAGCCGTGCCACGGCGTGGCGAGCGCGACCATGCCGCGGACGCGTGCGCCCTGCGCGCCCATCATGACCTCCTTGCCGATGAGGCCGCCCTTGGAGTGGGCGAGCAGCACGACGTCGCTGAGCTCGCGCTCGGCAAGGAAGCGTTCGACGCTCGCGCGCAGCACGGCCATCGGCGCGAGCTGGCGGTACAGGCGCGGCACGCGGTGGATCGTGTGGCCGCGGCGAGCGAGCGGGCGCGTGAGCTCGCGCAGGTCGGCGGCCGTTTCGTAAATGCCGGGCAGCACCACGATGTCGAGCCGGCGCTGCGGGGGCAGCGGACCCGCTCCGGCAAGCCGCGCGGCGAGGCGGTCCAGCGGCGCGCGCAGGCGCAGCATCGCAAGCGAGCGGTAATCGGCCGACCAGTCGCGCCAGTGCGGCAGCGAGGACACCAGATCGCGGCCGATATCGCGGGTAGCGCCACGGGCGCGGCGCGCGGCAGCGAGCAGGCGTCGAAGGATCACGGCGTAGGGGCGTCGTCGGCGACGAAATCGGAAATGAGCTCGAAGACTTCGCGGTCGTGGGCGTAAATCACCGAGTGCGCGGCGCCCGCCACGACGTGTGGGTTGCGGGCGCCTAGCCGCTGCAGCCATGGCGTCGGCGCGACGTAATCGAACTCGCCGCGCACGAGCAGGGTGGGCTCGGCCACGAGCTGGATGCGCTCCTCGATCGGGTAGCGCATCATCTGCGGCAGCACGTCGACGAACCAGGCGAGCCCGCACTGCAGGTAGGCGCGGATCGCGATGAGGCGCAGGCTGCGCGTTTCATGCAGCGAGGACTGCATGAAGCGCGTGAGCTGGCGCGCCACGTTGCGCTCCGCGTCGTTGACGGGTGGACCGATGAGCACGGCGCGCTCGGCGTAACCGGGCGCGCGGGCGAGCAGCTCGGTGACGACCTGCGCGCCCATGGAATGCCCGACGATGACGGGGCGATGCACCCCATGCGCGGTCAGCACGTCGTGGACGATCGCGGCAAAGCCCGCGATGGAGAGCACCTCGGGCGGCTGCGGCAGGTTCGCGAAGCCCGGCAGGTCGATGAGGAAGACGTCACCGAGGCGGGCTAGGTCCTCAGAGAGGTTGACGAAATAGTGCGAGGAGACGCCGATCCCGTGGATGAGCACGAAGGTGGGGCGTTCGGGGGCCTCGGCCGTGCCGGCGGGCGACAGGCCCGGGAACCGGTCACCGGGCGCCGCGCCCGGGCCGGAGTAGGCCTTGCGGAAGATCCGCACCCAGCAGCCGTCGACTTTCACGAGCTCGGCCGACAGGCGATCGAGCGGGTCGTCCTTGCGGGTGCGGATCGGGCGCAGCTGCAGCGGGCGAACCCGGCGCCACGGGCGGAGAGGGCCGTCGGTCACTGCTCGCTCGCCTCCCACGCATCGACCTCGGCGAGCCAGGTGCGCTTGGAGGTATCGGAGGCGAGCGAGGCGCGGATCGAGGAGCGTGCAAGGTTCGCGATCTGTGCGTCGCTCAAGGCGTGATCGCGCCGCGCAATCTCGTACTGGTCGACGAGTCGGGAATGAAACAGCAGCGGGTCGTCGGCGCCAAGCGCGATTTCGGCGCCCGCATCGATCAGGGTGCGCAGCGGCACCTGCGACGGCCCGGCGTACACGCCGAGCGAAACGTTGGAGGCCGGACACACCTCGAAGGCGATCCCATCGGCGACGAGGCGCTCCAGCAGGGCCGGATCCTCCCCGGTGCGCACGCCGTGGCCGAGCCGGCGCGGCTTCAGGTGAGCGACGACCTGACGCACGTGATCGGGACCGAGCAACTCCCCGCCGTGCGGCACGCCCGGCAGCCCGGCGTGGCGCGCGAGGCGGAAGGCGGGCGCAAAGTCCGAGGTATCGCCCGCCCGCTCGTCATTGGACAGCCCAAAGGCGACGACGCCGCCCGGCGCGTCGGAGGCGTACTGGGCGGCGAGACGCGCCAGCGTGCGGGCATCGAGCGGGTGGCGGATGCGGGAGGCGGCGACGATGACACCGACCTCGACGCCCGTCGCGGCCGACGCGGCCTTTGCTTCGTCGACGATGATCTCCAGCGCCGGGGTGATGCCACCGACGAAGGGGGCGTAGGAAGTCGGATCGACCTGGATTTCTAGCCGACGACTGCCCTCTGCGGCGTCGTCCTCGGCGGCCTGCCGAACGATCCGGCGCATGCTCGCTTCGCTGCGCACAACGGCCCGCGCCGCGTCGTAATGCCGCTGGAAGCGGAACCAGCCGCGCTGATCGGCCGGCACCCGCAGCGCCTGATTATCGGTGAGCGATTCGGGCAGCCGCACGCCGAGATCGTGCGCAATATCGATGAGCGATTCGGGACGCAGCGAGCCCGTGAAATGCAGATGGAGGTGCGCCTTCGGGAGGGTAGAAAGATCGCGCACGTCCCTATTCTGACAGATTTCGCGCATGTGGTTGGATAGCGGCATGACGCACTCCCTCTCCGTTCCCGCAACGGGCCACCGCGCCGAGCCCGCCCCGTTGCTGGCCGCCGCGGCCGCGGCCCTGGGAACGCCCCTGACCAGCGAGCGCGTCATCGCCCGCTACCACCTGCCATACGAGGTCGTCCTGCTCGACGCCGACGTCGCGGGCGAGCGCCAGCGCCTCATCCTCGCCGACGCCCCCACCGGCCCGCTCATCGCGCGCTACCCGCACGACCCGGCCCTACCCGAGCTCGCCGAGCTGCTCGACCGGGAGGGGGCGCGCCTCATCGCCTACCGCCCGACGCGCCGCGCGGTAATCGCGCTCGGGTCCACCGCCTACGCCAAACTCGCCGCCCCCGCGCGCATCGCGCGCCTCATCCGGGCCCACGACCTCCTGGCCGCCGCGGGCCTGCCGGTCGCACCCCTGCTCGAGCGCCGCGAGGGCTACGTCGTCATGGCAAAACTCGCGGGCACACCGCTGACGAGGCTGCTCGCCGCCGCCGGCGGTTCGGCCACCTACCGCCAGGTGCGCACGCTGCTCGATCGCCTGCCGGCCGCCGCCACGCGCCTGCCGCGCCGGCGCGCCTGGTGCGAACGCATCGCCACGCACGCCGCGCTCGCCGCGCGCCTAGTGCTCGACGCTCGCATCGAGGCAGTCGCGGATATCGTCGCCGCCGAGGTCGCCGCCCCGGCCCCCGGGCCCCTCGTGCCCACCCACGGCGACCTCTACGAGTCAAACGTCCTGACCGACGGGCGCGCCATCACCGGCCTGCTCGACGTCGACACCCTTGGGCCGGGCTATCGGATCGACGACATTGCCTGCCTGCTCGGCCACCTCGCGGCCGTGCGGCGCTACCGCGACGAGCCGGCCTACCGCCGCAGCGTCGACGAGCTGTTCGTCGCGGCGAGTGCGGATCACGACGCGGAGCGCCTCGCGCGTCGCACCGCCGGCATCCTGCTCACGCTCGTGCCCGGCGCCCTGCGCGCCTCGCGCCGCGAGCGCGCCGACCAGCTCGATCTCGCCGACCACCGCATCACGACCGCCGCCGCCTTCGCCCGCGGCGGCCCCGCAGGAGGGCGCCATGACCGAGCCTGACGCGACGATGCCCGAGCCGTCCCGCCGCCTCATGCCCCGCAGCACGCCCCGCAGCACACCCCGCCGCCGCAGCCGCCGCCGCATCGTCGCCATCGCGGCGAGCATCGCGCTGCTGCTCGCGTTCGCACCCCAAGCCTGGCGCTACGGCGCCGCATCCGGCCGCATCGACAGCGAGCGCGCCGAGCAGGCCGACGTCATCGTTGTCCTCGGCGCCGCGATTTGGGGCGCCGACACCCCCTCGCCCTACCTGCGCTTCCGCCTCGATACCGCCGCCGCCCACCATCACCCCGGCACGCCCGTGATCGTCTCCGGCGACGGCCGCGACGCAGCCTGGTCCGAAGTCGCCGTCATGCGCAGCTACCTTGAGCGCGCCGGCATCCCCGCCGCCGACATCACCGAAGACCCCGCCGGGCTCGACTCCATCAGCACCTGCCGCTTCGCGCGCGAGACCCACCCCGGCGCCCGCATCGCCCTCGTCTCCCAGCGCTACCACCTGCCCCGCGCCATCGCCCTGTGTCGCGCCCTCGGCGTCGACGCTTACGGACTCGCCGACGACGAGGGCAAACGCTTCTCCTCGACGTGGTACTCCGGCGTCGCCCGCGAATTCCTCGCCACCTACAAGGCCGCCGCCGAGACGCTCGCCGCCCGCATCTCTCGCTAACCGCGCCCCACGGTCGTTATCCACAGATCAGACAAAGTGGTTCCATCCCGACGCATCTCTCGCTACTGTGAGCGTCATGACTTTAGTGTCGCGTTCCCTGGCTCGCACCGCTGCATTCGCGCTTGCTTCCGCTCTCGCGTTGTCTGCCTGTACTAGCGGGGGCCAAACCGATCCTCCAACATCCAGGCCATCAACCACGACGCCTACTGCGGACCCGAGCTCATCCGAGTCCACTCCCGCACCTGGCGAGTGGACGCTCGATGATCTCAAGGTTGGAGCGCAAGTCCCCAAGGAGGACCTCGAGCGCCTGTTCCCCGCGTGGGACAAACCCACGCCGCCAGCAACACTTACCGAGGAATCCGAGCAGGGCGCCAAAGACGCCGCCGTCTACTTCAGCGATATTGTCGAATACGCGATAGCCACACGCGACGTTACTCCAATAAACGAAATCGACTCCGAGCTCTGCCAGAACTGTGACGCGTTACGGAGCCTGATTAAATCGGATCAGAGTAAGCGATTTCTCCGCACCAAACCTAGCTTTGTCGTAATTTCAGCGTCGAAGGACCCAGACGTTGAAGGACTTTACGACATTAGGCTTCAGTCTCAAGTCGATATGTATGTGCGACTCGATGCGTCTCGTACATCAGTTGAAAAGGTCGGGTCGAGCGGAACGGAAGAGGTGGAAGATAGCGAAATCTCTCAGTACATAGCATTTGAAGAAGGGCGCTGGCAGCCTCTCGGCCTGAATCTGGTTGAGGAACAATCGTGAGATTTGCGAAGTCAGCTGTGGTGCTGGTCTTGACTGGTTTCATCCTCGTGAGTGAACCGAAGGCCGTTGCTTCCCCTTCATTCGGATGCGAAAACTCAGACACGAAATCGTATTGTGGTGCACTAGCTGAGACTCAGGAGAATGGGCTCCTTGCACTTCAATCCTCACGCGCCTCGAAAGACACGGACCGCCGTGAGAAGCCTCCAAAGCGACAGGATTCCAATGCGGGTCTGCCGGTGGAGGAGTATTTTGGGTTGCCGTCGGCTGGTTTTGAGATGGTGGCGATCTGTCCGCATCCAACGAATCCGAGGGTGGAGATTGAGTGTCGGGAGTTCCCGTCTTCGGATGTGAAGCCGGTACGGATCGAGGCCCGCCCAGCGGGGCAGGCGGCAGTGCCTCCCAGGCCGTTGTCGATTGAGGAGTTTAAGGACTTCCCGGTGGCGAAGGGCGAGTTGCTGATCCAGCCGGATCAGGGTCGGCATACGGTGAATATGCCGGTTGTTGTGGCAACCACCGCGCGCCAACACGTGGTCTCCGGTGACTTGTTGGGGTTCGCGTTCCATGTGCGTTTCACTCCGGTATCGCACGCGTTTGATTATGGCGATGGTAGCGCCCCGTATGTGACGGGGGATCCGAATACTCCGTATCCGAACCAGAGGTTTTGGCATGAGTGGTGGACCATTGGGGACAAGACGATTTCGGTGACTACTACGTGGTCGGGGGCCTACCAGGTGGCAGGTTCGGCTTGGGTTGAGGTACCCGGCACCCTAGAGACGACCGTTTCTTCTGAGCCGCAGCGGGTTGATGAGTACCATATTTTGCTGACTGATCCTGATAAAGCTACCGGCGGTAAACACCACGACTCGGATTATGACTGGCTCAAGGGCACGCCACTGGACCCCAACAACCAGCCCTAACACCATGCCACAAACACCCCCGCCATCCCCACAGGTCACCGACGTGAGACCACCTCTTGTAGCGTCCACTAGCGCGGGCATGGGCAAGGAATCGCTACGCTTTCCGGCTTGCAACTCGCTGCGCGCAGCTGGTCGCGCTGCAACTCTCGCTCTCGCCACGGTTCTGGTGTTGTCTGCATGTTCCACGAGCAAGCCCGCAGATCCACCGACATCGGCGACTTCGCATACGGCGGGTGCCGCGAGCCCGAGCCCATCGGAGTCCACTCCCGCGCCTGGCGAGTGGACGCTCGAGGACCTCAAGGTCGGAGCGACGGTTCCGAAGGAGGACCTCGAACGGCTGTTCCCCAGGTGGTCCAAACCCACCCCGCCGGCAACGCTGACCGAAAACTCCGAACAAGGAGCCAAAGACGCTGCCGTCTACTTCGACGCCCTAGCTAAAAGAGCATTCCAAACAAGGGACGTTGACCTCATCAGCCGGATCGACGACGGCAACTGCTTCAACTGCGATGATGTCAGGACCTTTATTCAAGTAGAGACTCCGCGAAACGTTTATTCGACTCCTCTAGAAAACACGGAGATCGTTGCCACCCAGGACATTGAAGACGCTGTCCTATATGAAGTCGCGATCACCCAAGATGTTGCCATGTCCGTTCAACTAGATGGGCACGGCGATCGAATTGAGGAAATCTCCGAGGGCGGTGCGGTAACGTCCTACTACTACGTGAAGTTCCTCGATGGTAGATGGTCGGCTCTTTATATCAACCTCGACCGTAGTCAGTTCTGAACCGTATGGGCCTCACGAATCTCCTTATGCTGACAGCATCTGTATGCTCGTGCTGCGGCGATCCCGGTTCCCGACTCGCACGTCCCACCTAGCAATGCAATGCACCGGCGTGCTGGTGCATCACACGCGTGTGGCGGAATACCTGCCAGCTGCACCTCGTTTGAAGAAGTAGAGGGGAGCATCGGCTCCTCACCGCGACTACAACGGGGGACTTATGCGAGCACTACTGAACATCATTTGGCTAGTTTTTGGTGGCTTCTGGCTGGCGCTCGGCTACATGCTCTTTGGCCTGATCGCCTGCCTGCTGATCATCACCATCCCGGCAGGCATCGCCTCATTCCGGATGGCCAGCTACGCACTGTGGCCCTTCGGTCGAACCATCGTCCAAGACCCGCACGCGGGAGGATTTAGTGCGGTCGGCAACGTGATTTGGTTCTTCGTCGCGGGCTTGTGGCTCGCGATTGGACACGTCATGACAGCTGCCGCTCAGGCCATCACCATCGTTGGAATCCCGCTCGCGATTGCGAACATCAAGATGATCCCAGTGACGTGCTTCCCCTTCGGCAAGTTCGTTGTCTCGACGGCGGCGGTGCCCCCGGGCTACACCCAGGTTGATGCCGTCCGTCTCTAGCGCGACGCGTTAGCGGGCGAGCAGCCGCTGGATTCGCTCGATGCCCTCGACGAGGTCCTCATCTGACAGGGCGTAGGACAGCCGAAGGTATCCGGGAGTGCCGAATGCCTCGCCCGGGACCACGGCGACCTCGACCTGATCGAGGATGACATCGGCCAGATCCGCCGACGACGTGATCTCCACGCCCCCGACCTCGCGGCCATAGACACCGTGCACATCGGGGTAGGCGTAAAAAGCGCCGCGCGGAGTCGGGACGGAAAAGCCATCGATCTCGCCGAGCATTCGGACCATCGTCTGGCGACGACGATCGAAGGCCTCCCGCATCCGGTGGACCTCGGTCAGCGGGCCGGTCAACGCAGCGATTGCGGCGCGCTGCGCAACGTTGCAGACGTTGGACGTGAGGTGCGACTGGAAGGAGGTCGCCGCCTTGATGACATCGGACGGGCCGACCATCCAGCCCACGCGCCAGCCTGTCATGGCATAGGTCTTTGCGACGCCGTTCAGCACGATCGTCTGATCAGCCAGCTCCGGAACGAGACGCAGAATCGGCGAAAACTCCGCGTCGTCATACGTCAGGTGCTGATAGATCTCATCGGTAATGACCCATACGCCGTGCTCGAGCGCCCACTGGCCAATCGCCGTCGTTTCCTCGGCTGTGTACACCGCGCCCGTCGGGTTCGACGGGGAACACAGCAACACGACCTTGGTGCGCTCGGTGCGGGCCGCCTCTAGTTGCTCAACGCTGACCTTGTAATCGGCCTCGGCGCCCGCGACGACGGGCACCGTGACGCCACCAGAAAGGGCGATCGCCTCCGGGTAGGTCGTCCAATAGGGGGCGGGCAGGATGACCTCATCGCCCTCGTTGAGGATCGCGGCGAAGGCCTGGAAAACGGCCTGCTTGCCGCCGTTTGTCACGAGCACGTCCTCTGGCGAGATCTCGTAGCCGGAATCGCGCAGCGTGGCCGACGCGATCGCCTCGCGCAGCGCCGGCAGCCCCTTGGCGGGGGAGTAGCGGTGATTGACCGGATCCACGCACGCGGCTACGGCAGCATCGACGATCGCTGCCGGCGTCGGAAAGTCGGGCTCGCCCGCACCGAAACCAATGACGGGCCGACCCGCAGCCTTCAGGGCCTTAGCCTTGGCATCCACGGCCAAGGTCGCCGACGGGGCGATCGCGGCGAGCCGAGCGGATAAGCGAGCGTGGGGTGCATGTTCAGTCGTAGTCACACACCACATTGTGGCGGGCATCGCCCCATTTACCTAGCGGAGATCATCATCCGGACCTGCCAAATCGCCGCGTCACCCTTACCCCGCCGCGCGTCGCCGCGGAGCGATTAGACCGCGGCCGCCCCGACCCCATATGATGGACCGGCGCACGTGACGAAGACTATACGAGCCGCAGGAAAAACTGCGGTAGACTCGTGCGAGTGCCCGCTACCTCGGTAGCGGACTAGGGCAGTGGCGCAATTGGTAGCGCACCGGTCTCCAAAACCGGCGGTTGTGGGTTCGAGTCCCTCCTGCCCTGCCAGACCAGCTCGCGGTTCGGCGAAGCGTGGCATCCAGGTCCTCGCCCACCCGGCCGCGAGGGCCTGATTTTTTGTCGAGATTGAAGGAGCCAGCGTGAGCCAATCCGCTGAGACCGGGGCCAACAAGCCTCGCAGCGCGCCCAAGGGCGAAAACCGCGGCCTGTTCGCACGCATTGCGCTGTTCTACCGCCAGGTGGTGGCAGAGCTTCGCAAGACGGTTCGCCCGACGAAAACCGAACTGTGGACGTTCTTCACCGTCGTCCTCATCTTCGTCATCGCCGTCATGGCGTTCGTGGGAGTTCTCGACTTCATGTTCGGCAAACTCATTCTCGCAATCTACGGCCGCTAGGCAGTAAAGGCAGGTACCCCCCGTGTCCGACTCGTTAGAAACAACCGAATCGTCACCGGTCGAGGAACCCTCGACTACCGACGACGCGGTCGCAGTCGACCCGTTGGAAGACCTGCGCCGGTCCCTGCGCATGCAGGACGGCAACTGGTACGCCATCCACACCTACGCCGGCTACGAGCGCAAGGTGAAGGCCAACCTGGAAATGCGCAGCGAGTACCTGCAGGTCGAGGACAAGATCCACGAAGTTCAGGTCCCGATGGAAGACGTCATCGAGATCAAGAACACCAAGCAGAAGAAGGTCTCGCGCGTCCGCATCCCGTCCTACGTCCTCGTTCGTCTCGACGACGATGAGTCGACGTGGGACCGCGTCTGGGACGCCGTTCGTCACACCCCGGGTGTCACCGGTTTTGTCGGCGACGCATACCATCCGATCCCGCTGACGCTCGACGAGGTCTTCGACATGCTCGCCCCCTCGGTCGCGCAGCAGGAGACCGAAGTGGCCGGCTCCCCGGCCGCCGAGGCCACCCCGATCCTCGTGGACTTCGAGGTCGGCGAGGCTGTCACCGTCACCGACGGACCGTTCGAGACGATGGCCGCCACGATTTCCGAAATCGACCCGGCAGCCCAAAAGCTGCAGGTGCTCGTCACAATCTTCGGCCGGGAGACCCCGGTCGAGCTGAGCTTCGACCAGGTGAAGAAGGACTAGCTCCACTTCCCCCGATGCTCACCGCCGGTGCCTGCCGGCAACACCACTACATATCCAACAGATAAGGACCCGACATGCCTCCCAAGAAGAAGGTTGCTGGTCTGATCAAGCTCCAGATCCAGGCCGGAGCGGCTAACCCCGCCCCGCCGATCGGTCCCGCGCTCGGTCAGCACGGCGTCAACATCATGGAGTTCTGCAAGGCGTACAACGCCGCGACCGAGTCGCAGCGTGGCAACGTCGTGCCGGTGGAAATCACCGTCTACGAAGACCGCTCCTTTACCTTCATCACCAAGACCCCGCCGGCCGCGGAACTCATTAAGAAGGCCGCCGGCCTGCAGAAGGCCTCCGGTCGCCCGAACACCGAAAAGGTGGGCAAGCTGACCCGCGCCCAGGTCGAAGAGATCGCCAACACCAAGATGGCCGACCTCAACGCTAACGACATCGACGCCGCCGCGAAGATCATCGTCGGCACTGCCCGCTCCATGGGCATCGAGGTCGAAGGCAACTAACCCCCGACGTGGCAGGAGCCGCGCAGCTCCGTACCACAACTGCAAGGAGAAAAAGCAGATGGCAAAGCGCAGCAAGAACTACATCAAGGGGCAGGAAAAGATCCACCCCGGCGAGGTGTACGCGCCCCTTCAGGCCGTGCGCATCGCAAAGGAAACCGCCACCACTAAGTTCGACTCCACCGTCGACGTCGTCTTCCGACTGAGCGTCGATCCCCGTAAGGCAGACCAGATGGTGCGCGGCACCGTCAACCTGCCGCACGGCACCGGCAAGACCGCCAGGGTCCTGGTCTTCGCCACCGGTGAGCGCGCCCAGCAGGCACTGGACGCGGGAGCCGACGAGGTCGGCGGCGACGAGCTGATCGAGAAGGTTGCGGGCGGCTACACCGACTTTGACGCCGCCGTCGCCACCCCCGACATGATGGGCAAGGTTGGCCGTCTCGGCCGCGTGCTCGGCCCCCGTGGCCTCATGCCGAACCCGAAGACGGGCACCGTCACCATGGACGTGGCTAAGGCCGTCAACGACATCAAGGGTGGCCGCATCGAGTTCCGCGTCGACAAGCACGCCAACCTCCACTTCCTCATCGGCAAGGCCTCCTTCACCGAAGAGCAGCTCGTGGAAAACTACGCCGCCGCGCTGGACGAAATCCTGCGCCTGAAGCCGGCCTCCTCCAAGGGCCGCTACATCCGCAAGGCGACGATGTCCACGACGATGGGCCCCGGCATTCCGCTGGACGCCACCAAGACCCGTAACCTCACCTCCGAGGACGCGTCCTAAGGCGTAGCACCGACACCCACGCCCCATCGGCCACCTGCTGGCCGGTGGGGCGTTGTCGATCCAACCGCCGTCATCACGTCGCCACCGGCCGCGCTATGATCGGGGCGACGCACCCCCCCGAACGCACCAAGGAGACTGCCATGAAGGCCTGGACGATCGCCGCGCTTGCCGCCGCTACGGGCGCCGGAGCATGGTTCGCGCGCCGCCACCGTCAGGTCCAACTGGCCCATCCCAGCCTGCGTCACCGGCTCAACTATCGCGTGCTGCCGGTCAACAACCCGCTCGTCCTTGCCTACTACCAGCACATCGTGCACAAGCCGACTCCCGTCCTGGAGGGCGTCAGCGTCGAGCACCTCCAGATCCCCACCGCGGCTCCGGACGACGACCACCTCGTTGACCTGTATGTCTATACCCCGCAGGCGGGTGTCACGTCCCGCGGCGCGCTGCTGTGGGTCCACGGCGGCGGCCTCATTATGGGCAGCGCCGCCCTCGACCACACGCACTGTTCGCAACTCGCACTCGACCTCGGCATCACCGTCGTCTCCGTCGACTACCGCCTCGCGCCGCACCACCCCTTCCCCGCAGCACTCAACGATTGTTTCGCGGCCCTGGCGTGCCTCGCCGACGAGGCCAAGAAGGGCCGATTCGATCCCGCGCGCCTCGCGATCCTTGGCGCATCCGCCGGTGGGGGACTGGCAGCCGCGACGGCTCAACGCGCCCACGACGAGGGGATCACGCTCGCCCTGCAAGGCCTCATTTACCCGATGCTCGAATCCGGCACGGGGCACACGCCCACGCCCGGCAAGGGCGAATTCTCTTGGACCCCCTCGGCCAACCGTTATGGCTGGCGCAGCTACCTCGGACGCGACGTCACCGATCGCGACGGGCGCCCCTACGCGGTGCCCGCCGAGCGCGAGGACCTGTCTGGCCTAGCGCCGGCGTGGATCGGGGTGGGCGAACTCGATCTGTTCTACGATGAGGACCTGCGATACGCCGCGCGCCTTCGCGCAGCCGGCGTCCCCGTCGACCTCGTGACCGTGCCGGGCATGTACCACGCCGCCGACGGTCTGCGTCCCGAAGCACCTGCGATGCTCGAATTCCGCGCCGCCATGCTCAGCGCCCTGCGAGGAGCCCTCGCCTCCTAGCGCCGGCGACACACAACCGAGCGCGGCCGCGCGCAGCCACTCGAAGCCGCGCTAAGGGCGCCCGACGGCCTACGCGGTGCGCGCCTGACCGACTACTCGGTGCGCGCCTCCTGCTCGGCCTCAAAGCGCTCGATATTGCGCTTCAGCGGCGCATAGTGGCTCGCAACCGCGGCCAAATATCCAGCCAAATCGCCTTCCTGCGCCGAACGCAGCATGTCCCCGTGCGAGCGCGCCGTCACCGCAATGTCCTCCGGTGTCGGCACGCCGAGCATCGGCGCCGTCACCGTGTGAATCTTCCAAAACGCCTCCACGAGCTGCGTGAGCAGTGTCGAGGCAAGCGGCTCCACCAGGCGCACATGAAAAGCCCGATCCTCGTTGACGAAAATCTCGCCACGGTCAGCCTTCTCAGTCATGTCTTCGACGAGCTCATCGAGCTCCGGGTGCAGCTTGCCACGCATGAGCTCGACGAGGCTCGGGCCGATCGAGACATCGAGGCGGTGGCGCACGTCGACGATCTCTTTCAGGATCTGCAGGCTCGAGCCCTGCTGCGACATCGCGCCGCGAAAGACGATCGAGTCGATCATCGGCTGCAGCGACATCTGGCCGACGAAGGTGCCCGTGCCGTGACGCACCTCCACGATGTCGAGAGCGCTCAGCGTACGGATCGCCTCGCGCACCGAGGAGCGGGAGACCTCCAGCATGTCGCACAGTTCGGACTCGGTCGGCATGGGGTCGCCGGGGCGCAGGCCCTCGCGCAAAATGAGGTCCTTAATGTGCTGCATCGTGGCGTTGTGAAGGAGTCGAGCCGCTCGCGGCTTTGGGGGCGGGTTCGCCATCTGGCTACCTTTCGTGACTGTGGGCGAAAGTGCAGTATAAGCGCCTCACACGTCGGCGTGTGAGAGTTCTTGCGCTTGTCTGCTCTTCCATGTACCCTAACCTTACCAGCGTCAGACATCAGACGTCCGATATGTCAGGAGACTTCAATGATGAATCCAACGGGAGGGACGGATCGCCGCGGCTTTCTGAAGCTTGCGGGCACCTTCACTGCTGCGGCCGGCATCGCGGCCACACTCTCAGCCTGTGGCGGCGACAAGGGCGGATCCTCCACTACGAGCCCGGCGACGGGCGGCACCGGTAACGGTGGCGGCGGCGAAGGCGGCACCATCAACGCCGGCATTTCGTACGAGCTCGGCACCAACGGCTACGACCCCATGACGACCACCGCGGCACTGACCGTCGCGGCGAACTGGCACACCATGGAGGGCCTGTTCGAAATCATGCCGACGGAAGACCGCACCTGCTACGCGGCTCTGTCTAAGGACTCCGAGCCCGTCAAGGTCGACGACACCACCTACGAGGTCACGCTGCGCGACGGCGCGAAGTTCCACAACGGTGAGGACGTCACGGCCGAAGACGTCGCCTTCTCCTTCGAGCGCGTGCTCGATCCGGCCAACCAGTCGTTGTACGCCGGCTTCATCCCCTTCCTGGACTCGGTCCAGGCCAAGGACGATAAGACCGTCACGCTGAAGCTCAAGTACCCCTTCTCCCTGCTGAAGGAGCGCCTGGCAACCGTCAAGATCGTCCCCAAGGCCGCTGCCCAGGACAAGGAAGCCTTCGACGCCAACCCCGTCGGCACCGGCCCCTACAAGATGACCGACAACGGCGCCGCCTCGGCCCAGGTCGTCTTCGAGAAGTTCGCCGACTACACCGGTCCCAAGCCGGCCAAGGCCGACAAGATGGTCTGGCAGATCCTGCCCGACGCCTCCACCCGTACCAACGCCATCGAGTCCAAGTCCGTCCAGGCAATCGACTCGGTGCCCTACCTGTCCATCGACCAGGTCAAGGGCTCGGCAAACGTCGAATCCGTCCAGGGCTTCGGGCTGCTGTTCATCATGTTCAACAACGGCGATAACTCACCGATGAAGGACCAGAAGAACCGCCAGGCCGCGATGTACGCGATCGACATGAACAAGGTCATCACGACGGGCCTGCTCGGCCAGGCCTCCCCGGCCAAGTGCTTCGTGCAGGAAACGCACCGCGACTTCAAGGAAGCCAAGGTCGTCTACTCCCTGGACGCCGACAAGTCCAAGTCCCTGCTCGGCGAAACCGGCCTGACCAAGGTGCGGATGAACGTCACCGACCACGACTGGGTCAAGCAGTGCACCCCCATCATCAAGGAATCCCTTGAAGCCGTGGGCCTCACGGTCGAGTTCAACGAGATGCAGTCCGCAGATCTGTACAACACGATCGATTCCAACGATAACTGGGATATCGTCGTCGCCCCCGGTGACCCCTCCGTCTTCGGTGACGACGCCGATCTGCTGCTGCGCTGGTGGTTCGGTGGCGACATCTGGACCGATACCCGCATGCACTGGAAGGGCACGGATTCCTACAACCAGGTCACCGAACTGCTCGCCAAGGCCTCGGAGCAGACCGGCGATGAGCAGCAGGCCACCTGGCACCAGGTCTTCGACATCATCTCCGAGCAGGTGCCGCTCTACCCGCTGTTCCACCGCAAGGCGCCGTCCGCGTGGGACCCGCAGACACTGCCGGACTTCAAGCCGATCTCGCTGACCGGGTTGTCGTTCGTCGACGTGTCCACGACGCAGTAACCCTCCAGCTGCGCTTGCCAAAGTTGGCGGCCATCTCCCTGCGATGGCCGCCAACTTCGTGCCCGCGAGCTCCTCATCGCCGAGTTGAGCCGCCCGGCCACCCATCTGCCACCACAAGGAAGTAGACCCGCGTGTCCAACCTCATCCGCCTCATTGGAAGGCGACTGGTCGCACTCCCGATCATGATTCTCGGAGTGACGTTCCTCGTCTTCTTCGTCATGTCGTTTTCCCCGGCCGACCCCGCTCGCCTCGCGCTCGGTGAATCAGCCTCCGCCGAAGCGGTGGAAGCCTACCGCAACGAGCACGGCCTAAACGATCCTCTCCTCGTGCGCTACGGGCGCTTCCTGTGGGGACTGATCACCCAGTTCGACCTCGGCCGCTCCAAGGGCAACACCTCGGTCAACGAACTGATCGCCAACGCCTTTCCCATCACGCTGCAGCTGACGTTCATCGGCCTCGCCATCGCGATCGTCATCTCTTTCGTCCTCGGCGTGATCGCCGCCCTGTACCGCGACCGCTGGCCCGATCAGGTCATCCGCGTCGTCTCCATTGCTTCCCTGGCGACGCCCTCGTTCTGGCTCGCGATCCTCATGATCCAGGCCTTCGGCACCGTGCCATCGGGAACGGGGACATTCCCAGCGCTCGTTACCAATTGGGTGCCCTTTAGCCAGGACCCCGAAACCTACCTGCGAAATATCTTCTTGCCGGCATTCGCGCTCGCCATCCCCGTCTCGGGTTCGCTCACGCGAGTTATCCGCACGGCCATGGTGGAAGAACTCGACAAGGACTACGTGCGCACCGCGATCGGTGCCGGCATCCCCAAGGGCGTCGTCATCGGGCGCAACGTGCTGCGCAACGCGCTCATCACGCCGATCACCGTCCTTGGCCTGCGCGTCGGCTACCTCATGGGCGGCGCCGTCGTCATCGAGATCATCTTCAACATTCAGGCGATGGGCCAGCTCATCCTCGACGGCGTCAAACGTAACGACGTTTTCCTCGTCCAGGGAGTGACGCTCACCGTCTCGATCGCCTTCATCTTGATCAACATCGTCGTTGACCTGCTCTACGTCCTGGTCAACCCGCGCATTAGGAGCGTGTAGTCATGCGTCGCAGACTGACCGAACGCCTCTCGCAGCCGGGACTGAAGTTCAACTCCTCCCGGTTCTCCCTCGGATCGAAGATTGCCCTCGGGGTCCTCGGCCTCGTCATCTTGCTCGCGATCTTCGCGCCGCTGATCAGCAAGTTCGACCCGCTAGCGACCTCGCTGCCACTCGACCCCGAAATCGCCGGCCCGCCCGCCGAAGGCGAACTGCTCTCGCCGTCGGTCGAGCCGAGCTCAACCTTCTGGTTCGGCACCGACGGAACGGGCCGCGACATCTTCGCGCGCGTCGCCTACGGTGCCCGATCCTCGCTGCTCATCGGCCTGTTCGCCACGGCGATGGCGCTCGCGGTCGCCGCCGTTCTCGGCTCGATCGCCGCGACCGCCAACAAGGTCGTCTCCGAGATCCTTATGCGCGTGCTCGACATCATCATGTCCTTCCCGGGCATCGCGCTCGTCGCCGTCTTCGTGGCCTCCCTCGGCAAATCCGTGGGCGTCATCATCTTCGCGATCGGCTTCCTCTACATCCCTCAGCTCTCACGTATCGTGCGAGCCAACGTCCTGTCCCAATTCGGGGAGGACTACGTCTCGGCCTCGCGCGTCATGGGCGCGAACACGACGTGGATCCTGATGAAGCACGTGGCGCGCAACTGCATCGCACCGATCATGGTCTTCGCCACCGTCCTCGTGGCTGATGCCATCGTGCTGGAGGCCTCGCTGTCCTTCATCCAGGCCGGCGTGCAGCCGCCCGAGCCGAGCTGGGGCAATATCCTGGCCGATGGCAAGCAGCTGTTGACGACCGGCCGCTGGTGGCCGACGTTCTTCCCGGGCCTGATGATCCTCATTACGACGCTGTCGCTGAACGTGCTGGCCGAGGGCCTGACCGACGCCATGGCCGCGCCCCGGGCCCGCGTCAACGTCAAGGTCAAGGACACCGACGAGGAAGAAGCCGCCGGCTCCACCGCCGCGGCGATGGTGGCCGCGCACAAGGAGCAGGCCGCGCTGCTGGCCGAGCGCCTGGCCGCGCTGCGCGCCTCCGAGCTGGAGCGCACCGACCGCCTCGTCCTCACCCCGGATCAGGCGGCAGCCGAACCGCTGCTGGAGGTCAAGAACCTGTCGATCGCCTTCCCGGCCGCGCACGGCGATGTGCCGATCGTGGATAACGTCTCCTTCTCGGTGCGACCGGGCGAAACCATGGGCCTCGTCGGAGAATCTGGCTGCGGTAAGTCGATCACCTCCATGGCAGTCATGGGGCTGCTGCCGGATACCGCGAAGATCACGGGCGAAATCCTCTTCAAGGGCAAGAACCTCGTCGGGCTGGACTACAAGGCGCATAACGCGCTGCGCGGCCACGAGATGGCGATGATCTACCAGGATGCGCTCTCCTCGCTCAACCCGTCGATGCTCATCCGCAGCCAGCTCGCCCAGCTCACCAAGCGAGGCGGCCAGCGCACCGCTGAAGAGCTGCTCGAGCTCGTCGGCCTCGATCCGGTACGCACCTTGAAGTCCTACCCGCACGAACTGTCCGGCGGCCAGCGCCAGCGAGTGCTCATCGCGATGGCACTGACCCGCAACCCGAGCCTCGTCATCGCCGATGAGCCAACGACGGCCCTGGATGTCACCGTGCAAAAGCAGGTCGTCGATCTGCTGAACGAGCTGCGCGAAAAGCTCGGCTTCGCGATGGTCTTCGTCAGCCATGACCTCGCGCTCGTTGCCCAGCTCTCGCACCGCATCACCGTGATGTACGCGGGCCAGGTGGTCGAGCAGGCGCCGACGCGCTCGCTGCTGACCAACCCGCGCCACGAGTACACCCGCGGCCTGCTCGGCGCGGTGCTATCGATCGAATCCGGCGCCGGGCGCCTGCACCAGATCCCGGGCACGGTGCCCTCGCCGCGCGAATTCGTCTCCGGCGATCGCTTCGCCCCGCGTTCCTCCCACCCGGAGATCGGGCTGGAGACCCGTCCCGAGCTCATCACTGCTGACGCGCAGGAACACCTTTTCGCCCAGCACCCGGACCTCGCGGCCTACCTGTCGAAGGAGTCAGTCTAATGAGCGAGCCACCCGTCATTGAACTGCGCGGCGTGCACGTCATTCACACCTCGCGCACGGGAAAACTGTTTCGGCCCGATAAGGTCCATGCCGTCAACGACGTGAGCCTTGCGGTCCACCGCGGCGAGACCCTCGGGATCGTCGGCGAGTCCGGCTGTGGCAAGTCCACGACGGCGCGCGTCATGGTGGGGCTGCAGGCGCCCACCATGGGCGAGGTGCTGTTCAAAGGCAAGCCGATGCAGCACAACGCTAAGTCCCGCAAGGAGCTGGGGCGTGCGATCTCCGTCGTCTTCCAGGATCCGGCCACCGCGCTCAACCCGCGCATGGTGGTGCGCGATGCGCTGACCGACCCGCTGAAGGTTCACGGCATTGGCGACGCCGCCTCGCGCCTGGCACGCGTCAAGGAGCTGCTCGATCTCGTCGGCCTGCCCCAGTCCGCGCTCGATGTGCTGCCCCGCCAGATCTCCGGCGGCCAGCGCCAGCGCGTGGCGATCGCGCGTGCTCTCGCGCTCGAGCCCGACGTCATCATCGCCGACGAGCCCACCTCGGCGCTCGACGTGTCGGTGCGGGCGCAGGTGCTCAACCTGTTGACGGACCTCAAGGGCCAGCTCGGCCTCGGCCTCGTCTTCATCTCCCATGACATCAACACGGTGCGCTATATCTCCGATCGCATCGCGGTGATGTACCTCGGCAAAATCGTCGAAGAACAGCCAACGGCTGATATCTTCGCCAATCCCCACGATGAGTACACCAAGATGCTGCTCTCCGCGGTCCCATCCCTTGCCTAGCGGCGCCCTGCGCGTCGCAAAGCCTCGCTTCGCAACCAGTTGAGAAAGAAGATTTCACCATGAATGCGCCATTGCGCGGCGTCGTGCCTCCCGTCGTTACTCCTTTTCGCGACGATGGCACGGTCGACATTGCGTCCCTGACCGGGCTCGTTAACTACCTCATCGACGCCGGCGTCCACGGCCTGTTTGCCCTCGGCTCGACCTCCGAAGTCGCCTACCTGACCGACGATGAGCGCGATCAGGTCTTGCGCGCGACGGTCGAGGCGGCGGCGGGCCGGGTGCCCGTCATCGCGGGCGTCATGGACATGACGACCAAGCGCGTGATCGAGCAGGGGCTGCGGGCCAAGGAACTCGGCGTCGACGGACTCGTCGTAACCGTGCCGTTTTACGCCCTGAACGACGAAAGCGAGATCGCCGATCACTTCCGCGCGGTCGCGAGCCAGACGGGGCTGCCGATCTACGCTTATGACGTGCCGGTGCGCGTCAACCGCGTCAAGCTCTCGCTGCCGCTGCTCATGATGCTCGCGAACGAGGGCGTGATTGCGGGCGTGAAGGACTCCTCGGGCGACGACGTCGCCTTCCGTCGCCTCGTCATGGCCAATCGCGATGCCGGCAGCCCGCTGGCGCTGCTCACCGGCCATGAGCTCGTCGTCGACGGCTGCCTGCTCATGGGGGCCGACGGCGTTGTGCCGGGCTATGGCAACGTTGATCCCGCGGGCTATGTGGCGCTCTTCGAGGCCGCCGAGCGCGGTGACTGGGAGGCCGCCCGGGCCGAGCAGGATCGCCTCGCCCGCGGCTTCGAGATCGTCTTCGCCCCGCGCGGCCGCTCCGGCGACGTCACCGGAGTCGGTGCCTTCAAGACGGCGATGGTCGCCCGCGGCATCATCCCGAACAACGTCATGGCCTTCCCGAACCGGGCGCTCAGCGAGCAGGACGCTGCCCGCGTCAGCGAGATCGTCGCGGCCAACGGCCTGTCGAAGTAGCCGCGGAGGCACGCACATGACCACCGCCCTCGGAATCGACCTCGGGGGAACGAAGATCGCCGCGGCCCTCGTCGGGGCCGACGGGGACGTCCTCACTCCCGTGCGCACCCGCCCGACGCGCGCCCGCGAAGGAAGCGCGGCGATCCTTGACGATATCGCCGCCCTCGCGCGCACGGTCCTGGCCGACGGCGCGGCAGCCGAGCTAGCGCCCGCCACGGCAGTTGGCCTCGGCAGCGCGGGCGTTATCGACTCAGCCGCCGGTACCGTCGTGTCCGCAACGGATGCGATCACCGGGTGGGCGGGCACGGACCTCGCCGGCGGCCTTGCCTCCCGGCTCGAGACCGCCACAGCGATCCGCGTCGTCAACGATGTGGACGCCCACGCCATGGGGGAGGCCTTCAAAGGCGCCGCTGCCGGCGCCCGCATCGCGGCCATGATCGCCGTGGGCACCGGGGTCGGCGGGGCGATGGTCGTCGACGGCGAGCCGCTCGGCGGCGCCCACCACTTCGCCGGAGAAATCGGACACATGCCCATTCCAGGCGCGGAGGGCATCGCGTGCACCTGCGGCATCGCGGGCCACCTCGAGGCGATCGGTGCTGGTCCCTCCCACGTGCGCGTCTACCATGCACGCGGCGGTGATCGCTCGGTGACTAGCGCCGTCGAGGTCTACGCCCGAGCCCGGCGAGGCGAGGATCTCGCCGCAGCAGTCATCGCCGATGCCACGCGCGCAGTGGGCCTCGCGATCGCCGCGATCGTCGCGGTCACTGACCCGGATGTCGTCGTCCTCGGCGGCGGTATGCTCGGTGCCGGCACCGCCTGGATCGACCCCGTCATCGCCACCGCCCGGGCGAACCTCGTGCCGCTCGTGCGTGATGTGCCCATCGTGCCCGCAGCCCTTGGTACCCACGCCGCGATCGTAGGCGCCGCCCGCGCCGCATTCCTTGCCACCGAGAGGACCTCCCAATGATCCACCGCACCGACCTCGTCGCCTCGCTCAAGGGCGGCCTCATCGTCTCCTGCCAGGCCTACCCGGGCGAGCCGATGCGTCGCGCGGAGGTCACCGCCGCCATGGCGCAGGCCGTCGTCGACGGGGGAGCCGCTGCCGTGCGCGTGCAGGGCGTCGCGGATATCGCCGCCGTCCGCCAGGCCGTCGAAGTCCCCGTCGTGGGCCTCATTAAGTACGGGCACGAGGGCGTCTACATCACGCCGTCCATCGCGCACGCCCGCGCCTGCGCCTACGCGGGTGCCTCCATTATCGCGATCGACGCGACGCTGCGGGAGCGCGGCGAGCAGGAGACCTTCGCCGACGCCGTCGCCGCAATCCACGACGAGTTTCCGGGCGTTGCGATCATGGCGGACTGTGCCTCGCTGACCGACGCCAAGGCAGCCGAGGATGCGGGCGCCGACATTATCGGAACGACGCTCGCCGGCTACACCCCCGGCTATGAGTACGCGCGGGAGAAGACCGACGGTCCCGACGTCGACTTCGTCCGCGAGGTCCTCGACGCTGTCTCCGCGCCCGTCGTCGTCGAAGGGCGGCTGCATCGCCCGGAGGATGTGGCCCGCGTTTTCGAGCTCGGCATCCACGCCGCGTGCGTGGGAACGGCCATCACTCACCCGACGACGATCACCCGCTGGTTCGCCGAAGCCGCCGGCAACTAGCGCCCTGAGCTGCCTCGCGGCGGCTTCGACGAGCGCGTCCCAGCGCCAATGTGCGCCACGAGGAACGGGGAGGCCCCCGCCACCAGGTCTTGGTGGCGGGGGCCTCCCCGTTGCTACGTCTTCGTGTGGGTGTGCGTTAGAAGGGTGGTGGTCCGTTGAGGGCTTCGTCGAAGCGCCAGTCGTTGGCTAGGGTGAAGCCGCGCGGCTGCGTTCCCGCGGGTGCCATGACCGAGTCGGCCGCCGCGGTGGTAGACAGTTGGTGATCGTCTG
>NZ_JALIQR010000022.1:0-24652 GCF_023634005.1 Bowdeniella massiliensis
CCAAAAAAAGGGGCAGCCAACCAAACAAAACAACCCACACCCACCAAAAAAAGGCGAGCACAGGCCAAATGGCATCACAAAAAATACAAAATGACACACTGTTGAGTTATCAAGGAACCACCACACACTCCCGCCGCAGACACAATAATGTCTACTTTGAAAGAAGTGGGATTTCGTTGGCCCATCATCTGGGCCGGGTATCGAGTCTACCTTGTCTGTCTGACTCGGTCAACTTCGATTTGTGTGATCCGCGCCGCAACCTGTTGGCCGCTTTGGGATCTCCCTTCGCTTTCCGAATCTCTCCGTTCCGCAACCGGGCTCAATGAGCTTATGACTGCAGGGGGCGGTGCGTCAAGTCTGCGCAACCGCCTGTTCCACCCCCGATTTCGCCCGGAATCTCGCGGCAAACGAAACGGCGGTGCGATCCGGACTCATAAATGTGGTCCGGATCGCACCGCCGTATCGCTCGCTGGTTTGTGTTACGCCTTCGGGCGCGCAACGGCAAGGTTTCGCCGCCCACGGCGCACGAGTACACACTCGCCGGGTAGGAGGTCCGCCTCGGTGATGACGGCGTCTTCGTCTTCGACCTTGACGTTGTTCAGGTACGCACCACCGGAGGCAACCGTGCGGCGCGCAGCGCTCCGCCCCTTCTCAAGCCCGGAGTCCACGAGGACGTCCACGATGGTGGACTCCCCCAGGGTCAGGTCGGCGCTGGGCAGCTGAGCGGTTGCGTCCTTCAGCGTCTGCGCGTCAATGGTGGCGAGATCGCCCGAGCCGAAGAGTGCGCCGGAGGCGGCTTCGACGTCTGCGGCAGCGCCGGCACCGTGAACGAGGCTCGTGACCTCACGGGCGAGCGTGCGCTGGCCGAGGCGGGCGCGCGGGTTCGCTTCGTGCTCGGCGATGACGCGCTCGATCTCTTCGCGCGGCAGCATCGTAAAGATCTTGAGCAGCTTGGGAACTTCGACGTCGTCGACGTTGATCCAGAACTGGAAGAAGTCATAGGGCGAGAGCATCTCCGGATCGAGCCAGATGGCGCCGCCCTCCGACTTTCCGAACTTCGTGCCGTCGGCCTTGGTGATGAGCGGAGTGGTAAAGGCGTGCACTGTGGCGCCGAGGGACTTACGGACGAAGTCGACGCCGCCGATGATGTTGCCCCACTGGTCGTTGCCGCCGGTTTCCAGGGTGCACCCGTAGCGGCGGTAGAGCTCGGCGAAGTCGTTGGCCTGCAGGATCTGGTAGCTGAACTCGGTAAAGGAGAGGCCCTCGTCGCTGCGCAGCCGCGCGGCGACCGATTCCTTGGCGAGCATCGTGCCCATGCGGAAGTGCTTGCCGAGGTCGCGCATCAAGGAGATGGCGGAGATGTCCTTCGTCCAGTCGTAGTTGTTCACCATGACCGCCGCGTTCTCGCCCTCGAAGGACAGGAAGCGCGAGATCTGGCCGCGGAGCTTTTCCACCCACTCGGCGACGACGTCGCTGGGGTTCAGGGTGCGCTCCCCGCTCATGCGCGGATCACCGATGAGGCCGGTGGCGCCGCCGACGAGGGCGAGCGGTTTGTGGCCCGCGTTTTGCAGGTGCTTCATCAACATGAGCTGGACGAGGTGGCCGTGATGCAGCGAGGCAGCCGTCGGGTCATAGCCGGCATAGAAGGTGATGGGTCCTTCCTCGAGGGCTGCGTCGAGCGCATCTAGGTCAGTGTGTTGGGCGATGAAGCCGCGCCACTGAAGCTCTTCGAGGAGAGTGTTCATCGGGTTACCTTCCACGGTCGTGGTGTGAATGCTTGCGGGCCCAGCCTATCGCGCGCGGGGTGGGACCAGCGCGAGAGGTCCGAATTTAGCCGCAGAGCCTGGGCACACTCCGATCATGACGGCGGTGATGATCTACTTGGGGGCGGTTTTTGCTGGCGGCCTGGCGGCGATCGCGCTACGGCTGCCACCCCTCATTGGGTTCTTGGCGACCGGGTTCTTACTGAACGCCAACGGGATCGAAAAGCTCCCCGGGCTCGACGTCGCGGCCGAGCTCGGTGTGACGCTCATGCTCTTCGCGATCGGTCTGAAGCTCGATATCCGCGCGCTGCTCGGTAAGGAGGTCTAGCTGACCGCCACCGCCCACCTGCTTGGTACGGTGTTCGTCGGGACCGGGTTCATTTGGCTGCTCGCGACGTGGGGCATCGTCAGCGTTTCTGGCGTGGGAGTGATGGCGCTGCTCGCGCTCGCGCTGTCGTTTTCTTCGAGCAGGCGCTGTATGGCCGCATCACGATCGGCGTCCTCATCATGCAGGACATCTTTGCCGTCATCTTCATTTCTATCTCGCACGGCACCGCGCCGAATCCGCTCATCTTCGGGCTCTCGCTCCTCATCCCGCTGCTGGTCATCATTCTGCGGCGCTTCACCCGGCTCGGGCACGGCGAGATGCAGGCGCTGTTCGGGATTTTTATGGCGCTCATCCCGGGCTATGCGCTCTTTGAGTACCTCGGGCTGTCGGGTTCGCTCGGCGCACTCATCATGGGGCTCGTGCTCGCGAGCCACCCCTGGGCTAACCAGCTCTCGGACGCGCTCTTTACGCTAAAGGAACTGTTGCTCGTCGCGTTCTTCGTCAACATTGGGTTCGCGGGGCTACCGACGACCAACACGCTCATCGGCGGGCTCATGTTGCTGCTGCTCTTGCCGATTCAGGGAGCCAGCTACTGGTTGCTGCTGGCGCTGACGGGGATGCGGCACCGCACGAGCCTGCTCACGGGGGCGTTGCTGACGAGCTACTCGGAGTTCGCTCTCATTGTGGCGGCGCTCGGGGTCGCCGATGGCTGGCTCGAGCCCGAATGGCTCGTCAAACTGGCGGTCGCCGTCGCGGGCAGTTTCGTTATCGCCGCGATGCTCAACCCGCGCAATACCTCCGCCCTGTCGAGTTTCGCTGCGCGCTTTCCCTCGCGTCCGCCTGAAAAGCTCAACATCCACGACCGCCCCATTCCATTTGGCGACGCTACCGCGCTCGTGCTCGGGATGGGGCGGGTCGGCAGCGTTGCCTACCAGCAGCTTGAGATCGAGCACGGGCTGAACGTTCTTGGGGTCGAACACGACCCGGCGCGAGTTGCGGCGTTGGAAAAGTGCGGGATCGACGCGATCGAGGGCGATGCGACCGATACCGATTTCTGGGATCGAGTCATGCGACGCGCTCATGGAGATCAAGCGCCGAAAATTCACGGGGACGGTCGCGGACCGCTCCATCGAAGTTCGCCAGGACCCGCGCGAACGCCACACAGACTAGCGTCGTCAGCCTCGACGACACTCCCTGATGTCACTTTGCCATTGCGGTGACACCCCCGATGGTGTCATACTGGCGACATGAACATATCTGACCACGTGTCCGCACTCAGATCCGCTCTACTCGGTTCGGTTTCGCTCGGTGACGAGCAGACCCGGAACCTGGCTGAAGCGATCGTCGCGACGTCGGAGCCGGCAATTCGCCAGGTGACGCTCTCGCACTACGACCAACTCGCTTCCGATCTCAGCGCGCAGCTGCCTGATGCCCAGGTCGTTGTTCAACTTGTCGATGGCGAGCCGAAGCTCGTTGCGATCCCCAAGTCGACGTCGGCCGGCCCGACCGATCTTCCGGGAGACGATGGCGCTGACAATCCGGTCCGCACGACCGTACGGCTGCCGATGTACCTGCGTGACGATGTCGAACGCGCAGCCAAGAAGTCGGGTAAGTCGATCAATACCTGGATCGTCGACGCAATTCGCACGGCGCTGAACCGCCCGTCAACCGGCACCACTCCCCCACAAACTTCGTTTTCCTCCGGCGGACTGTCCGGCTGGTACTCCTGAAAGGTAATCCGCACATGTACACCGAACTTCTTTCTTCGCACGAACACACCGGACCTGTCACGATCCACGTGGAGTCCCGTTACCTCGACCTGAAGGTCAACATCGGCGATCGCGTTCACGCATCGCTGTCAGGGCCGGACGAGGTCCACGAGGGTGCCACCGCCCACTTCGATGGCAGCACGCTGACGGTCGACATTCCGAAGCTCTCCGACACCTGGATGAACTCGTGGCGCGGAGTGCCGCGCGACTTCAAGTCGACCGTCGAGGTCACGGTGCCCGCGGGCAGCTCGCTCGACGCGACGCTGGACGTTGGTTCCGTCAAGACGCACGGCCGCCTCGAAGGCGCCGACGTCAAGACCAATGCTGGCAGCGTCAACATCGAAGAAGCCTCGCGCATAAAGTTCCACGGCGACGCCGGAAACCTCAAGGTCGGCAAGGTCGAAAGCGTCGACGCCAAGTGCGACGCTGGCCAGATCGTCATCAAAAACCTGCGCGATGGCGTGCTGAAGACGAGCGCTGGCCGCATCAGTGTCGGTGAGGTCCTGAACTCGCTGACCGCTAGCGCCGATGCCGGCTCTATCCGCGTGAAGTACGCGGGTGCCTCAGATATTGACGCGAAGGCGAGCCTCGGCTCCATCCGCATTGCCGTCGCGCGCGGCATCTCGGTCTACGCTGACTGCCACGCGACCGCTGGTTCCGTACGCACCGACCTTAAGGAAGCCGCCGAGCCCACGCCCGGTGCTCCGGTCGCTCGCATCAAGGCGCGCACCGATCTCGGGTCGATCAAGCTCGAGCGCGCGGACGCGCGTCTCGGGGAGTAATCACAACAAAGCGACGCCGCCCCTTCGACGCTCGGAGGGGCGGCGTTGCTGTCTCAGATCTCAGTCGTCGAGACCTGCCAGGATCTCCTCTGGAGCTGTCAGTTCCTCCCCCTCCTTTAGTCGGCGGAGCTTGGTTGCCACACGCTTCCAGACCCTCGCTTCGCCATCTCCGCTGTGCCACTCAAAGACCCCAGCGAACCGGTACACCCCATCCTCGTTTCCGAGGGCCGAGTATTCGCGCTTCACGAACCAGGCTCTGAGATCGGGTTGAGGATCTGTGAACTCCCCGGGCTTCGGATCATTTGACCTTTCAGTGATTTTTTTACCGTCCCGGGACAGTGTGTTCTTCCAGCCTTTCGAGCCACGCGCCTTGGTGCTCAGGTTCCCGATCGAAAGGTTGATCTTCTTACCGAATGGGTTGTACTCCGCTCCGTAGTACTGATTTCGCTCATCTGAAAGATCAGTAAACGATCCGATACTCTGACCATGGGTACGTCTGAAGTTCGTTCCGAAGAGAGAATTGTAGATCTCCGAATAGGTCTCGAAGACGATTTCGTCTCGAACCGTTTCCTCCAGATCGATATACGCCCGATCCTTCAGATATGCGACAGGATCGGGCCGACGCTCTGTCCACTCCTTAAATTCTCCCCGTGCTTTGGCTGCTTCGACATGTTTTTTCACCAGGTTTGCGACTGCGGTCAATCTGTCATCAAACTCTTGATCAGTCCGCAAATCCGCGTAGGAAATCCTTTGAATGTCCTCCGCTAGTGCGTCCTCGTCGACCTGCCGCAGCGTTTCAAAAATGGCCAAATCTCGATCCAAGTCGGCTTGACGCTGCCCCTCTCCCGCATGGTAGAACTCATCGCACTCAATCGCGATCTTGACCTGAGGGAAGTAGAGGTCAACGAGTTTTCTACCCCGGTCAGTTCTCACCAGCTGCTGTGTCACCGGGCGGACGTTCAAATCGCCGACCCGGTTCCAGATCGCATTGACCACGTAATTTTCGAGGTTCTTACGCTTCGTTCTATGCGAGAACTGTTTCGCTAGGTAGTCAGTCTTCCACTTACTCATAGTTACCGATCTCCTATCGCTTGCACCATAGAAGAAAGCTCGGCGAGCTGCTCGGCTACGCGCTCGGGCGCGGTGCCGCCGTAGCCGCTGCGGGCAGCGACGCTCCCCTCGGCTGAGAGGACCTCGCGGACGCCCGCGTTCAGGTGCGGCGAAATGCTCGTGAGTTCGTCGTCGGTGAGCTCCCACAGTTCCTTGTGCTGAGCTTCGCAGACCTTCACGCACGTGCCTGCGATCTCGTGGGCGTCGCGGAACGGGACGCCCGTGCGCACGAGCCACTCGGCGATGTCGGTGGCGAGAGCGAAGCCGCGCGGGGCGAGGTGTGCCATGCGCTCGGTGTCGAACGTGAGGGTGGCGATCATGCCGGTGAAGGCGGGCAGTAGCGTCGTGAGTTGGTCGACGGCGTCGAAGACGGGTTCCTTGTCCTCTTGCAGGTCACGGTTGTAGGCGAGCGGCAGGGCCTTCAGGGTGGCGAGCAGGCCGGTGTGGTTGCCGATGAGGCGGCCGGCCTTGCCGCGGGCGAGTTCGGCGATGTCGGGGTTTTTCTTCTGCGGCATGATCGACGAGCCCGTGGAGTAGCCGTCGTGCAGCGTGATGAAGCCGAATTCGGCGGTGTTCCAGATGATGACCTCTTCGGCTAGGCGCGAGAGGTTCACGCCGATGAGGGCGCAGATGAAGGAGAATTCGGCGATGACGTCGCGCGCGGCGGTGGCGTCAATCGAGTTGGGCTCGGGTGCGCTAAAGCCGAGGTCGGTGGCGACCTGGCGCGGGTCGAGGCCGAGGCTGGAGCCGGCGAGCGCGCCGGCGCCGTAGGGGCTGCGGGCGGCGCGTTCGTCCCACTGCTTAAGGCGCGACAGGTCGCGCACGAGCGGCCACGCGTGGGCAGCGAGGTGGTGGGCGAGCAGCACCGGTTGGGCATGCTGCAGGTGGGTGCGCCCGGGCATGATGGCGGTGCCGGCGCGCTCGGCCTGGTCGATCAGCGCGGCGATGAGGTCACGCACCTGGGCCGTAAGGGTTGCTGCCTGCTCGCGCAGGTAGGCGCGGATGAGGGTGGCGATCTGGTCGTTGCGGCTGCGGCCCGCGCGCAGTTTGCCGCCGAGCTCCGCGCCGACGCGCTCGATCAGGAGGCGCTCCAGCGCGGTGTGGACGTCCTCGTCGCCAGCGATCGGCTGGGCGGCGCCGGAGGCGACGTCATCGGCGAGGGTATCCAGTCCCGCGATCATCTGCTCGTATTCGTCCTCGCTCAGGTGGCCGGCGGTGAGCAGGGCGCGGGCGTGCGCCTTGGAGCCGGCGATGTCGTAGGGGGCGAGGCGCCAGTCGAAGTGCGTGGAATCCGACAGGCGCACCAGCTCGGGGGCGGGGCCGGAGCTGAAGCGGCCGCCCCACAGGCTCGTGGGCTTATCCATGGCAGGGCTCCTAATCGTCGAGCGGGGGCAGGCCCGCGAGGATGCGGGCGCAGATATCGGCCGCCATGTCGGATGAGCGCATGACGGTCAGGGTCGTATCATCGCCCGCGACGGTGCCGAGCGCTTTTGCGCCGAGGGCGGCGTCGAGCGCGGAGCCGAGGTACTGCGCGGCGCCGGGCGGAGTGTGCAGCACGAGGAGGTTCGCGCTGTGATCGGCGGCGACGACGAGCTCGGCGGCCAGGCGCGCGAGCCGCACGATCGCACTCGAGGTCTCGGGCGGGATGGGGACGTCGGTGGGGACGTCGTAGGTGAAGGTGCCGTCGGGCCGGCGCAGCTTCTGCGCGCCGAGCTCCACCAAGTCGCGACTCAGCGTCGCCTGGGTGGCGGAGATGCCGTGGCGGGCGAGGCGCTCGGCGAGTTCGGCCTGGCTGCGCACGTCCTGCTCGCGCAGGATCCGCACGACGGCCGCCTGGCGCGCGACTTTGGTGGCGGGTACGGATGGGACGGACACGGCGCCTCCTTACAGGCGGTCGTAGGCCGCGTCGCGGCGGGCGGCGAGCTTGGTGGATAGGCCCACGATCTCGATAAAGCCGCGCGAGTTGGACTGGTCGAAAGTATCGCCCTCGTCGTAGGTGGCGAGGTTGAAATCGTAGAGTGAGGTCTGCGAGCGCCGGCCGGTGACGGTGGCGCGGCCGCCGTGCAGCTGCAGACGGATCTCGCCCGAGACGTAGAACTGGGTGTCGGCGATGAAGGCATCGAGGCTGCCCTTTAAGGGGCTGAACCACTGGCCGTCATAGACGAGATCGGTCCAGCGGTTTTCGATCGTTGGTTTGAAGCGCGCCTGCTCGCGTTCCAGGGTGAGGCGTTCGAGTTCGCGGTGGGCGGTGATGAGCGCGATGGCGCCGGGGGCTTCGTAGACTTCGCGCGATTTGATGCCGACGAGGCGGTCCTCGATGATGTCGATCCGGCCGATGCCCTGCGCGCCCGCGCGCTTGTTGAGCTGCTGGATCGCTTCAAGCGGAGTGACGGCCTCGCCGTCGATCGCGACGGGCACGCCGCGCTCGAAGGCGATCGTTACCTCGTCGGCGACGGGCGGGAAGGCCGGATCGTCGGTGTAGGAGTAGATGTCCTTGGTGGGCTCGTTCCACGGGTCTTCGAGGTAGCCGGTTTCGATCGCGCGGCCCCAGACGTTTTGGTCGATCGAGAAGGGGTTGTTCTTCGTCGTTTCGATCGGCAGCTTGTGCTCTTCGGCGTACTCGATCGCGCGCTCGCGGGTCAGGGCGAGATCGCGCACTGGGGACAGGCACGTGAGTTCGGGGGCGAGCGAGGTGATGCCGACCTCGAAACGCACCTGGTCGTTGCCCTTGCCGGTGCAGCCGTGGGCGACGGTCGTGGCGCCGAATTCGCGCGCCGCGGCGACGAGGTGGCGGACGATGACGGGGCGGGACAGGGCCGAGACGAGCGGGTAGGCGCCCTGGTACATGGCGTTGGCGGCGAGCGCCGGCATGCAGTAGTCCTCGGCGAACTCATCGCGCGCGTCGGCGATGTAGGCGGCGCTGGCCCCGCAGTCGAGTGCCCGCTGGCGAATGACGGAGAGGTCTTCGCCGCCCTGGCCGACGTCGACGGCGACGCAGACGACGTCGCGGCCGGTGGCTTTCTTGATCCAGCCGATGGCGACGGAGGTATCGAGGCCCCCGGAGTAGGCCAGGACGATCGGCTTATCGTCGGAGGAATAATCGGACATTGCGGACAGGGCGGAGGTGGGGATAGTCATGGCGAAGAGTCTTTCGGGTGGCAGGTGCGAGGACGAGGACGGGGCGAGGTGCCCTATCGTCGTCGTCGCGCAAGGGCCGCCCGCAGGGCCGAGGTGAAGGCGGCGCGCTGCTCATCGCTGATGAGGTAGGAGGGCGCGAGGCGCAGCGTCTCGGCATTGGGCGCGTTCGTGATGAAGCCGACCTCCAGCAGCTCGCGCTGCAGGGCGGGCGCATCGGCGAGAGCGACGCCGAGCAGCAGGCCGGCGCCGCGGACCTCAGCGACGCCCTCGATTGCGGCGAGTTCGGCCGCCCAGCGAGCGCCGACCTCGGCGCAGCGGGCCATCAGGTTCTGCTCCTCGATCGTCTCGATGACGGCGAGGGCGGCGGCGCACGCGATGGGGTTGCCGCCGAAGGTGGTGCCGTGGTCGCCCGCGGCGAAGAGGTCGCCCGCCTCACCCACGGCGAGCATCGCGCCGATGGGGATGCCGCCGCCGAGGGACTTGGCGAGAGTGACGACGTCGGGCGTGATACCGGCGGCGCTGTGGGCGAAGAAGGAGCCGGTGCGCCCGGTGCCGGACTGGATCTCGTCGACGATGAGCAGCGCGCCCGCCGCGGCGGTGATCTCGCGGGCGGCACGCAGGTAGTCGTGGCTGAGCGCAACGACGCCGCGCTCGCCCTGGATCGGCTCGAGGATGAGGGCCGCGGTCGACTCGGTGACGGCCGCGGCGAGGGCGTCGATATCCTCGGGCGCCACGAAGGTGACGGGCTCGATCAGCGGCGCGAACGGCTCGCGGTAGGCGGCCTTGGACGTCACCGACAGCGTCGCCATGGTGCGCCCGTGGAAGGAGCCGTCAAGCGCCACGAAGCCGCCGCCGGCGCGGTGCTTGCGCGCGAGCTTGAGGGCGGCCTCGTTGGCTTCGGCGCCGGAGTTGGCGAAGAACACCTTGGCGCCCGGCAGGTAGGAGCGCAGCTTCGCGGCGAGCGCGAGCTGCGGCGGGGTGGTGAAGAAGTTGGACGTGTGCCCGAGGCTCTGCAGCTGGCGCGTCACCGCGCCGGTGATCGCGGGGTGGTTCTGCCCGAGGCACGTCACGGCGATCCCGCCGAGCAGGTCGAGGTAGTCCTTGCCGGCGTCATCGCGCACGATGAGACCCTCGCCGGAAACGAGGTTGAGCAGCGGGGTGCCAAAGACCTGCTGGAAGGCCTCGGTGTAGTCCTCCTGCCAGGTCACGCGCCCTCCTTTAGTGGCGAATCGATGCGGGTACCCACGCCCACGTCGGTGAAGATCTCCAGCAGCAGGGAGTGCGCCTTGCGGCCATCGACGATGTGCGCTTCCTTGACGCCCGCCTCGATCGCGGCCAGGCAGGCCTGCAGCTTGGGGATCATCCCCTCGCTCATGGTCGGCAGCAGCTCGTTGAGCTCCGCGAGGCTCATGTGCGGGATGATGCTCGACTTATCGGGGAAATCGCGGTAGACGCCCTCGACGTCGGTTAGGACCACGAGCTTGCGGGCCCCGAGCGCGCCCGCGATGGCCGCGGCCGCGGTATCGGCGTTGACGTTGAGCAGCTGGCCGTCGCGGCTCGGCGCGACGGAGGAGATGACGGGGATGCGGCCCGCGTTGATGATGTCCTTGACGGCGCCGGGCGCGACCTTCACGACGTCGCCGACGAGGCCGATGTCCACGTTCGTGCCGTCGATGACGGGGTGATGCACCTCGGCGGTGAGGAAGGTGGCGTCCTCCCCGGATAGGCCCACGGCGTAGGGGCGGTCGGCGTTGATGAGGGAGACGATCTCGCGCTGGACGACACCCGTGAGCACCATCCGCACGACCTCCATCACCTCGGGCGTCGTGACGCGCAGGCCCTTCTTGAACTCTGAGTCGATGCCGAGCCGCGCGAGCATCGCGTTGATCTGGGGGCCGCCGCCGTGCACGACGACGGGTTTCAGGCCCACCTGGCGCAGGAAGGTGACGTCCTTGGCGAAGGCGGCCTTGAGGTGTTCGTCGGTCATGGCGTGGCCGCCGTATTTCACGACGACGATCTCGCCCTCGAACTCCTGCAGCCACGGCAGGGCTTCGAGCAGCACCTCGGATTTATCGACGGCGGTGAGGTTGTCTAGTGGATTGGTCATGGCTCTCCCCTACGACGAGTAGGCGCTGTTTTCTTCGACGTAGTCGTGCGTCAGGTCATTGGTCCAGACGGTGGCGCGGGCGCTGCCGGCCGCCAGGTCGATCGTGACATCGACGTCGTGGGCCGATAGGTCGACCTCGCGTGCCCCGGCCTGCGGCGCCCCGGCCGCGAAGATCGGCTGCCCGTTCATCGTGACCGTGACCTCGTCGCGGTCATAGGGACACTCGGCCTCGCTGAGCGTGCCGATCGCGGCGAGGATGCGCCCCCAGTTGGGATCGCCGCCGAAGATCGCGGCCTTGAACAGGTTCGAGCTCGTCACGCGCCGCGCCGCGGCCTCGGCGGCCGCCTCGCTCACGGCGGAGGTGACCGTCACGGCGATGGTGTGCGAGGCGCCCTCCGCATCGGCGAGCATCTGCTTCGTCAGCGAGGTACACACCTCGGTCAGCGCCGCGGTCAGGTCCTGCCGATTCGCCGCCACGCCCGAGGCGCCCGAGGCGAGCAGGATGACCGTGTCGTTGGTCGACTGGCAGCCATCGGAGTCCATCCGGTTAAAGGAAACATCGACGGCGGCAGCAAGCGCGGCTTGCGCGTCCTCCCCGGCGACGACGGCGTCGGTCGTGATGACGCTCAGCATCGTCGCCATGGCGGGGTTCAGCATGCCCGCGCCCTTGGCCATGCCGCCGACGGTATAGCCCGCAGGGGTGCTCACCGCAGCGTTTTTCGGCACGGTGTCCGTCGTCATGATCGCGCGGGAGGCATCCTCGCCGCCGGTGCCCGAGAGCGATCCGGCCGCGGCGTGAATGCCGGAGGCGACGGCGTCCATCGGCAGGAAGGCGCCGATGAGCCCGGTCGAGCAGACCATGATCTCGCCAGCCTCGCAGCCGAGCTCCTGGGCAACGAGCGCAGCCATGTGGCGCGCATCGGCCATGCCCTGCTCCCCCGTGCAGGCGTTCGCCCCGCCGGAGTTCAGCACGACGGCCTTCGCGCGGCCCGTCGCGGCCACCTCGCGCGTGACGTAGACGGGCGCGGCGGCAAAGCGGTTCGGCGTCGTGACGGCCGCGGCAGTAACCTCGGGCCCGTCGCTCACGACGAGGGCGAGGTCGAGCGCCCCGGAGTCCTTGATCCCGGCCGCGACCCCGGCCGCGGTAAAGCCCATCGCACTCGTGACGCTCATGGTGTTCCCTCCGTCGGCAGGCCGCTCGTCTCGGGTAGGCCAAGGGCGATGTTCATCGACTGGATGAGGCCGCCCGCCGTGCCCTTGACGAGGTTGTCGAGCGCGCACATCGCGATGAGGTGGCCGGAGTGCTCGTCCTTGGTGACCTGCACGGTCGCGACGTTCGAGCCCTGCACGGCCTGGGTCGTGGGCCAGATCCCCTCCGGCAGGACGTGGACAAACGGCTCATCGGCGTAGACGTCCTGCCAGACCTCGCGCAGCTCGGCGGCCGAGGCCGTGGTAGGGAGCGTGACGGAAGCGAGGATGCCACGGTTCATCGGAACGAGGATCGGGGTGAAGGCGACCGTGGGGTTGTCAACGCCCGCGGTGCGCAGGTTCTGCTCGATCTCGGGGATGTGGCGGTGGCTGCCACCGACGGCATAGGGCGCCGCATTGGACTGGGCGGCAAGCGCCATGAGGTGAGGTTTGAGGGCCTTGCCTGCGCCGGAGTAGCCGACGGCGAGGGTCGCGACCAGCTCGGAGAAGTCGACCTTGTCCTGCAGCAGCGCTCCGGGCTGCGTCGCGAGGGTCACGGCCGTGACGTTGCAGCCGGGAACGGCCACGCGCGTGGCACTCGCGAGGATCTCGCGCTGCTTGGCAGCCGTCTTCTCGCCGGCGTGCAGCAGCTCGGGCAGGCCATAGGGCCAGGTGCCGGAGTGCTCGGAGCCGTAATAGGTCTGCCAATCCGCTGCGCTCGCCAGCCGGTGATCGGCCCCGGCGTCAAAAACGCGGACGGTCTCGGGCAGCTGGGCGGCGATCTCGCCGGAGGCGCCGTGGGGCAGGGCGAGGATCGCGACGTCGACGTCGGCGAGCTTGGCGACATCGGTCTTTTCGATAACTCGGTCGGCAAGTGCTCGCAGGTGGGGATGGTGTTCGCCCAGGCGGCTACCCGCGGAGGAGTGCGCCATGAGGTGGGTGATGTCCAGGTTTTCGTTGGCGGAAAGCAGGCGTAGCGCCTCTCCCCCGGCAGCACCGGAGGCTCCAACGACTGCGACGTGAAGAGTCATGTGCATAACCATACGTCGAGCTGTAAATTCTTCCAGGTCTCTGTACCGAATCGTGGGATGATGTCCGGTTTAGGCGAAGCTCGAGGCGTCGGATCACCCCTCGGCGGAGCGAAGCTAGCGCGCGTCGGTCCGCATTACATCTCCGCGCGAGCGAAGGTGCGCAGGTAGCGCTCCCACGGCGGATCGATCCGGAAAAGCACGGGACTGATGTTCACCGTCCTCCCGTCCTTCAGATCCAGCCGGTAGTACGCGTACCCCTTGTTGGACACCGCCGTGATGAGGTCGATGTCCTTCCGGCGGATTATCTGTACGCCGCGGAAGGGGACGGTGAGGCGAATCTCCTCGGGCGTGAACTGAATGCGCAGCCGCCACAAGTAGTACAGGCCGAGCCAAAACGCGCACGCAGCGAGCGCCGACGGGATGATCGCGAGCCACAACACGGGTTTCTCGCGCGCCGGAAAGGAGGCCGCCACAACGACGAGCGTAATGAACAGCGCAACGACGAAGACGGTCGCGCGGGACTTCAGCGAGGTTCGCTGTGCCCCGTAGACACTGGCCATCTCGGCACGGCAGGCTACTGCTGGAGCTTTTCCTGCTCGGAGAGCTGGCTGCCGATTTCCTGCGCCCACTCCTTGATCTTGTCCCACTCGCGGTAGTCGCCCTCGGGGGCATTACCGAGGCGGGCGACCGTGCGCTCGCGCAGGGAAAGTCCGCCGAGGTCGAGGCGGCCCTTAAAGACTTCGTGGTCGATCGGGTTGATGGACAGCAGAACCGGTCCGACGCGGCGCGGATCCTGCACGTTGCCCTTGGGAACGCCGGCCAGGCCACAGGAGAAGGTCCACAGCGGGATGTCACGCAGCTCGGAGCGGAAGCGCTGCACGAAGTTGCGCGCGGATTCCATCCACTGAGTCATATAGACGGCAGAGCCGAGAACGACTGCGTCGATGCCTTCGAGGTCGCGAACATCCCCGGGTGCTACCCGGCGAGATTCGTGGCCCGCAGCGCGCAGCTCTTCGACGATGGCGTCGCCAATTTCTGCAGTGGCGCCGTGCTGGGATGCGATGACTACGAGTACCTTCATGACTCCAGTGTCCCTTGCTCTTGGTGACGAATCGGTGACCTACGTCCTTAGCTTAGTTCAGTCCCCAACCGCGTGCAGTCTCCGCCGCCGCCACCAGACGTACGTCACAGCGCGCGGCCAGTAGCGTACGGTCGAGGTATGAGGTTCAACGACGTTCCCCGGCTCGGTATTGGCACCTGGATGATGGGCGATGACGCCAGCAAGCGAGACGATGAAATTGCCGCAATTCGCTCCGGCCTCGATGCCGGACTGCGCCTGATTGATACCGCCGAGATGTATGGCGATGGCCGCAGCGAAGAACTCGTAGGCGAGGCTATTGCGGGTCGCCGCGATGAGCTCTTCCTCGTGAGCAAGGTGCTCCCCGAGAATGCCAGCCACGATGGGGTACGGCGATCGCTGCGAGCATCACTCGAGCGACTCGGAACCGACTACCTCGATTGCTACCTCCTGCATTGGCGCGGTGCCGTGCCGCTCGCGGAGACCGTTGCCGCTTTCGACGAAGCCGTCTCCGAGGGCCTGATCCGGTCCTGGGGTGTGTCGAACTTCGATCCCGATGACCTTCACGAGCTCCAGTCGATCTCGGGAGACTGCGCCACCAACCAGGTGCTCTACAACCTGACTCGCCGCGGCCCCGAGGTCGATCTCTTCCCACTCATGCGGATGCTTGGCATGCCCGCGATGGCCTACTCCCCCATCGAGCAAGGGCGGCTCTTTGAAGGCGAGCGCGGAAAGCGGCTCGCCGCCATCGCTTCCGAAGCCGGGCTCTCCCCCGCCGTTCTCGCCCTGGCGTGGGTCATGCGCGACGGTTCGACCATCGCGATCCCAAAGACAAGCTCGCCCGAGCGTATGCAGGAGAACGTCTCTGCGCTCGATCTCGAGCTCACCGATGATGTCCTAGCCGCCCTTGAGGACGCCTTCCCGGCCCCGGAGCGATCGGGCCCGCTCGAGACGATCTAGGACTTTTCGGCCAGCCGGCCGTGCCGAGATCGCCCGCGGACTCCATGGGAGTCGAGCCATGAACGTCGTCAACGGTAGGCGATATAAGAGATACGCAAAGTCCCCTCAGTTAGAACCGTGTCGAACTGAGGGGAGCTCGCTGAGTTGGCAGCCGGTCAGGCGCGGAGCTCAGCCCCAATCCGGGCCTTGGCCGACTTGATGACACGATTGCGCACCTGGTTGATGTCCTCTGCAGTCAGGGTCCGATCCTGAGCGCGAATCCGCAGTGCCACGGCAATGGAGTAGTGCCCCTCGGGGATTCCGGCACCACGGTAGATGTCGAAGGTGCGGACCTGTTCGGTCAGTTCCTTCGCCGCCTGGCGCACCACCTGCTCAACTTCAGCGGCGGTGACGGAGTCCTTCACGACAAACGCGAAGTCCTCCTTCGCCGGCGGGAAGGTCGAGACGTGGGAGACGAGGTGAGCGCCGTCTGGGATCTGTGCCAGGAGTGCATCAATGTCGATCTCGAACGCACATGTGCGGGCGGGCAGCCCGAGCTCGGCGCATACATCAGGGTGGAGTTCGCCCGCGTGACCCACGACGATCTCACCCGCCCTGAGCTCGGCGCACCTACCTGGATGGAACGGGACATATTCCGTCTTCACCGGGGTCAACGGCACACCGACCGTGTCTCCGACGATGGTGGTGAACTCAATGGCATCCGCCCAGTCGTAGTAACGCGATGCTCCAAGGGCTGCACCTTCTGAGACCGGCCCGGATAACACGCCTGCCACATGCCACGGCTGATCCGGAACGACGGCGGCGATCGCCTCGAGATCGGCATCGCTCGGGCGCGCACCAACTGCGGGAAGTGGAGTTTCCTTCGTCGCCTTCGGCAAGACGACAGTGCCGAGCTCCATGATGGCGACGCGCTCGAGTCCCCGCGATACGTTCCGCACAGCCGTCTCCAGCAGAGTTGAAAGCAGATTGGAACGCAAGTATGGGGCATCATCGGCAAGCGGGTTCGCGAGCTTCAGACGCTCGAAACGCGAGTCTCCCTCAGCAATGCCAAGCCGATCCGCTCCCGTAAAGGGGAAGGACAGCACCTCGAGGAGGCCATGCTCGGCTAGGGAGCGGGCGATCGCGCGACGCCGGGACTGGTCTGCGGTGAGGCCAGAGCCAACCGGAGCAGTGGGAACAATCGATGGAATTTCGTCATAGCCGACGATGCGGGCGACTTCTTCCACCAGATCCGCGCCGCCGGAAAGGTCCGGGCGCCACGTAGCAGGGGTGACCTGCCAGCGATCTCCTCGCTCCACGCTGCAGCCAATGGCTTCGAGGACCTCGGCGATGCGGTCATCCGTGAGATCGAGTCCCGCGAGCCCGGCGACCTGAGCCGGATCGAAGCTGATCGGCTCGGGTGCGGTCGTGTTATTGACGTCGCCTACGGCAGGATCGGCGGTTCCGCCGCCAAACTCAACGAGCAGATCGACGACACGCTGTGCCGCAACGGGCGGAAGCTCTGGGTCGACACCGCGTTCAAACCGCTTGGCCGCTTCACTCGGGATCTTGTGGCGGCGGGCGGTACGCGCAACCGAAACCTGGTCGAAGTGGGCAGCTTCAATCAGCAGGTCCGTAGTGGACTCGCTAACCTCGGTATCCGCTCCACCCATCACGCCGGCAAGGCCCAGCACCCGGGCACCTTCAGAGTCGGTGATGAGCAGATCTTCTGGGTTGAGCTTGCGCGTGATGTCATCGAGAGTCTCGAAGGACTCCCCTGCCTTCGCTCGCCGCACAACGATGGGACCGTTCATCTTGTCCAGGTCGTAGGCGTGCAGCGGCTGGCCCAGATCGAGCATGACGTAGTTGGTGATGTCGACTGCCAAGCTGATCGGACGCATGCCGGCCGCTATCAAGCGATCCTTCATCCACTTCGGACTCGGCTTAGTGGGATCCACGCCCCGCACGATGCGGGTAACGAAACGATCGCAGCCAACATTGCCGTGAATCGGTGCGTCGTCCTCAATCCGGACTTCGTACCCGTCTGCCGTAGCCTCGAGAACGTCGACGCCGAGAGCCGGATCGTTGAAGGTGGCTCCCGTCGAGTGACCATACTCGCGAGCAACGCCACGCATCGAGAAGCAGTACCCGCGGTCCGGGGTCACGTTAATCTCGAGGAGTTCTCCGCCAAGCCCGAGCAGCTCGAGGGCCGATGTGCCGGGCTCCGGAATATCCTCGAAACGCTCGTTGAGAACGATGATGCCATCGTGGTCGTCACCGAGTCCGAGCTCCTTATCGGAGCAGATCATGCCATCGGACCAGTGCCCGTAGGTCTTTCGGGCACCGATCTCGAATCCGCCCGGAAGCGTCGTTCCCGGAAGGGAAACAACGACGTAGTCGCCAACACCGAAGTTGTGGGCACCGCAAATGATGCCGCGGCTCTCGAGTTCGCTCGGCTCCTTGCCGGTACCCGGCGCGTCATTGTGCTCGCCAACATCGACGCGGCAGTAGTTAACGGTCTTGCCGTTCTTGTGAGTTTCCTTCTCGCACGTCAGGACCTTGCCGACAACGAGCGGGCCCGAAACTGACGGAGGATGAATCTCCTCTTCCTCAAGACCTACGGCGACGAGTGCGGCAGCGAGTTCTTCGGCCGTCGTTCCAGCGGGAACATCGACGTGCTCGCGGAGCCAATCAATCGGTACGTATGGCATGTTTTAGATTCCCCTCGCGTGCGAAGTCGGGCCGAACTGGGTGGTGAAGCGCATGTCGCCTTCCACCATGTCGCGCATGTCGTCGATCTCGTGGCGCAGCATGACGCCACGCTCGATTCCCATGCCAAAGGCGAAGCCGGTGTATTCCTCCGGGTCAATACCGCAGGCACGCAACACGTTCGGATTGACCATGCCACAGCCACCCCATTCGATCCAGCCTGCACCGCCCTTCTTCTGCGGGAACCACAGGTCGAGTTCAGCGCTCGGCTCGGTAAAGGGGAAGTAGGAAGGGCGGAGGCGTGTGTGGGCCTCTTCGCCGAACATCCATTTCGCGAAATGATCCAACGTGCCCTTAAGGTGGGCCATCGTCAAACCCTTGTCGACCGCGAGCCCCTCCACCTGGTGAAATACCGGGGCGTGGGTCGCATCGAGCTGATCTGAGCGGAAGACCTTGCCTGGGCAAGCGATGTACAGCGGCGGATCCTGCTTGAGCAGGGTGCGCGCCTGCACCGGTGAGGTGTGGGTACGCATGACCAGATGGGAACCGGGGGCATCCACGAAGAAGGTGTCCTGCATCTGGCGAGCCGGATGGTCTGGCCCGAAGTTCAGTGCATCGAAATTGAACCACTCGTGTTCCACCTCGGGGCCTTCGGCGATCTGCCAGCCCATCGAGGCAAAGAAGTCAGAGATGTCGTCCATGAGCAGACCGATCGGGTGGCGGGCGCCGTGCGCAAGCCGGCGAGCCGGAATGGTGACATCCACGCTCTCTTCAAGTAGGACGCGCTCCGCCTCCTGCTTCTTCAGCACACCCTCACGCTCGGCAATGGCCTTGTTGACTCGACCGCGTGCTTGACCCATACGCTTACCAGCAGCGGCACGATCCTTCGGATCCAGCGACTTGATCTGGCGATTAGCACCAGCAAGCGGCGACGCATCCGCAGCGTGCGCGAGACGAACAGCCTTGAGGCTCTCGAGTGAGTCAGCTTCTTCGATCGCTGCGAGAGCCTCGGCTACCGCAGCATCGACGCCCGCTTCATCGAGCGGGCTCAGCGGAGTATCAGACATGACGACCTTTCGTGGGTTCCACCGTGCAGTTTAGCCAAGACTGGAGTGATGCCGTTGCGGCGTCCGCCGCGGTGAACCACTCGTACATTTGTTCCATGGATCCCGCCGGTTTGTGGCGGCATCTCGGGATACGGTGGACGAAGATTGTTCACAATAAGGAGCACGGCGTGACCCCCTCGACCAAGGAAGCCCAACGCGCCGAACTTCATAGGACCATCTAGCGGATCGCCAATGACCTGCGCGGCAGCGTCGATGGTTGGGATTCCAAGAGCTACGTCCTTGGGATGCTGTTTTATCGCTTTATTTCCGAGAACCTGGCTGCCTACGTCGATGCCGGAGAGCGAGAAGCAGGCAACCGCGACTTCGATTACTGTGAACTGCCGGATCAGGATGCCGATCTGGCGCGTCCTGCCCTGCTCGAAGAAAAAGGCTTCTTCATCTATCCATCCGAGCTTTTCGACAACGTGCGCGAGTGTGCCGCCAGAGGTGAGGACCTCAACGAGACGCTCGAGCGAGTCTTCAAGAACATCGAGGCGTCCACAGTCGGCACCGACAGCGAAGACGACATCAACGGCCTGTTCGACAACCTCGACGTGAACAGCGCGAAACTCGGTAACACCGTTAAACAGCGGATTGAGAAACTGCGGAAACTCCTGGACGCGATCGGTGATCTACCACTAGGCGATTTCCGCCACAACTCAATCGATCTTTTCGGCGATGCCTACGAGTACCTGATGCAGATGTACACATCCCAGGCAGGCAAGTCCGGGGGCGAGTACTACACGCCACAGGAAGTATCCGAGGTCCTCGCCAAGATTGCGGTCGGCGAAAAGAAGCGCGTCAACAAGGTCTATGAGCCAAAGACCTCGGATTTAATAAGATCCGCCGTCCCAGCCTAACCCCTGTTGACCAGGGGTTTTCTTGTTCCTCGGGCGAATCGTTGCCCTCGGCGTGCAGCATCCGGGTACCGCCATGGGCCTCTCTAGCTCGGAAAATCCGCACCACCGGGCGAGGAGGGGTGCGGAGAGCGCCCTGCGTTGGCGAGTACGGGTTGAAGGGGCGTGAGTTGAACTCGTCTTTGTAGGTCGTTCACCTACTCGACAGTCAGATCCGCAGATTCTCATCCATATTTACATGTAACTATTGGTGGTAATTAACATGTATCCTTGCCGTGTTTTTGCCTTCATGACCCCAGCTTGTGTGGGAGACTTAGGGCGGCCCGTAAGAACGACAGGGAGACTCATGGCGACCAAGAAGCGCAAGGTTCCGATGCGTCACATCAACATCGGTGATCTTTCGCGTGGTCAGGCATCACGCCTGATCAAGGAGGTGGCCGACAAGGACGAGCCTGCTTACGTTCTGCGCTACGGAAAACCGATCGCCGTGGTGATCTCGAACGAACGCTACGAGCGACTGATGAGTGAAGGAATTGACCCGAGTGAGCACTGACAGACTTACGAGCCACGTTGCTTTGATTTGGAACATCGCAGAGATTCTGCGTGGCGACTATAAGGAACACGAGTACGGCGATGTCGTGTTGCCTTTCACTGTGCTGACCCGCCTCGATTCCGTTCTCGTGGATACGAAGCAAGCAGTCCTGAATATCAAGGCAACCTCAGTTCCAAGCAAGATCAAGGAGCTGCAGTACGCCAAGGCTACGGGCTACCCGTTGTGGAATACGTCGAACTTCACGCTCAAGACCTTGTTGGATGACCCGGACAATCTTGAGCAGAACTTGAGTTACTATGTGCAAGCGTTCGCGCCTGCCGCGCGTGAAGTGATGGAGGCGTACAGCTTCTACAACGTCATCGAACGCCTCGACAAAGCAGGCCTGCTCTATCAGGTGCTCAGCGAGTTCACGTCCTCAAAGGTTAACCTTCATCCTGACGTAGTCAGTAACGACCAGATGGGCTACATCTTCGAAGAGCTCATCCGCCGGTTCTCCGAACTATCGAACGAAACCGCTGGTGAACACTTCACCCCGCGCGAGGTCATCAGCTTGATGGTCAACCTACTCTTCAACCCAGAAGAAGACATTAACCGGCTTTGTGCAGACGGTGCTATGGCGTCGCTGTATGACCCCGGGGTCGGCACCGGTGGAATGCTCTCGATCGCTGCGCAGCATGTTGAGGATCTGAATGACACTGCCCGCCTCGAGGTTTACGGACAAGAGCTCAACCCGCAGACGTATGCGGTGGCGAAGTCGGACATCATGATTAAGGGCGAACGCCAGGAACGCATCTACTTTGGTAACTCGCTGACCAATGACAAGACGGCGAACCAGCGCTTTGACTACATGCTTTGCAATCCACCGTTTGGTGTGAATTGGAAGAAGTACGCTGCCCCGATTCATGAAGAAGCTGAACGCAAGGGGTACCAGGGTCGCTTCGGCGCTGGAACGCCTCGTGTTTCAGACGGCTCGTTTCTTTTCTTGCAGCACATGATCTCGAAGATGAAGCCCTACGATCCACAGGACTTCGTGAATGCTCCTGGCACACGGATTGGCATCGTATTCAATGGCTCGCCCCTCTTCACTGGCGGAGCCGGGCAGGGCGAATCTGAGATCCGCCGTTGGATCCTTGAAAATGACTGGTTGGAAGCGATTATCGCGCTCCCCGATCAGATGTTCTACAACACCGGCATTCTCACCTACATCTGGGTACTGTCGAACAAGAAAGAGCACCGCCGCAAGAACAAAGTGCAACTGATCGACGCCACCCAGTATTTCCGGCGGATGCGTAAACCCTTGGGTGAAAAGCGCAAAGAACTCACCGAAGACAACATCGCTGACATCACTCGCATCTACGGAGCGTTCCAGGAAACCGAAGAGTCGAAGATCTTTGACACCGAGGACTTTGCTTACCATGAGGTTGTCGTGGAGCGTCCACTGCGGTTGAGTTTCCAAACCACCCCCGAGACGCTCGAAGCGCTCAAGGGCGCCAAGGCATTTACTGATCTAGCCGCATCGAGAAAGCGTAGCGAGCCAGCACGCACCGAAGAAGTCGAGGCGGGCAAGCGAGTGCAGGCAGCGATCATTGCCACCCTCGAGGCGCTCGATGCTGAGCACGTGTACCTCAACCGGGACGGTTTCACCGACCTTGTCCGTAAAGGCATCAAGGAACGCGGTGAGAAGATCGGCATCGCATCGCTGCGCAAGATTGTTGCCGAGCTCAGCTCAAAGAACCCTGCCGCGGATATCTGCGTCGATGCGAAAGGTAACCCTGAGCCAGACGCGGATCTGCGCGATACCGAGCAAATCCCGCTACGCGAGGATATCGAGGCGTACTTCCAGCGCGGAGTGATCCCCTATGCCCCCGACGCATGGATAGACCACGACAAAACCAAGATCGGCTACGAGATCCCCTTTACCCGATACTTCTACAAGTACGAAGAACTCGGTGACCCCGTCGAAACCCTCACCGAGATTCAGACGCTTGCAGCCACGATCCAGGCCGACATTGCCAAACTCTTCAGTGACCAGGTGAACTGAACTCATGACCGATAAGTCACCATTAGAAGTCTGGACGAAGATTCCAACAAGGCACCTTTTTCAGTTTAAACGTGGCTATGCCATTAGCAGAGTAGAAATGGGAAGTAGTGGCATCCCCTGCGTTCACTACGGAGATATTCACGGTGGGTACGGGTTCGAAGTGGACCTTGATACGGCCAGGCTTGGCCACGTGGCGGAACCAGCGAATCATGGAGTGAATGACTTCGTATCAAAGGGCCAGTTTCTCTTCGCAGGATCTTCGGAAGATTACGAAGGAAGTGGTAATTTCACTCTGATACAAGGTACCCAGCACGGAATCGCAGGTACAGATACTATTGTGCTTACTCCAAAACGCGAGTTGTCCGAGAGGTATATTGCATACTTATTTGACTCTTTGTTCTTTCGCGAGCAAATAAGGCCACATATGATGGGTACGAAGGTGTTTCATCCTTCGCAAAGAGTAATAAAAGCTGCGTTTTGTATTCTTCCGCCAAAGCGTGTAGCCGACGCAATTGCTCTGCATTTGGATGCAAAGACGGCAGAGGTTGACTCTCTTATTGAGAAGCTGACGCGCCAGGTAGGGCTGTTGGAGAGGTATCGGCGGGAGTTGATTGCGCGTACGGTCACTCGAGGTTTGGATCCAGATGCGCCGATGAAGGACAGCGGAATCGACTGGATTGACAAGGCCCCAGCAGCCTGGAAAACGACTTCAATCTCGGTCGTTACCGATGAGAATAAGGCCAAGAATGCAGATTTGTCAGAAAAGAATCTGCTCAGCCTTAGTTATGGCCGGATCATTCGCAAAGATATCGATCTCGCATTTGGTTTACTTCCAGCCTCCTTCGATTCTTATCAAATCGTCGAACCCGGCTACATCGTCCTTCGAATGACTGATCTGCAAAACGATAAACGCAGTCTCCGAAGCGCACTCGCCGAGGAGCGTGGAATCATCACCAGCGCGTACATCGGCCTTAAGGTTCGCGGCCCAATCGTCAGTAAATATCTTGCCTGGCTACTGCGGTTTTATGACCTTGCAAAGGTGTTTTACTCAATCGGCGGAGGCGTTCGTCAATCCGCAAACTACAAGGAAATCGGCAAGATTCCGATCCTCGTTCCCCCGGAGTGCGAGCAACAGAAGATCTCCGATTTCCTCGAAGAAAAGTCAGTCCGGATTGATTCGACTATTGAACGCATCAACAAGCAGATCGAACTGCTGGGCAACTACCGCAAGCAGGTTATTAATGATGCCGTGACGGGCAAGGTTCGTGTGGGAGAGGTGGCGTGATGGATACGTCGGAGCGCAGGTTCGAAGATGAGATCGAGTATTGGTTGACTCATGTCGGTCCTTCCGAGTTCGACCTCTACGAATCGAGGCCATCGGCCGGTTTTGATAAGCAGCTTGGTTTGTATCCGCAGGATCTACTCGATTTTGTGCGCGAGACCCAACCTCAGCAATGGGAGCGCCTAGAGCGTATTCATGGAACGAAGGCTGGTGAGAAGTTCTGCAAGCGTGTTGCTCGCGAGCTCGACAATCGCGGCGTCGTGGAGGTGCTGCGTCGCGGAGTGGAGGATCTTGGTGCCCGTTTCAAGCTGGTGTTCTTCGCCCCTGGTTCCGACCTCAACGAGCTGCTGGCAGAGAAGTACTGGGCGAACCGGTTGACTGTGGTCCGCCAGCTGCAGTACTCGACGAAGAATACCAACTCCGTTGACACCGTGTTGTTTGTCAACGGTATCCCGGTGGTGACGATGGAGTTGAAGAATCAGCTCACCGGCCAGACCTATAGGGATGCTGTTGACCAGTACAAGCGGTCCCGCCCAGCCAGTGAGGTGCTGTTCGGGTTGAACCGCCGCGCGGTGGTGCACTTCGCCGTTGATACTGACGAGGTGTGGATGACTACCAAGCTCGCGGGCATGGACACGGTGTTTTTGCCGTTTAACCGTGGCTTTGAAAATGGTGCTGGGAATCCGCCAGTACCAGGTAAGTACAAGACCTCCTATCTGTGGGAGGAGGTCTTGGCGAAGGATTCGGGGGTGTCAAATAGTTTGTGTAAGCCGTGTCGGAAGGAACGGTGATTATCATGACTATGTTCGATAAATCTTTGCCGGGTAGGCCTTCGGGTCAGGACCTGGTTGACCAGCTCAAAGCTTCGGGG
>NZ_JALIQR010000023.1:0-21063 GCF_023634005.1 Bowdeniella massiliensis
ACGCCCTGCTCCTTCGCCTCCGCCAGCAGGCGCTCGGCGAGGTCTTTCTGATTGATGATCTCTCCGGTCACGGGATCAATCATCTCGTCATTAGCGATGACGGCATCGGTCGTGTCAGTCACGGCCACCTCCTTTCGGATCAGGCCGGACCCACACACCCTTTATCTGACAGTCCCCCCTTTTGATGCGGGCAGCATTCCACTGCCAAAAGAAAGCCGCTCCGATACTTCAGATGAGAATCGGAGCGGCTTTCTGGTGTCAACGAGGCTCTCACTCTCTCCAGCGATGACGCGAAGTCGGAGCGGAGGAGCTAGGCGGGAGCCAGAACGCTGGATGCTGGAAGGCGCTAGCCGACCTTTTCCTCGGCGCCGTCTTCCGCCCAGCGGGTGTGGAAGATGCCGTCCTTATCGATGCGTGCGTAGGTATGCGAGCCGAAGTAGTCACGCAGACCCTGGATGAGCGCCGCGGGCAGTCGGTTCACGCGTACGCCGTCGTAGTAAGCGAGGGATGCGCCGAAGGCCGGCACCGCCATCCCGTGCAACGCGGCTTGGGCGACGATTCGGCGCAGCGCCGGGATGCATTCTTCGACGGTGTCGCGGAAGTGGGGCGCCGCGAGCAGCAGCGGGACGTCGGTCTCGCCGCCGGAGGAACCTTCCGCATCCGCGGTTTCCGCATCGGGTGTGTGCGTGCCGGAATGCTCGCCCGCGGCGTGCTCGGAATCCGTCGAGGCCTCGTTCGCGGTACCGGCGCCGTCCTTGTCCAGCTCATCGCCCGCTCCGGCGCCACCATCAGAGGTTGCGGCCGGGATGACATGGTCCGCATCGTAGGCAGCGGCGATCTCGTCGAGGAAGCGCGCCCGGATAATGCAGCCTGCGCGCCAGATCTTGGCGACGGCACCCAGGTCGATGTTCCAGTCGTATTCGAGGGCGGCGGCGGCGATCTGGTCAAAGCCCTGGGAGTAGGCAACGACCTTGGAGGCGTAAAGGGCGCGGCGTACGTCCTCGATGAAGGCGTCCCGGTCGGTCACGTCCCATGCTTCGGCGAGGGCCTGTAGGTCCGCGCCGGCTTCGCGCTGCGGCACGGAAGAGGACAGGGCTCGCGCAAATGTCGCTTCGGCGATCCCCGTGATCGGCACGCCGAGGTCGAGGGCGTCCTGCACCGTCCAGCGCCCGGTTCCCTTTTGCCCGGCCTGATCGACAATGACGTCGACGAGCGGCTTGCCGGTTTCCTCATCGACCTTGGCGAGCACCTCGCTCGTGATCTCAATGAGGTAGGACTCGAGCTCGGTTTCGTTCCATGCGGCAAAGACCTTCGACATCTCGGCCGGCGTCATCTTCAGGGCGCCGCTCAGCAGCGCGTAGGCCTCGGCGATGAGCTGCATGTCGGCGTATTCGATGCCGTTGTGCACCATCTTGACGTAGTGGCCCGAACCGTCGGTCGAAATGTGCGTCGTGCACGGTTCGCCGTCCTCGGCGCGTGCGGCAATCGCGGTGAGCAGCGGCCCGACGCGCTCGTAGGCTTCGTCGGAGGCACCGGGCATGATCGACGGGCCGTTGAGCGCACCCTCGGCGCCGCCCGAAACGCCCGCTCCGACGAAGAGCAGCCCGCGCTCGGCGAGCTCCTTCTCGCGTCGGATCGTATCGGTGTACAGCGCATTGCCGCCGTCGATGATGATGTCGCCCGGCTCCAGGTACTGCGCGACGCGCTCGATGACCTGGTCGGTGATCTCGCCCGCGACGACCATGACGAGCACGACGCGCGGCGTCTTCAGCGAGGCAACGAAATCTGCCATGTCGTCGGCGGGAACGAACTGGCCCTCCTCGCCGTGCTCGTTGATGACGTCGGCCGTCATGTCCGGGGTGACGTTGTGAATCGCGACGGTGTAGCCGTGGCGCGCGAAGTTTCGGGCCAGCCGCGAGCCCATGACCCCCATCCCAGTGACGCCGAGATCGGCGACGGCGACGGGAGGCGTGGCGAATACGTGCTCGGTCATGGTGCTCCTAGCGTGAGGACGGATAGCGTCTGCCTCCTATTGTCACCCTGCCCGGCGCCAATTTCACGTTCATCCGCCGCGCCGGCTCGCGGAGCACCGCGCCGGGCTCTTCGTTCGGGCAACCGAAGATTGCCCATAGGGCAAGGTACCCGCGTCCGTTAGGATGGCCCCTAAAGGATGAAGACGTTCGATGGTCAGAAAACCACGACACCAGGGGGATGACGCATAGTGGCGACAGAGCTTGTTGATGAGCTCGGAGCCCGGATCGCTAATCGCGAGATAGCGGCCGGCTCGACATTTACGATCGCAGATATCTGCGACAAGTACGGCCTATCACGGACCGTGGCGCGCGAGGCAATGCGCGTGTTGGAAGACAAGGGCATGCTCGTGCCGAAGCGCCGGGTGGGCCTGCAGGTCACGCCCATCTCGGAATGGACGCCCTTTGATCCGGCGATTATTCGCTGGCGGCTGGCGGGACGCGCCCGCAAGGAGGAGCTGCAGGCGCTCGGGGAGTTGTGCACCGCGCTCGCGCCGTGGGCGTGCTGGTATTCGGCCAACCGTGCCAGCGAGGCCGACCGCGAATTGATGCTCGCCTACGCGCAGCGCATGGTGACGCTGCTCGGCGAGGAGCGGTTCGCGTCGTTCGTCGACCTGGAAATCTCCTTCCAGTGCCTGCTGTACCGTTCGGCGAACAACCGCCTCTTTGACGGGATCGCGAACCTCATCGGCGACGTTTTTCGGGCGACGTATGGGCAGCGGCCCGAGCGGCTACTCGGCGATGACTCGGTGGGGCATTCCTACTGCGAGCTGGCCGAGGCGATCCGCTGCGGAGACGCGGAAGCGGCGCGCAATGCGATGATGGCGATCCTCGCGCACCTGGGCTTCGATAGTTTTCAGGGTTTCAGCCTCGAGCCGCTGATCTCGCGCAGCTAGGCCTGCCGCGCTTAGCCGCCGCGGTTAGCCGCCGCGGTTAGCCGCCGCGGTTAGGCCCGCTCCGGTGCTTGCGCGACGAACTGTTCGACGACGGGGAGCACCTGGGTGGCGAGCTCACGGCCCGTCGGCCCTGTCACCACCGGCACGCTGGACGACAGTTCGCCCTCGCATACCTCGGGGGCGGATTTATCGCCCGGACCGGTATCGGGCGTGCCGTGCGCGAGGACCTGCTGGGCCGCCGTGAGTTCGCGGATCGCGATGAGCAACGTGCGGTCGGGATGCTCCTTGGCGAACTGGCCGTAGATCATCGGGTCGTGCTGGCCGTCGTCGCCGATGAGGAGCCAGGTGAGCTGCGGGTACCACTCGCTGAGCGCGGCGAGCATGGCACGTTTGTGTTCCTGCCCCGAGCGGAACCAGCCGGTTTGCGTCGGTCCCCAGTCGGTGAGCAGGAGCGGGCCGTCGGGATAGCCATTGGCCGCGAGGAAGCGCCGCAGTACCGAGAAGGTGTTCCACGCGCCCGTTGAGAGGTAAAAGACGGGCAACTCCGGGCAGCGCGACGTCAGCGCGGTGTACAGCTCCGGCATGTGCGGCACCGGTTTGCGGGTGGAGGTGCGAAGCACGAAGGAGTTCCAGAAGGCGAGCAGCGGGCGCGGCAGCATCGTGACGAGCACCGTGTCGTCGATATCGGAAATGAGGCCGAGGCGCTGGTCATCGCCAATGATCTCGACGTCGGCACGGGCGACGGCGGCGCCCTCGGCGTGCACGTAAGCGCGGTGCCGGCCGGGCGGCAGCCCGTGGCCTTCAAGCACGACGTCGATATAACCGTTGCGGTCCGTGTGGGTGTGGGTGATCGCCTCGCCAAGCTGGATCGTGACGGGCAGGTTCGCGGCGTGCACCGTCATGAAATTGCGCCAGCCGCGCTGGGCGCGCGCGACGGGGTCGGGCAGGGACGACGGCTTCGGCGCGGGGCGCGAGAGCAGCACCCGCGCCAGGACGCGGGCGCGCTCGCCGGTGCCGTAGCCGAAATAGCCGAGGACGCGGGGGCGGAAGCCGAAGCGGCGAACGAGGGGTTCAACGCGCGCGTGCAGCGCATCTTCCAGGATCGAACCGGTGCGAGAAAATCCCATGCCTTCAGGCTACGGGAGGACCAGGCCGCAAACGACTTGGCGCGTGACCTAGCACACGGAGTAGGCTGGCGGGCAGAATCGCCCGCCCCACTGGAGGATCCCATGCGACGCATTCTCGCGTTTGCCGCCTGCGCGCTGAGCGCTATGACCTTAACCGCCTGCACTAATGACGCCCCGAACACTACGACGACGAGCTCCGCAGCTGCCACCCAGCAGGGCTCCGGCTCCACCTCCGAGGGCGCCGATCTCAGCTTCGCGATGGTCACGCACTCCGCGCAGGGCGACGCCTTTTGGGACATCGTCAAATCCGGTGGCGAGGACGCCGCCGCCACGATGGGCGTGACGATGACCTACCAGGCCGATCCGGATCCAGCCCAGCAGTCGATCCTCATTACGAATGCGATCGCCCAGGGCGTCGACGGCCTCATCGTCTCGATGGCGAACCCCGACGGGCTGAAAGAGGCGATCACGGCCGCCGTCGACGCCAAAATCCCGGTCATTACGATCAACTCCGGCATCGAGCGCTACAAGGAATTCGGCGCGATGACGCACGTCGGCCAGAGCGAGGAGCTCGCGGGCGAAACGGCCGGCGAGCAGTTCAAGGCCGCGGGCAAAAAGCGCATGATCTGCGTGATCCACGAGGCGGGCAATATCGGCCAGGAGCAGCGCTGCGCGGGCGCGGCCAAGACGTTTGGCGGCCAGGCGGAGAACCTCCAGGTCGACATTTCCGATCTCGCCTCGGCGCAAAACACCATCACCGCCAAGCTGCAGGCCACCCCCGATATTGACGCCGTCTTCACGCTCAACGGTTCGATCACGAGCGCCGCGCTCAAGTCGATCGGCGACGCGTCCAGCTCGGCGATGATCGGCGGCATCGACCTCGACGCCGACGTCGTTTCGGCCATCAAGGACGGCTCGCTTGCCTTCGCCGTCGATCAGCAGCCCTATGCCCAGGGCTGGCTGCCGGTCGTCTTTTTGAAGCAGAAAGTGACCGACGCGATGGACACCGGCGGCGGCCAGCCCGTCTACTCCGGCCCGCTCGTCGTCACGAAGGACAACGTCGAGCAGATCGCCGACGCGATCCAGCGCGGCAAGCACTAACCGGGCAACGATGACTGAGCGCGAAAAACCTGAGGGGCGCAGCGCGGCGGCCGAGAGCCACGCTGCCGAGAGCCACGCGGCCGAGAGCCACGCGGCCGACGAGCGAGCCGTCGCCACCTCCCACCTCACCACCGTGATGCGGCGCCCGGAGATCGGGGCGGTCATCGCCGCCGTCGCCGTGCTCGTCTTTTTCGCGCTGAACACGACGACCTTCCTCGCTCCCGCCGGGATCTCGACGTGGCTGGAGTCCTCCGCGACGATCGGGATCATGGCCGTGGCCGTCGCGCTGCTCATGATCGGCGGGCACTTCGACCTGTCCGCGGGCGTCATGACCGGCACGACCGCGCTGTTCGTCGGCATCCTCGCCGGCACCTACGGCGTGAACCTGTGGCTCGCGGTCATCCTCGCGCTTGCCCTCGCGCTCGCCATCGGGGCGGCCAACGGCGCGATCGTTTTGCGCACCGGCCTGCCGTCCTTCATCGTCACCCTCGCGACGTTTTTCATCCTGCAGGGCATCAACCTCGCGGTCACGAAGCTGCTCACCGGCACCGTCGCGCTGCAAGGAATCGACCAAATCTCGGGCTTTTTCACCGTCCGGCAGCTCTTCGGCTCGACGCTGCATCTCGGCCCGTTCGCGATTAAAGCACCCGTCATTTGGTCCATCGTCGTCACGGCGATCGCCACCTGGGTGCTGCAGCGCACGCGCGTCGGCAACCATATTTTCGCCGTCGGCGGGGACCGGAGCGCCGCGCGGGCAGTCGGCGTGCGCGATATCCGCACCATCATGGCACTGTTCATGACGACGTCGGCCGCGGGCTGGCTCGTGGGCATGCTCGCGCTGTTCAAGGTCGGCACCGCGCAGGCGACGACGGGCGTCGGCCAGGAGTTCATCTACATCATTTGCGCCGTCGTCGGCGGCTGTATGCTCACCGGCGGCTTCGGCTCCGCGATCGGCGCGGCCTTCGGGGCGCTCATCTACGGCATGACCTACCAGGGTATCGTCTACGCCGGCTGGGACAACAACTGGCTGAAAACCTTCCTCGGGATCATGCTGCTCGCGGCCGTGCTTGTGAACTGGTCCGTCGCACGCCGAGCGGGGGTGCGCTCATGAGCGAGGCCATCATCGAGGCGCGCGGCCTCGGCAAGACCTTCGCCTCCGTCATCGCGCTGCGCGATATCGACCTTTCGGTTCGCCCAGGCGAAGTCACCTGCATCCTCGGGGACAACGGCGCCGGTAAATCGACGCTCATCAAAATCCTCGCGGGCGTGCATGAGCATTCCGCCGGGGACTTCCTCATCGACGGCGAGCCGCAGCGCCTGACCTCCCCGCGGCAAGCGCTCCTGGCCGGGATCGCCACCGTCTACCAGGACCTCGCGATGGTCCCGCTCATGAGCGTGTGGCGCAATTTCTTCCTCGGCTCCGAACGCGTGGGCCCCCTCGGCACGCTGAAAATCGGCGAGATGAAGCGCACCACCCGCCGTGAGCTCGCCGCGCTCGGCATCGATATTCGCGACGTCGAGCAACCCGTTGGCACGCTCTCTGGCGGGGAGCGCCAGTCCGTAGCAATTGCGCGCGCCATCCACCGCGGCGCCCGCGTCTTGATCCTCGACGAACCGACGGCGGCGCTCGGCGTCAAGCAGTCCGGCGTCGTCTTGAAGAACATCCAGGCGGCGCGCGAGCGCGGGATCGCGGTCATCTTCATTACGCACAACCCGCAGCACGCCTATCTCGTCGGGGACCAGTTCCTCGTCCTGAACCGCGGCGCCTCCCTCGGGACGTACGCGAAGGCCGGCATCAGCCTTGAGGAGCTCACCCACCTCATGGCCGGTGGCGCCGAACTCGATGCCCTGTCCGACGAACTGGACGCTTCGCCGGACCCGCGGGCTGATGAGTAGTGACCTCGAGGTTTAAGCGACTGCGGATTTCACTGGTGGCGATGCGCTAGAGGGGTGAACGCGCTAGAGGCGGGAACGCGCTAGAGGCGGGAGGTCGTGATCGAGCGGCGAATTACGGGCAGCGTCGCGAGCACCATGATCGTGGCGCCGACGGCTCCTGCGACCGCGACGTAGAAACCGGCGTGGCCGCCCTTGGCGTCGATGATGGCGCCGGCGATGGCCGAGCCGAGCGAGACTCCCGCGGAGTTTGCCGTCGCCATCCATGTCAATCCCTCCGTCAGCCGCGAGGCGTGGACCACCTGCTGGATGACGGCGTTGGCGTTAATGAACGTCGGTGCGATGGCGAATCCCGTCGCGAACATGACGGCGCCCAGCACCAGCAGCGAGTGGATGAACAAGAACAGCGAGGATCCGGCGGCGAGCGCGATGACGCCGATTGCCAAGCGCATCGTGAGGGTGGCGTTCCAGACGCGCGCGCCGTACAGCAGGCCGGAGATCAGGGAGCCGAAGGCGAAGATGCCGAGGAGGACGCCCGCGAGCGATTCGCGGCCAAACTCCTTGGAGACGGCGACGGTGGAGACGTCCGTCGCGCCGAAGATGACGCCGATGCACGCCATGACGACAATGAGCGACCACATGGCGGGCAGGGTGAGGACGCCGGGGGCGGTGTCGCTTGGGCGGGCGTGCGGATCGTCGACGGCGTCTTCCCACAGTTCGCGTTTGCGCTTCGTGCGGCGTTGCGCCGGGGGCTCGGTGGCGGTGAGCGAGAGGAACCAGAAACCGCCGATGAGCGAGAAGGCGATGGCGGCGATGATGGCGGAGGGCGCCGCGAGGGTCGTCGCGAGGATGGTAGCGAGCACCGGCCCGATGACGAACACGACCTCGTCGAGGGCCGATTCCAGCGCGTAGGCGGTGTGGAGCTCGCGGGCGTCGGCCACCGTGATGGACCAGCGGGCGCGCACGAGCGCGCCAATCGAACCCGTGGCGGTGCCGGCGATGGCGGCCGCAATGAGCAGCAGCGCGGCGGGCGCGCGGGTGATCGTTGCCGCGACGAGGGCGGCGAGCCCAAGGTTGAAGATCGCGAGCGCGGGGCGCATGATGCGGGCCTGGCCGTATTTGTCGACGAGGTTCGCGAGCATGGGCGCGGCGGCGGCCATCGTCACGACGTAGACGGCCGAGACGGCGCCCGCCAGGCCGTAACTGCCGTAGGTGTGCTCGATCATCAAAATGATGCTGAGGCCCGTCATCGCGAGCGGTAGGCGCGCCACTAACCCCGTCGCCGAAAATGCGAGAGCGCCGGGGTGGGAGAGGATCGCAGCATAGGGGTTCGCCACCCCTGGATCGTCTCACACCGAGCAGGGCAGATTTCGCCCTCGCCGGTAGGTTACGGCGCACACTTTCGCAGCCGGCGACGGCTGGCGGCGACGGCTGACGGCTGGCGACGGGCGGCGGGCGACGGGCGGCGACGGCGGGCGACGGGCGACGGGCGGCGGGCGGCCCGGTCGTTCGAGCCGCGCGGCTCGGAGGTGGGAGCCGCGCGGCCGGAAGCTCAGCGGCTAGCTGCCGAGGGCCTCGTCGACGACCTGTTTCGCGTCGGCCTGCACCTGCTGAAGGTGCTGTTCACCGCGGAAGGACTCGGCGTAGATCTTGTAGACGTCCTCCGTGCCCGAGGGGCGCGCCGCGAACCAGGCGTTGTCGGTGGTGACCTTGAGGCCGCCGATCGGCGCGTCGTTGCCGGGCGCGCGCACGAGCTTCGCGGTGATCGGATCGCCGGCGAGCTCGGTGCTTGTGACGTCCTCGGGGCTGAGCGCCGCGAGCTTGGCCTTCTGCTCGCGGTTTGCCGGCGCGTCGATCCGCGCATAGACGGACTCGCCGAAGCGTTCGGTCAGCTCGCGGTGGAGCTCGGAGGGGCTCTTCGCGGTGCGCGCCATGATCTCGGAGGCGAGCAGGGCGAGGATGATGCCGTCCTTGTCCGTCGTCCAGACCGTGCCGTCCTTGCGCAGGAAGGAGGCGCCCGCGCTCTCTTCGCCGCCGAACCCGATCGAGCCGTCGATCAGCCCGGGCACGAAGTATTTAAAGCCGACGGGTACCTCGACGAGGCGCCGGCCGAGGTCAGCCGTGACGCGGTCGATCAGCGAGGAGGACACGAGGGTCTTGCCGACGCCCGCGTCCGCGCGCCAGCCGTCGCGATGCGTGTAGAGGTAGGAGATGGCCACGGCGAGGAAGTGGTTGGGGTTCATGAGGCCGCCGTCGCGGGTGACGATGCCGTGCCGGTCGGAGTCCGCGTCGTTGCCCGTCGCGATATCGAAGGGGGCGTCGCCGCTCATTTTCTCCCGCAGCGAGGCCATCGCGTGCGGCGAGGAGCAGTCCATCCGGATTTTTCCGTCCCAGTCGAGCGTCATGAACGACCAGCGCGGATCGACCTCGGGATTGACGACGGAGAGGTTCAGGCCGTAGCGCTCGGCGATGGCGCCCCAATACTCGACGGAGGCGCCGCCGAGCGGGTCCGCGCCGATGCGCACGTCGGCGTCGCGAATGACGTCGAGATCCAGGACGTTCTTCAGCTCCTCGACGTAGGTGGCAAGGAAGTCGAAGCGCGTGGTGGTTTCGGCGGCGAGCGCCTCCTTCAGCGGCAGGCGGGCGATCTCGCGCCAGCCGGTGCGCAGCAGCTCGTTGGCGCGGCGGGCGATCCAGCTCGTGGCGTCCGAATCTGCGGGGCCACCGTGCGGCGGGTTGTACTTGAAGCCGCCGTCGCGCGGCGGGTTGTGGCTCGGGGTGATGACGATGCCGTCGGCGAGCCCGGGGCCCGTGCGGCGCAGCCCGGTGCTGGAGTTCGCGCCCGCGCCCGCGCGAGAGCCTGCGCCGTTGGCTTGTAGGATCGCGAGCGAGACCGCGGGGGTGGGCGTGTACCCGTCGCTCGCGTCGATTCGCACCTCGACGCCGGCGGCGGCCAGCACCTCGAGCGCGGAGTCGAAGGCGGGCTTGGACAGCGCGTGCGTGTCACGCCCGATAAACAGCGGGCCGTCGGTGCCCTGGCTGCGGCGATACTCCACGATCGCGGCCGTCGTCGCCACGATATGCGCCTCATTAAAGGCCGTATCGAAGGCGGAGCCGCGGTGCCCGGACGTCCCGAACACCACCTGCTGGTCCGGATTATCCGGATCGGGTTCCTTGTCGTAGTACGCCGCGATGAGGGCGTCGACGTCGATCAGATCTTCTTCGCGTGCCACCTGGCCGGCTCGTTCATGCATGCCTCCATTGTCCCCGCCCGGGCGCGCTTTCGCGCGGTGCTTCGCCGCTGTGCGGGCCAAAATTGCCCATACGTGCCACCATTGACCCATGGCTATTCCGCACACGCCCCAGACCATCACCGTCGCTGATCTCGACGGCGCCGATCCGGTGCCCGACGGCTACGTCCTGCTCGATGTCCGCGAGGACGAGGAGTGGGAGGCGGGCCACGCGCCGGGCGCGCTGCACATTCCGCTCGGCGATCTGCCCGATCGCATCGACGAACTGCCCGACGAGGATCTGCTCGTCGTGTGCCGGACCGGGGGCCGCTCCGGGCGCGCGGCCGCGTGGCTGAATCAGAACGGCTATGACGCCTACAACGTCGACGGTGGAATGACGTCCTGGCACCAGGCGGGGCTGCCCGTAACAAGCGAGGACGGCTCGGTCCCCGAGATTCTGTAGCGCGGGCCCCCGATTGTGAAGCCAAGTAAAGGAGCAACGATGGCTGATGCGAGACGGGCCCGCGAGGCGGGCGAAGCGGGCGAGGCCGGCCAGGCGGGGGAGGCCGGCGAGGCGCAGAGCGCAACCGCCTATGACGATCCGCGGGTGGGGCCGCGTCAGCGCGCCGCCGCAGGCTTCGGCGGCATCCACCACGCGATGGACTTCGCGATCCGCGATCGCGCGCTGCTGCCGCTCATCACGCTGAACAAGCCCGGGGGAGTGGACTGCCCGGGCTGCGCCTGGCCCGATCCGAAGCCCGGCGAGGAAGGCATCGTCGAGTTTTGCGAAAACGGCGCGAAAGCCGTCGCGGAAGAAACGACGGCGCGGCGCTGCACCCCGGAGTTCTTCGCCGAGCATTCGATTGCCGAGCTGCGGGAGTTCACCGATTACGAGCTCGGGCGGGCCGGCCGCCTCACCACGCCCATGCGCCTCGCGCCGGGCGATACGCACTATCGCCCGATCAGCTACGAGCAGGCCTACGACGAGATTGCTGCCCACCTCGGCGCGATCAAGCCCGAGGAGGCCGTCTTTTACACCTCGGGGCGAACGTCGAATGAGGCCGCTTTCATGTACCAGCTGCTCGCGCGGCGTCTCGGGACGAATAACCTGCCGGACTGCTCGAACATGTGCCACGAGTCCTCGGGCGCGGCGCTCGGCACGACGATTGGCATCGGCAAGGGCACGGTGACGCTTGAGGACATCCACCGCGCGGGCCTCATCATCATCGTCGGGCAAAACCCCGGCACGAACCACCCGCGGATGCTCGCGGCGCTGGAGAAGCAAAAGGCGGCCGGCGGGCGCATCGTCGCGCTCAACCCGCTGCCGGAAGCGGGGCTGAAGAACTTCAAAAACCCGCAAACGATCCGCGGCATGCTGCGCGGCGGCACGGACCTCGCCGACGAATACATGCGCATCCGCGTCAACGGCGATCTCGCGTTCTTCCAGGCGCTCAGCCGCGAACTCATCCGCCGCGACGCGCTCGATACGGACTTCCTCGCCACTTACTGCATCGGCACCGAGGCCGCCATCGAGCACCTGTTGGCGCTGTCCGACGATGACGTGCGCGCGGCGACGGGACTGCGGCCCGAGGCGATCAGCCGCGTCGCGGACCTCGTGCAAGAGGCCGACGGCGTGATCGTCTGCTGGGCGATGGGGCTGACTCAGCACAAGAACTCGGTGCCGACGATCCGCGAGATCGTCAACTTCCTGCTGCTGACGGGCAACATGGGCAAGCCCGGCGCGGGTGCCTGCCCGGTGCGCGGCCACTCCAACGTTCAGGGCGATCGCACCGTCGGGATTTGGGAGAAACCGCCGGAGCATTTCCTTGCGGCGCTCGATCGGGAGTTCGGCTTTGCTGCGCCGCGCAAGCACGGCTACGACACCGTCGAGGCGATCCGCGCGATGCGCGACGGCGCGGTGCGCTTCTTCATGGCGATGGGCGGCAACTTCGTGCGGGCCACGCCGGATACGGCTGTGACGGAGGCGGCGATGGCCCGCGTGGACCTCACGGTGCACGTCTCCACCAAGCTCAACGGCTCGCACCTGCACCCGGGCGCGACCTCGATTATCCTGCCGACGCTCGGCCGCACGGACGAGGACCGCCAGGCGGGCCGGATCCAGTCCGTGAGCGTCGAAGACTCGATGGGCATGGTGCACGCCTCCACCGGGCGGCGCACCGCCCACCGCGGCCTGCACTCCGAGCCGCGCATCGTCGCGGAGATCGGGCATCGCGCCTTTGGTGAGGCGTACTGGCGGGCCATGGCGGACGATTACCGCGTCGTGCGGCGCCACATCGAAGCGACGGTTCCCGGGTTTGAGCGTTACGAGGAACGCATCGCGGCCCCGGGCGGTTTCGCGCTGCCGAATGGTCCGCGCGAGCGGCGCTTCGAGACGAGCGACGGCAAGGCGCACCTGAGCGTCAACGAGCTCGAGGTCCTGCAGTGCCCGCCCGGCCACCTCATCCTGCAAACGGTGCGCAGTCACGACCAGTACAACACGACGATCTACGGGCTCGATGACCGCTACCGCGGGATCAGCGGCGGGCGCCGCGTCGTCTTTGTAAACCCCGCCGACTGCGCGGAGCTCGGCGTCGCGGATGGCGATATCGTCGACCTGATCTCCGTGGCGCCCGATGGCGAGCGGCGCGCGCCCAACTTCCGCGTCGTCGCCTATGACACCGCGCGGCAATGCGCGGCGGCGTACTTCCCGGAGACGAACGTGCTCGTGCCGCTGGATTCGACGGCCGAGACGAGCAATACGCCGACGAGCAAGTCGATCATTATTCGGCTGGAGCCCGCGGCCGGGCAGGCCGGGGTTGCGTCCGGCGAGGAGTATGCGGCGTCCGGCGCGGAGCGCGCGGCGTCGACCGGGCCGGCTGAGCCGGCGTCCGGCGCGGAACATGCGGCCGCGTCGGCTGCGCGCGCGTAAGGGGAGCAGTGGGCAGGATTACGCGCAAATTGCGGATGACGCGCGTCGTCGTCCGCGGTGTTGCTGCCGCGCCCGAGGTCGGTGATGCTGGTGCGCCCGAGGTTGGTGACGCTGGTGCGCCCGAGGTCATCATTGGCGGTCGCGCCGATACCGTCGCCGTGGAGGAGCCGCTCGAGATTCGCGTCGCGGGTCAGTCGCTGATGACGACGATGCGCACGCCCGGCGCTGACGTCGAGCTCGTCCACGGCCTGCTGTACTCCGAGGGCCTCATTCGCGCCGGCGCCGATATCGCGCAGGTGCGCTACTGCGGCGGGACGTGCGGGCAGAACGAGAATACGTTCAACGTCGTCGACGTGGATCTCGCGCCCGGGCTCGCGCCGCCCGATCTGTCTGGCCGGCGGCTGCTCACGACGACGAGCGCGTGCGGAATTTGCGGCACGACGTCGATCGAGCAGGTGATGGCGCGGCGCGCTGCCGCTCTTGCTGGGGCAGGCGCGATGGCTGGGCGGGATTCGCTCGTCGGAGCGGGTGGCGAGGCTCGGGATGATGGTAGCGAAAGTGCGGGCGAGGCGCGGTTTGACCCGCGAGTGCTCGTTCGCCTGCCGGAGCTTTTGCGCGAGCACCAAACGGCGTTTGCCACCACGGGCGGCATCCACGCCGCGGGCATTTTCACCGGCGGCGGCCATCCCGTCGTCATTCGGGAGGACGTCGGGCGCCACAACGCCGCCGATAAAGCTATTGGCGCGCTCCTCATGTCGGGGGCCTTGCCGGCCGTGGGTGCCCCTGGCGCTCGCGGGGAAACGGACGGTACTGGCGCTCGCGGCGGGCTGGCCGGACCTGGCGGTGCTGGGAGTGACGATCGCCCCGCAATTCTTGCGCTGTCGGGGCGCGCGTCATTCGAACTCGTGCAGAAGGCCGCCATGGCTGGGCTGGGTGCCGTCGTCGCCGTATCCGCGGCATCCTCCCTCGCCATCGACCTTGCCGCGGACGCGGGAATCCTCCTTGCCGGGTTTACGCGCGAGGGCCGCATGAACGTCTACACGGGGGCGGAGTCGTTAGCGCGGGCGCGGACACGCTAGCGCAGGCGCGGGGACGTTAGCGCAGACGCGGAGTCGCTAGCGCCTTAGTCGCGGCCAGGACGTATCCTTGTCGTCATGGGAAAAAAGAACCGTAAGAAGGACCGCGCCGCGAAGCCGAAGCGCCAGGAGGTCGCGTTCGTCGAGCGCCCGTTTGAGGGTCTGGCGGGCGAAACCGATCTCGTCGCGATGCGCGAGCTCCTCCCGTCGGCCTCCGCGCCCCTGAAGCTCACCGGCGATCTCGCCGACGTGCCCGTTCTGCTCGTTACGCTGCTGCCGGAGATGTGGCCCGCGCTGCGTCGCGAGGATGGCACGGTCGTCGTCGCGCTGCAGGCCGCGACCCGCTCTGGCGATGCCTCGCGCGATATCGCGCACGCGATTGAGTCCGCCGCCGCGCTCGCCCCCGGCACGCCGCTGCGCCACGTCGAGCTGCCAGAGCCCGGCCCGCGCCTGCAAGACATCGTCGATCCCGAGGCCGCGTGGGAGCTCACCGTGCACGACGATTTCGCCTACTGGGTGGATCCGAGCGCCGAGCGTTCGCCCGAGCTCGACCAGGCCCTGGAGCAGGCAGCGGAGCACATCGTGCCGTCCGCGCCCGTCGCCGGTGTCGCGTCCGCCTTCTGGTGCCGCATGGGCAAGGAGTACCTGCGCTGGGTGCGCCCGGAGGACGAATACAGCCTGCTCGACGCGCTTGCCAAGCTTCACACCGACGGCGCGACGCAGCTGGAGGACGGCACCCGCCTCATCGGGTTCTTCCGCTCCTGCGGGTTGCTCGTCCCAGTGTGGGAGCTCAACCCGGGCAGCGAGGCCGACGAGCTCGACGCCGTCGCCGCCGCGTTCGAGGAGCGGCTCGGCAAGGCGCTGGCCGACGACGCGCCGCTCACGCCCGAGCAGCGCAGCGCCCGCTCCGGCCTCATCTCCCGCGAGGTGACGCTGCGCTAGCGTGCGTGCTCGCGCCTGCGCTAGCGTGTCCGCGCTCGCGTCCGCACCTGGGCGCGCGTTCCCGCTTGGGCGTTTACGTTCTCTGGAGGGGATAGGTGCGCTTATGGAGAGTTAGGGGTTTGTGTTTTCCCCTAACTCTCCACAACGGCTCCGATCGCCCGGTTTTGAGGGAGTGGAAGGCCGGGTTGCTGCTGGCTAGGAGGCAGGGGCGATGGCCGTGGAGGCGCGCTCGATGACCTCGGGTGCCGGGTCGAACACGACCGAGGTGCCTGCTTCAGTGCGCCGGTCCAGCAGGTCCAGCACAAGCGCCGCACACTGCTCGCCGAATTCCGCGGAATCACGCCGAATCGCGGTCACAGCTGGGACCATCACCTCGCACAGCTGGGAGTCTTCCAAGCTCATGACGGCCACGTCGTCGGGGACTCGAATGCCCTGTGCGACGAGCTCGCGCGTGCCGCCGAGGCACAGCACCTCGTTGTCGAAGGCGATAAAGCGCGGGAGGTCCCCGGCCGCGTGCAGTTGGCGCACGATGTCGTGGCCGGCTTCGACGGTGTAATCATCGGCGGCGACGCCCATGCCGGAAATGCCGGCCGCCGCGGTGAGTTCGGCGAATGCGCGCAGCCGTCGGTCGGAGTGGACGATCGATTGCGGGCCCGCGACGTAGCCCATCGACTCGATTCCGAGGGAACGCCCATAGTCGATGACGCGCCGCATGAGAGCTTCCTCGTCGCTCATCACGGCCGCGCCGTAGCCGGGGAAGTCGCCGGCGAAGACGGCGGGGATGCCGCTTTCGGCCAGGAGCGCCGGCCGCGGATCGTCCTGCAGGAGGTCCACGACGATGACGGCGTCGACCCGCCGCTCGGCCCACCAGCGGCGGTAGGTATCGAGTTCGTCGGACATTTCTGCGGCGGTGTGGAAGACGAAGGAATAGCGGTGGACGGATAGCCCGCGCTCCACGCCCATCATGAAGTGGAAGAAGAACCGTTCGCCCGCGAACGAGCCCAAGGGTCGGCCGATGATGAGGCCGACGGCCCGCGCCCGCTGGCTGGAAAGCGCGCGCGCCGCGATTGAGGGCGTCCAGCCGAGGTCTTCTGCCAATTGCAAGATGCGTTCGCGCGTCGCGACGGAAATGCCCGGGCGATTATTGAGCGCGAAGGAGACAGCCGTCGTCGATACTCCCGCCTCGCGAGCGATGTCTCGGATGGTCGGACGTGGATCGGCAGCCATGGCGAACTCCAGTAATTTCCGCGCTGAACCTCAGCGCAATGGTCGTCGTAGTCTATCGTCCCACAGCCGGCCGGGAGGTAGTGCCGGTTGCCCGTTGGCGTCGGAGGTGGCGGCGGCTGTAGGACTCGCGGAGCGTCGACGGGCCTCGCGCCGGCGGCTAGAACAGTCGCGAGGCGGTGAGGTCCGTCGGGGCTTCGAGATCGAGCAGTGCTTGTTTGCGCGCGGTGCCGCCCGCGTAGCCCGTCAGCGAGCCGTCGGCGCCCAGCACGCGGTGGCAGGGCACGATGATCGAGATCGGGTTCGCCCCGACCGCTTGGCCGATACTCTGGGCGGCGGCGGGGATTCCGGCAAGGGCGGCGAGCTGGGCGTAGCTGCGGTGCTCCCCGTAAGGGATGTGGCGCAGGAGTTCCCACACGCGGGTGCGAAACGTCGTGCCGGGTAGGTACAGCGGCAGATCGAAGTGGGTGAGTGTGCCCGCGAAGTAGCCCTCGAGCTGGTGGGCGACCTCGGCCAGGAACGGATCGGCACTGGCCTCGACCCGCTGACCGAAGCGGGCAGCATCGGGGCGGTGGGTGTGATCGTCGTAGTACAGGCCGGCTAGGCGGTAGTCGCGGGCGATCACCGTGAGCTCGCCGAGTGGTGAGGAAATCAGGGCGTGGCGGTCGCCGATCGGCGGGGCGGGAGACGTCATGACGGCGGGCCTCCGATCTGATGGGGACTGTGAGCGTCGAGCATTTCCATCATTCCACCATTTCGCGGCTGCGTCACCGCTCACACCCCGCTAGGCTAGTGGCGTGAGTTCCGATCCCACGCGCCGCGTAGCCGTGGTGATTCCTGCAAAAAACGAGGCGGACACGATTGCTACGACGATCCGTGCCGCCCGCGCCATTCAGCGGGTCGACCTCGTCATCGTCGTCGATGACGGATCCGATGACGATACTCAACACGTAGCCCGCAATGCTGGCGCCGCCGTCGTGCGCCATGCCGTCAACCGCGGGAAGGCATCGGCAATGGAGACGGGCGCGGCCGTCGTGGCGATGCGTGATATCGATAACCGGCCGCCGCGGCACCTGCTGTTTTTGGATGCGGATCTTGGCGAGAGCGCCGTCGAATGTAATGAACTCGTGACGCCCGTGCTGGAAGGCCGCGCGGATCTGGCGATCGCGGCGCTGCCGCCGCAGGCCGGGGCCGGTGGCCGGGGCTTCGTCGTCGGCGCGGCGCGCAAGGCGATCGAGAAGTTTACGGGCTGGCAGCCGCTGCAGCCGCTGTCCGGTCAGCGGTGTTTGAGCCGGGAGGCCTATGAGGTCGCAACGCCACTCTCGCGCGGTTGGGGCGTGGAGACCGGGATGACGATCGACGTGCTGCGCGCGGGCCTGACCGTGATCGAGGTGCCCTGCGATCTCACGCATCGCGCAACGGGCAATGACCTGGCCGGGCAGCTGCACCGCGCCGGGCAGTACCGCGACGTCATGCTCGCGGTGACTCAGCGGCGGGTGCGCACGCGCGCGATCCCGGGCGAGATCATCGCGCAGTCGGCCGCAATGCAGCGCCCGGGGGAGCCGTACCGGCTTAACCTTCGGGGTGCGTCGCTGCCGAACTAGGCACGCGTTCTGCCTGCCACGTGTGGGCGATCATGATGAAGGCCGGCACGGCGAGGCCGAGGCCAATCGCGGGAATGACGACGCCGGAGTCGTTGACCGCAAAGGCGATCAGGAGCGTGACCGCAATCCCGAGGGCCGCTGGGCGCAGGTAGGTGAGGCGCGCCGCCAGGGCATCCGGGCCCGCCAGCAGCCAACCGTAGGGCGCCTCGGCGGCAGGAAGGTTGGGCGCGTTGCGGCGTCGGGTGCGGGCCCCGAGGAGGAAGGCCGCGAGGATGAGCAGGGCCGCAGCGAGCAGGATCGTGAAATAGGAGTTCGTCAGGATGTGCAGGTTGGCGCTCGCCTTGCGACCCACCACCTGGATGAGCTCACCGTCGAAGACGGATTGCATGAAACGCCCGAGGTGGCTGCGCTGGGCCGGCGGCCGGAGGTAATCGAGATAGGAGATCGCGAACGCGGCGGCGACCGTCGCGGCAAGGATGGCCAGGATGCGCCGCAGGCAGAGGGCAACGCCGAGCGCAACCAGGGTGGCGATCGCGAAGCCGGGGATGAGGGCCGGCGGGCCGCCGAAATCGGCGCCGATGGAGGGGGCGCCGTCGATGACGACGGTCACGAGTCCGATGGCGACGAAGGCGGCCGCGGCACGCTGGCGCCGGCGAGATTCGGTGGGGGCGGCGAAGCGAGCGAGGACGGCCGCGAGGCTCGCCGCGACGATGAATGAGGTGACGGCGAGCAGCACGAACGAGGTGTTGTTCATGCCGTAGAACCGGCCGCCGACCGTCGCAAACGATCCCATGATGGCGGTGCGTTGCAGGGGTGCGCCCGCCAGGGCGTCGAGGATGAGCGTGAGCCACAGGGTGGTGGCGAGCAGGGCAGGGGCAGCGACTGCGCGGGTCAGGGCGCCCCTTGCTCCCGACATGCCGCGAGCGGCGCGCGCCGTGACAGCGAGTGCGAGCGCCGAGAGCCCGATCGCGAACGCGAGGGCGCCGAGAAGCCCGAGGACGGGGGCGAGGGCGGCACCGGCACGCCACCAGGGCAGCAGGTCGACGAGGTAGACGCCGAGCGGCATCGCGAGCGCGGTTCCGGCCCACAGCGCGAGGAGGCGGTGGCGCCCGGGCGCGAGCTGGCTGACGCGCGGGGCGCGCAGTGCGCGGGCGCTGAGGGCGAACAGCGCGAGGACGAGGATGATGTAGCCCGGGTAGAACCACGGTACGGCGGCGCGCGAGCGGTCGAGGTGGATGTCGTAGTCCACCTGGCCGGCGAGGAACTCGGCGAGCGGGATGGGCTCGGCGGCCGTGACCTTGATCGGGGAGCCGACGGCGGTGGCGGGCGTCGGCGCGTCGAGCCAGGAGGCGATACTTGGTAGTAGATCGGTGCTCTGGGCGATGCCCGGCTGGCGTGTCGAGGCGGAGGAGATGAGGTGGACGCCCGCGTCGCTCGCGGGCGTCACATCGCCGTCGGGGGTGATGCGTGCGGTGACGAACACGTGGAGATAGGGGCGCGTGTGGCGATCGTGCAGGCCCGCGGCGACGATCCGCACGGGCGTGCCGGAGGTCTCGGCGTAGCTGCGGGCGGCGGCGAGGGCCGCGCCGAGGTTGGCGTCGAGCGCGGTGGTGATGTCGTCATCGGCGGTGGCGGGATTGGCGGCCGCGCCGTGGCCGAGGCGCGTGATGTCGTCGATCCGGGAGGCGGCGTCGATCGCAATGACGCGCGTGCCGGCCTCGAGCAGACCCGGCAGCGCCGCGGAAATTGACTCAGGCGTGAGGGGCTCGGGGTCAGCGAGCGTGGGATCGGCGAGCAGGCCGTCGGTCTGCGTGAGCGCGAGGATGGCACCGGGGCCGAGCGCCGCGGCGGAGATGTCGCTGCCTGCAAGGAGTGAGCCGAGCGTCCCCGGGATCGCGCCGTAGTCCTGATCGGTGGCGGTCTGCACGTAGGTCGCCCAGTCGGCGGCACGGGCCGGGCTCTTGTGCGTGGCGATGCCCGCGCAGACGGTGCCGCGCGGCTCGGCCGTCGTGCGGCGGCCTGCCGAGACGGTCAACCAGCCGTCGGCGGGACACGTGAGGGTGGCAACCGAACGCACGACGAGGGACCCGGCCGCGGCCGAGGGTTCGGCCAGGAGCGAGAGCAGGTTGGGTGTCGCCGCGGCATCGACCTCCCGCCAGCGCATCGCACCGAGGCCCACGACGATGACCGGTTCATCACTCGTGCTTGCGGGCGCCGCGTGAGTTGGCAGCGGAGCAACAACGAGCGCGAGGAGTGCCACAAGGCCAGCCGCCACGAACCTGGCGGCGCGTCGGAGTCCCCCCAGGGCATGCGCGTTCGACATATCTTGCCTATTATGCGCCATCGCGCGCGCACTCCGATAGTTTCGGGCAGATGCGCGTGCCGGTCAGCGTCGGTGCTACGCGGAGAGGGCGTCGGCAAGAAGATCGAGCAGCGGGCCGCGGGTTTCGGGCGCATCAAGCGCGGGATGCGTGCCGTCGGGCCAGTATCGCGGTGACGCTTTTCCGTCGTCCTCGGTCCAATAGAGGCAGCCCTCCCAGCTCAGCGGGGCGTCGTCACGCAGGACGCGTGCGCGGCGGGCACGGTCGGAGCCGGTGGGGGTTTCGAGGGGAGGGTGCTCGAGGATGCGCACGGTGGTGCCGTCGAATGGGACGTGCACGGAGATGAGGTCGTGGGGGCCTGCGATGACGACGGGGGCGTCGGTCTGGAAGGTGGGTGGCTCGGTGAGGCGAGCGAGTTCTTGTGCGAGCGCCGCGGCATAGGCGTCAAGTTCGCCGCGGGCGGGGGAGGCGTGCGTGGGGGGGTGCGGGGGGCGCGGGCGAGCGTCGGACGGGGGGCAGGTGGCGCCGCGGCGCCTCCGGCGCCGCCGCGACCAGCCGGCCCCCGCGACCGGCGAGGTGAGGTTCCTTGCCAGCGGTCAGCGCGGCTATGCCGCGTGGCTTCGAACCTCGCCCGACGGCACGGAGCGCTGGCTCGTCGAGGTCAATACGACCGGCAGGCGCATTGCGCGC
>NZ_JALIQR010000024.1:0-14119 GCF_023634005.1 Bowdeniella massiliensis
GTGCGCTGCCCGCGGCCTGCAGCTGCGGGCGCCGCTTGCCCCCTCACCCTCGGCCAGCCGCGTCATTGACGCCCTTGCGGCCGCCGGTGTGGCGGGACCCGGGCCCGACCGATTCCTTTTCTACCGCGGCGGACGAGCTCGCCCGCTCGGGGCGCGCGGGGCCCCGCGCCCGGCCCGCCGCAAGGGGAAGGAATGAGCGGCGCCCCGCCCGGCGCCGCCCCGCCCGGGCCCGGCGTGACCGCCCCCGCCCCGAGCGCCACCACCATCTACGAGGTCAAACCGGGTGACTGCCTGTGGCGCATCATCGAGGCCGAGCTGGATTCCCCCTCGGATGCCGAAACGGCGAGGCTCGTGGCAGAAATCGCTGCACTGAACCCCGCCATCACCGACCCCAATCTCATCTATCCCGGGCAAGAACTGTCCCTAGGAAAGGACCAGCCATGACGACGTCGGCGCTCAGCGTTGAGGAAGCCTTCGGAAGCGATGAGGAGTTCGCCTTTGATCCCCTCGCGATTTCGTTTTCGACGCCCCACGAATTCTTGATCGAATCTGTGGACGCGCGCCTGGCACGCCGAGCCGTGCGCGGCGCCTCCCAGACCCTGCCCCACCCCTCGGTGTGGTCGCACACGATTTTGCGCGCGACGCTCGAAGTCCTCACGGGTTTTCGGCCGATCACGCACATCAACCGGTGGGTCTCCCCCGAGGTTTACGCTTCCCTGGCGCGCCGCGCGTCCCTTGCGCTGCGGGTAGCGCCGCCGAGCGATCGGCAACGCCCCGTCGTACGTAATGTGCGCGTCTCCTCGGTTGCCAAGGGGCGCGTCGATGTCATCGCCACCATCCTCGACGGCGAGCGGGTGCGCGCCGTCGCCTTCGAGATGGTCGTGCGCCGGGCACGCTGGATGGTGACCGCCATCCAGATCGGCTGAACGTTCTAGCGGCCGCGCTTTCGGCCGGCCTTCTTCGCGGCGCGACGCTCGGCGCGGTTACCGCCCTGCGGCGCAGCCGTTCCCTCCTCCAGCCCGAAGGCGGCACCCTGGCCGGAAGGCGCCGATGCCTCGCTCTGGCCGGAGCCATCCTTCGCCGAGGCCGAGTACGTCAGTGCGGATGGCCGCTCGGGCGTCTTGAGCGCAAGCGGGGAGGCCTTCTTCGCCTTGGCCGGCGCGGCTTCGGGGGCGGCCTGCGGCTCGGGGCTCTGCTGCCCGGCTGCTTCCGCCTCGCCTGGCTGCTGGACCTGCAAGAAGAACAGGTAGCGCACGACGTCTTCCTTGATGGCTTCCTCCATCGACTGGAAGAGGTCGTAGCCTTCCTTGCGGTATTCCACGAGCGGATCGCGCTGGGCCATCGCCCGCAGGCCGATGCCCTCCTTGAGGTAGTCCATCTCGTAGAGGTGCTCGCGCCACTTCTGGTCCAGCACCGTCATGACGACGCGACGCTCGAGGTCGCGCATCATCTCCTCGCCGATTTCCTCTTCGCGTTCGGCGTAGGCCACGTCGATATCGGAGGTCAGCTCGCGGATGAGGCCGTCTTGCGTCAGGCGGTTGACGTCGCCCGCATCCTCGATCAGATCATCCTTGGTGATCGTCACGTGGTAGACGCGGTTGAGCGTTTCGAACATCTCATCGAGATCCCAACTCTCGCCCGTGCCCTGCAGCGTGTAGGCGCGCACGATGCCGGAAATGACGTCGTGGCGGAACTGATCGACGAGCTCGGAGACGTCTTCGCCCATGATGAGCTTGTGGCGCCGGTCGTAGACGATCGTGCGCTGCTGGTTCATGATGTCGTCGTACTTCAGGACGTTCTTGCGGGTCTCCCCGTTCTGCGATTCGACCTGGCGCTGCGCCGAGGCGATCGCGCGCGTGACCATCTTGGACTCCAGCGGCATGTCCTCGGGGTAGACGTCGGAGGACATGATGCGCTGGGCAGCGCCGGAGGCGAAGCGGCGCATGATGTCATCGTCCATCGCGAGGTAGAACCGGGATTCGCCCGGGTCGCCCTGACGGCCGGAGCGGCCGCGCAGCTGGTTATCGATGCGGCGTGCGTCGTGGCGTTCGGTGCCGAGCACGTACAGGCCGCCGAGCTCGGTGACCTCATCGTGTTCGGCCGCCACCGCGTCCTTGGCATCCTCCAGCGCCTTGGGCCACGCGGCCTCATACTCCTCCGGCGTCTCCGTCGGATCCAGGCCCGCGGCCTTGAGGTTTTCGATCGCGATATGCTCCGCGTTGCCACCGAGCATGATATCCGTACCGCGGCCAGCCATGTTGGTAGCGACGGTGACGGCGCCCTTGCGGCCCGCCATGGCGACGACGTGGCCTTCGCGCTCATGCTGCTTGGCGTTCAGCACGGTGTGCGGGACGCGACGCTTCTTCAGCATCTTGGACAGCATTTCGGACTTTTCGACGTTTGTCGTACCGACGAGGACCGGCTGGCCCGTCGCGTGGCGCTCGACGATGTCTTCCACGACGGCGTTCCACTTGCCGGCCTGGTTCTTGTAGACGAGATCGGCCTGGTCGGTGCGCTGGTTGGGCTTGTTCGTCGCGATCGGGATGACGCCGATCTCGTAGGTGTTCATGAACTCGGCCGCTTCGGTCTCGGCGGTACCGGTCATGCCCGCGAGTTTGTCGTACAGGCGGAAGTAGTTCTGCAGCGTGATCGTGGCAAGCGTCTGGTTCTCGGCCTTAATCTCGACGCCTTCCTTGGCTTCGATGGCCTGGTGCATGCCTTCGTTGTAGCGCCGACCGTGCAGCGTACGGCCGGTGTGTTCGTCGACGATGAGGACCTCGCCGCCGGCGACGATGTAGTCCTTGTCCCGCTTGAACAGTTCCTTGGCTTTGATGGCGTTGTTCAAAAAGCCGATGAGCGAGGTGTTGGAGGACTCGTAGAGGTTATCGATGCCGAGGTGGTCTTCGACCTTGGCGATGCCGGGCTCGAGGATACCGATCGTGCGCTTCTTTTCATCGACCTCGTAGTCGGTGCCGGGCTTCAGGCGGGCGACGATCGTAGCGAACTCGGTGTACCAGGAGTTGACGTCGCCGGAGGCGGGCCCGGAAATGATGAGCGGGGTGCGGGCTTCGTCGATGAGGATCGAGTCAACTTCGTCGACGATCGCGAAATTGTGGCCGCGCTGGACCATCTCCTCCGGGCTCCACGCCATGTTGTCGCGCAGATAGTCGAAACCGAACTGGTTGTTCGTGCCGTAGGTGATGTCCGCGGCGTACTCGACGCGGCGCTCGGCCGGGGTTTGCCCGTCGATGATACAGCCGGTGGTCAGGCCCAGGAAGCGGAAGACGCGGCCCATGAGTTCGGACTGGTAGGAGGCGAGGTAGTCGTTGACGGTGACGACGTGCACGCCCTTGCCCTCCAGGGCGTTGAGGTAGGCGGGCATTGTGGCCACGAGCGTCTTACCTTCACCAGTCTGCATCTCGGCGATGTTGCCCATGTGCAGGGCGGCGCCGCCCTGGATCTGGACGTCATAGGGCCGCTGACCCAGGGTGCGCTTAGCGGCCTCGCGCACGACGGCGAAGGCCTCAGGCAGAATGTCGTCGAGGGTCTCGCCCTCGGCTAGGCGCTTGCGGAACTCATCGGTTTCGGCACGCAGCTCCTCGTCGGACAGATCCTCGACCGTCGGTTCGAGCTTGTTGACCTGCGCGGCGATGGACGTCAGGTTGCGCAGGACTCGTCCTTCGCCGAATCGAAGGATTCTGTCAAGAATGGAAGCCACGATTTCTCCGTTTCCGTTGGTACCTGTTACATGGTAGCGACTTTGCGCGGATCGGCCCTACTCCCCTGCGCTCCGTTCGACCTCGGCGGAAGACTCACCAGCGCCGCCAGCGCGCGGCGGCGGCGCCCGGAGCATCACTCGTGACCCGAATGCTCGTGGCGTCGAGCCAGGTCGCGAGGCGCTCAAGTTCGGCGCGTGCGGCCTCATCGCGGCGCACCTCATCGATGCTGACCTCGCCCTCGTCCCACGCTCCGCGTACCTGGACGGTGGCGGTCTTGCGATCGAGAGCGAGATCCGCGCGGGCCACGATCTCGCCGTCGACGAGCAGCGGCAGGCTGTAATAGCCGCGGGTGCGCTTGGCCGCGGGCGTGTAGATACCGATGCGGTAGTCCAGGCCAAAGAGCTGTAGCGCCCGCGGCCGGAAGAAGATGAGCGGGTCGAATGGCGAGAGGAAGCGGGCACCGGCGACGGCGCGCGGAACCGTGAGCGCTGCGGCCAGATAGTAGGGACGCTCGATTCCCTCGATGCGCACGGCCTCAAGCTCACCGCTCGCGCACAGGCGGTCGAGTTCGGGCGCGACTTCGCGCGGTGGCAGCCGGAACACGTCGGCGATCGCGGCGAGGTCGCCGATTCCGATGGCGGCGATGGATAGTTCGGTCAGGCGCGCGATCGCTTCGCTGCGCGGGGCCGGCCGCACATCGCGCACGGCCGGTGGCAGGGCGGTCCGGCTGAGCGCGTAGATCCGGTGGAAGTGCTCGGTTCGCCCAGCGGAGGTCACGACATCCTCATCGAAGAGGTTTTCGAGCAGGACTTTGATCGCTCCGCGGTTCCACTCGTGACCCGTCGTCGCCTCGGCGAGTTCCAGTTCGGGTGCGCTGAGGTCATGGGTGGCGAGGCGGCTAGCCATCTCGCGTGCAGTGGCAGGACCGCGGGTGTGAAGTTCGCTCAGGATTCGCTCGCGGAGCCGGGCTGCGCCGGGATGCGCATCGATCCGATGCCCGGAGGACCAGCGGCGGGTAAAACCGGCCAGCAGGCGGTGGGTTGCTGGCGGGACGAAGCACGCCTCGTGACCCCACTGCTCGAGCAGGAGGCGCGGCGGCGCGGCCGTCGCCGCGTGCAGCAAGCCGGTGTCATAGCTGCCGAGGCGGGAAAACAGGGGCACATAGTGGGCGCGTGCCAGCACATTGACGGAGTCGATCTGCAGCACGCCCATGCGCGCGACGGTGCGCGCGATATCGGCGCGACTTAGGGCCCGGTGCCGCTCCGCTTCGAGGGGCCGGTCAAGGCCCTGGGCCCGCAGGGCGGCGCGGCGGGCCGCCGCACGGCTGAGGCGGCGTGTTGCTGTCATGGGATAAGCCTAGGGGCGGCCAGGATGATCTGGCCGCCCCTAGGTACACACGGGCTTAGCTCGTGACGGTCGTATCCAAACGCAGCACGCCGTAGGTCCAGCCGTGGCGGTGGTAGACCACGCAGGGCTGCTTGGTCTCCTCGTCGATGAACAAGAAGAACGGGTGGCCGACGAGCTCCATCTCGTACAGGGCCTGATCGATTGTCATCGGGGTGGCTTCATGCAGCTTTTGGCGCACGATGACCGGGCTGTCACCGAGCTGGGATTCGACGGCCACACCGGGTTCGGTGGGCGCTTCGACCTTGTCCTGCTCGGGTTCGCTCGGCGTCAGCGGCGTCTCGTCGAGGCCGACCGGGAAATCCTCGGGGTTGGGTACCGGATAGCGGTGATGGTTCTTGCGGCGATCACGGGCGCGACGTAGGCGCTCCATCAGTTTGGCGTAGGCGAGATCGAGGGCGCCGTAGCGATCGGAGGCGGAGGCCTCGGCGCGGACGACGGGACCCTTGCCCCGTAGCGTCAGTTCGATCCGCTCGGCGCGATCGGCCAGGCGGGGATTTTTCTCGTGGTTGAGTTCCACATCGAGTCGCTGTGCGAGCGGTGCGAGTTGCTCGACTTTTTCCAGCTTTTCTTCGACGTGGTCCCGGAACCTGTCGGAAATCTCGGTGTTACGTCCGACGACGACGATTTCCATTGTGAACCTCCATGGGTGAATGGGAGAGCATCAGCGCCCTCCGCGACATTCGATCACCGCCGGTGATGCACTTCGCATCTGGCGACCGACGGGCTGTGGTCTCTCACCTCCGCTGCGTTGCGTACTTCAAGTGTAGTCGGCTTTGCGCTTCGATGACCGCTCACCCGCGAGGCCATTGGAAGAGGCCGGGGTTGCGGCCAGCGCGATCGCGCCAGCGACGCGGATCCGGGCTGCCTTCAGAGCGCGATAACTTGCGGCGAGAGTCGCGCCCGTCGTGACAACATCGTCGACAAGCAGGACGACATCGTCGGGGCGCAGCGGGGCCACCACCGTGACGGCGTGGCGGCGCGCGGCCGCCCGATCCGTGGAGTTGAGCCCGGCGAGGTGGCCGGAGACCTCGGCGGCAAGCGGCTTTCGCAGGATGTCGGCCGTCGCAATGCGTGCAGGGCGCCCGATGCGGATGGCTGCGGCCTCCGCGATGCCGTGGGCGAGGGCGTCGGCGAGTTCGGCGGCGACGAGGCGGCGCCGCCAACGCCTAGCCCGGCCCGAGGGCGCGGGGACGAGAACGAGGGCGCCGCCGCGGTGCAGGTGGTCCGCCAGGTGGTAGGCGACGTGGGATTCGGCGCTCGCGGCGCCCATGAACTGGTCGCCCGCGCTGCTGGCGGCGGCTCGGATCGTCGTGGCGATATCGCGGCGGGTGTGGTTTTTGTAGGCGAGGACGATCGAGCGCACGCGCGGGTAGGAGCAGGCGGCCCACGTCGGCAGCAGGCCGGCGAGATAGCGGGCGTCGGCGTCCACGCGGCGCAGCGGCGAAAACAGCTCGGCCGCGCAGCTGTCGCACAGCGCGATATCGCTGCGGCCGCAGCCCGCGCACGCGACGGGCGTGATGAGATCGGCGAGGTCGCGCCCGAGGCGCGCAAGCGGAAAGGACATAGCGCTATCGTGGCGCGGCGGCCGCCGGTCGCGCGGGCCCGCGCCCCGCGCTGGGGTGGCAGCAAGTGCGCAGGGCGCGATGGGGACGGGCACGGCCAGCTAGCCGGCGTAGTTCGGGTCGCTCACGCCGCTCGCTGCGGCGCGCCAGCCACCGCCGGCGCGCACGAAGAGCTCGCCCTCGCTCGTCGTCACGATGATGGAGCGGTCCGAGGTGCCCGCGGCGATCTGCACTCCCCCGGCGACCGTCGACAGGGAGACGCGCGGGCCGCCGAGCGAGGAGAGGACAACATCGGGTTGGTCCTCGAGCTGATTGCGCACAAGGACGGCCAGGTCGGAGGCGCCGACCCAGTCGGCGTCGAGCACCTGCCCGGCGGGCAGCACGACGTCGACGGGCGAGGCGAGTTCGATCGGACGGCCCGCATCATCGCGCGTGACGGCCGCGACCCGCAAGATAAGCGCGTCGCCGACGCTGACCAGGACGATCGCGCGGGAGCCGTCGGCCGAAATCCGCACCCGCGTCACGCGCTGGCCCGCAAGCCAGGGCGCAGCGACGGTGATCTGGTCGCCCGCGTGCTGCACCGCGATGAGGCTTCCGGTGTTGTGCTGCTCGCCGGTCAGGACCCAGCCGAGGCGGTCGATGCTCGGCGGGATGAGGTTCGAGCCGGTAAGGAGGACCTCGGAGGGTGATTGGCCGGAGGCGACGGTACGCACCTCGCCGGCCCCGTCGAGGACGACGATCGAGCCGGAGCTGCCTTCGTAGGGAGCCGATGGCGCGCGCAACGGCCCCGGCAGCTGGTCCGCGCCGGGCACGGGCAGGAGGTCGCGCCCGTTAAAGCGCACAAGGCTCCCCTCGGAGATCGCCACCGGTTGCGCGGGCGCTCCGGGCGCATCAATCAGCGGGGTGGTGGCGGCCGGAATGACCTGGCTGCCGTCCAGCCGCAGCGTGACGGACTGGATGCCCGCCGCGCCCGCGAGAGTGCGTTGGACCTGGACGTACAGGCGCTGCAGATCTTCCGGATCGGGCCGTTCGGGCACGTCGAGGTCGACGCTGACCGTGTCGTCGGTAACGGTGACGCCGCCCTGGATGCGCGTGCCGTCGGGCACAGCGGTGCGCACGGCGGGCTGCAGCCAGGAGCTCGGGCCGGACAGCAGCGCCGCGAGCGCCCCGGAGACCATCTGGGGGCGGGCGAACCAGCGCGGTTCGGGCACGAGGACCTCGGCGTCGGGCGAATAGAAGTAGATTGGGACGCGGTCAAAAATCTGATCGAAGCGCACATCCGGGATGGCGAGCCCGTCGGGCAGGGCGGCGATGCGCCACTGGCCGTCGGCGTTTTTCATCAGCGAGAACGTGCGCACGGATTCGACGGGCTGGCGTTTGGCGGTATAGCGCCCGCGCGAGTCGAGTTCGGCCAGGCTCATGTGCGTGACGCGCACGGCCCCGGATTCGATCTCCTCCGGCGGTTGCGGCTCGTCGGAGGCAATAATGTCGACGCTGGCGTGCGGGTTCCAGGACTGCGCGGCTGACTCCGTCAGGTACAGGCGCGCCGCGGCGAAATCATCGGAGTAACCGGCGGCGGAGGCGGCGAGGAAGCCCTCGACGATGTCGACGGCGGGAGCGTTTGCCGTCGGGCCGGAATAAAGGACGTCGACCTCGCTGCGATCGGGCAGCCGCGGCTGAGAGGAGTTGACCGGGCCGGAATCGGGCAGCGCGGTGCACGCCGCCAGGGCGAGGGCGGCAAGCAGGGCGATCAGGCGAAAGAGGAGTTTCACGAGGCGACCTCCACGGCGGCGTTCAGCGCCAGCGGGCTCGGCCCCATCGGCGTTCCGACGCGGCGCGGCAGTGTCAGCAGGAAGGCGGCCCCCACCCCGAGCTCGCCCCAGGCGGTGAGATCGCCGCCGTGCAGCCGGGCGTCTTCCAGCGAGATCGCAAGGCCCAGCCCGGAGCCGCCGATAACGCGCGCCCGCGAGGTATCGGCCCGCCAGAAGCGGTCAAAGACGTGGGCGGCGGTTTCGCTGTCCATCCCGATGCCGCGGTCGAGCACGCGGATCGCGGCGGTCGTCTCATCGGCTGCGAGCGTGATATCGACGTCGGCGTTTTCGGAATGCTCGACGGCGTTGATGACGAGATTGCGGATGATGCGCTCGATGCGCCGCGGATCGATATCGGCCGCGACGGGCCGCTCCGGCAAGGCGAGGCGCAGCTGCACCCCGCGGGTCGCGGCCAGCGGGCTCGCCATCTCGGTGACGTTCGTAATGACCTGGCGCAGGTCCGTATCTTCGACGTCCAGGACGGCGGCGCCCGCATCGAAGCGCGAGATTTCCAGCAGATCGGCAAGCATCGATTCGAAGCGATCGAGCTGGGCGTACAGCAGTTCGGCGCTGCGGGAGGTGACTGGATCGAAGTTCGCGCGCGCATCGTGCAGCACCTCGGCGGCCATCCGGATGGTCGTGAGCGGCGTGCGCAGCTCGTGGGAGACATCGGAGACGAAGCGGCGCTGCACGCGCGAGAGCTCCTCCAGCGCGACGATCTGCTCCTGCAGCGAGGTCGCCATCATGTTGAACGACGCGCCGAGGGTGGCGAGCTCGTCGCTGCCCTTGACATCCATTCGCTCATCGAGCACGCCCGCCGCGATGCGTTCGGCCGACAGCGCCGCCTGGCGCACGGGCTTCAGGATTTGGAAGGTCACGCCCCAGGTCAGCACCGCAAGGACGAGGATGAGGGAGAACGCCCCGGCGTACAAAATGTTCATCACGAGGTTGACCGACTGCTGCTCGGCGGCGAGGGAATAGACGGTATAAAACTCGTACGGCCCGGCCAGCGGCAGGTTCAGTTTTTGCCCGACGACGACGCCGGGCGCACTGCCCGCGGGCGTTGGCACCCGCACCGACTGCCACAGCTGCGCATCGCTCGCATCGATCTTCTCGCGCAGCTCGCTGCTGACGAGGTCCACGAGCGCGCGGTCGGTCACGTAGTAGCCGGCCGTCGGGTTCTGCCCGGCCTGCGGCAGCAGCATGACGCCGACGGTGCCCGAGGAGGACAGGCGCTGTTCGTAAATGACGTCGTAGATGACCCGCTGCAGTTGCGCGGTCGATTGGATGCTCGCGTTATCGACCGAGGCCTGGGCGTGATTGGCCCGCCACAGCGCATCGGACAGCACCTGATCGAGCCGGTCTTCGAAGACGCCGTCGCGGATCGAGGTGGAGACGAACGCGCCGACGATCGCGAGCGCGAGCGCGCCCGCCATAACGATCATCGTGGCGACGCGAACCGCGAGCGAGGAGCGCCAGCGCCGCCCGAGGCCCGAAATGCGGCGCCGCACCCGGCCGCGCCAGCTCGAGGGCGCCGCCATCACTGTGCCGGGTTGCCTGCCCGGTAGCCCACGCCGCGCACGGTAATGATGATCTCGGGGTTTTCCGGATCGCGTTCGACCTTGGCGCGCAGCCGCTGGACGTGGACGTTGACAAGCCGGGTATCGGCCTGGTGGCGGTAGCCCCAGACGTCTTGCAGCAGGACTTCGCGGGAGAAGACCTGCCAGGGTTTACGGGCGAGCGCCACAAGCAGGTCGAACTCGAGCGGGGTGAGGCTGATGAGTTCGCCATTGCGGCGCACCTCGTGCGCGGAGACATCGATCGCGAGGTCCCCGATCATGAGGCGTTCGGAGGCATCATCGTCCTTGCGCCGCAGCCGCGCCCGCACGCGCGCGACGAGCTCCTTGGGTTTAAAGGGCTTGGGGATATAGTCATCGGCGCCCGCCTCCAGGCCCGCGACGACGTCCGTCGTGTCCGACTTCGCGGTGAGCATGACGATCGGAACGCCCGATTCTTCCCGAATGATGCGGCAGATCTCGATGCCGCCCATCCCGGGCAGCATGAGGTCGAGCAAGACGAGATCAGGCTCGGAGCTGCGGAACATCTCCACCGCCTTGGCGCCGTCGGCACAAAAGACCGGTTCGAAGCCCTCGGCCGAGAGCACAATGCCAATCATCTCGGCAAGCGCCGTATCGTCGTCTACGACCAAAATTCGCCACGTCATGGTGTTATTGTCGCAAATTTGGCGCGCGGGCGCCCGAGTGATGCGCCTGGGCGCGGCGCTGTGGCACGATAGTGAACGACTAAGGAGGGGCCGTGACACAACCGCCGCATGATAATCGGCATACCAACGACGAGACTCAATGGTCCTGGGACAACGTTCCCCAGGTCTCTGGGCCCCCTCCGGTCTCTGGACCCCCGGCGGCCGAGCCTCCCGCAGGCGAACAGGGCCCCTACGGGCACAAGCGATTCGGGGAGGGCGCATCGCCGACCGGCTATGAGCCGATCCAGTTGCGCCCCGCCTACCTGGAGGCCCAGCCCGGCATCATCCCGCTGCGCCCGCTGAAGCTCGGCGAATTTTTCGACGGCGGTTTTCGCGCCATCCGGTTCAACCCCGGGGTCATGCTCGGGGTTGCGGCCATCGTCATTTTTGGCTCGCTCATCCTGGAGCTCCTCGTCGTCAATCCGGTTCTCACCCGGATCGAGGCTTTCAATCCGGCAAATCCCGACGGTTTCGTCGTGACCGACCGCGATGTCGTCACGCTCCTGGCGTCTACTGCCGGCCCGGCAGTGCTCTCGTTCATTGCCTCGACGGTGCTGACCGGCCTGCTCATCCAGTGCGTCACTCAATCGATCCTCGGCAAGCGCGTGACCCTCGCGCAGGTGTGGGAGCAGGCCAAGGGCCGGATCCTGCCGCTGATTGGGCTCACGATCCTCATCACGCTCGCGGGCGTCATCTATTTCATCGCGGTTTTCGCCCTCCTGGCCCTCGCCTCCTTCTCCGTCTTTTCCTCCTTGAGCACCGAGACGTCCTCGGCCTTTGGGTTCGTCATTGTGGGCTTCCTGCTGGTCATCGCCCTGGCCGTCGGGTGGCTCGCGTTTCTCGTCAAGACCTCCCTCGCCACGCCGGCACTCATGGCCGAGCGGGTCGGCGTCTTCCAATCGGTCAAGCGCTCCTTTAGCCTCACAAAGGGTCTCTTCTGGCGGATCGCGGGCGTGCTGTTCTTGACGGTCTTCCTGCTCGCGGCGATGTCCGCGATCGTCACCGGGCTTATCACGACGCTGATCACCGCGGTCATCGGAGGCTCCGGGGCCGCCACCGACCTCATGTCCCTGACCTCGATGAGCACGATCGCCTCCTCCATTATTGGCTCGCTCGTCCAGCTGGTCTTCACGCCCTTCCTCGCGGCCGTCATTACGCTGGTCTACACCGATACGCGGATGCGCAAGGAAGGTCTCGACCTGCTCCTGCAGCGCGCCGCGGCGGAGAATCCGGCTACCTAGGTCGTTGTCCGTGAGGTGGTTAGAGATCCCGGTGACGCCGGATGCCGAAGAGGCGCGTCGTGCTGCGCGCGAAGAGCTCGACAAGGCGATCTACCATCACGAGCCTGGCATGTTCATGCGCGCTCTGCGCTGGATAGGCGAGAAACTCAACCAGCTCTTTGACGTCTCGCCCTCGTCCACTTCGCCGATGTTCTCCTTCGCGGTCCTCGCGATCGTGCTCGTCGCGCTTGTGCTGTCCATCGTTTTCTTCCGGCGCATTCGGGGCCAGGCCGCGGCGCGCTCGGATCGGCGCGGCTCGGCCCGACTCTTTGAGGACGACGCCGATAGCTCGACGCTCGTAAGCAGAGCCCACAACTATGCGGCCAGCGGCAACTTCACCGAGGCCTTCCGCGAGCAATTCCGTGCCCTCATTCGCTACGCCGATGAGCGCGCCCTGATCGCCGACCGTCCCGGAATGACCGCGCAGGAAGCGGCCCGCGACCTCGGCGCGCTCGACTCCGAATACGGCCGCTCCTTGCACGCGCAGGCCGACCTGTTCGACGCGGCAAGCTACGGCGATGTGCTGCTCGGCGAACAGGCCTATCAGGCGCTGATCCGCCTCATCGATCTCATCAAACCGCGCCTTGCCACGCTCGCCCCGCAGGTCGAGGTGTCCGATGAGGGCACGCGGGGGCAGCGATGAGCGATCTGTATAGCCCCGAGGCGCTCGGGATGAACATGAAATCCCGGCGCGCCACCTCCAAGTGGAGCTGGCCGATCATCGCGCTGTGCATTATTGGCGCGCTGATCCTCATCATTTTTTCAGCGCTGCGGCAATCGGGCACCTCCGGCAACCTCAGCCCGGACTCCACGCGCCCGAGCGGCGGCCGGGCGCTCGCCGAACTCCTCAAGCGTGAGGGCGTCGACATCGTGACGGCCACCTCCCTCGCGGACGTACGCGCGCAGGCGCGCGAGGGCGTGACGGTCTTCATCGCCGCCACCGACCTGCTCTCCGACTTCCAACGCGAGCAGCTCGCGGACCTTCCCTCCGACGTTGTCCTGGTTGGCACGCCCTACCTGCCCTTCGGTGCGCTCACCGATGCCGTCGACACGGCCGCCGAAGGCTCGAGCGTGGCCGTCACGGCCCAGTGCTCACAGCCCGATGCCGTCGCCGCCTCACGGATTTCGCCGCCGCGCGGATCCATGACCGCGCTGCGCGACGGCGTGGAGCTGTGCTTCACCTTCGAGGGCAGCGGCGCCTACGCCGTCTGGGAGCACAACGGCGCGACCTGGCGTGCGATTGCCGACGGCACGCTGCTGTCAAGCGAGCGCCTCGCCAACGACGGCAATGCCGCGCTTGCGATGCGCTCACTCGGCCAGAACCCGACCCTCGTGTGGTACCTGCCCGTCTACGAAGACTCCTCGCAGTTCTTCGTCTACGCCCCGGCCTGGTTCCGCTCCTTCATGTGGTTCGCGCTCCTGCTCACCGTCGTCGCGATCGCCTACTGGGCGCCGCGCTTCGGGCCCGTCGCCACCGAATCGCTGCCCGTCGTCGTGCGCGGCGGCGAGATCGTGCGCGGCGTTGGCCGGCTCTACGCCTCGCGGCGCGCCACCGAGCATGCCGCGGGCGCGCTGCGCTCCGGCACGATCGCGCGCCTGCAACGTCAGCTCGGTTTGAGCCGGGAAGCCGACGCCGACGCCACGATCACCGCCATCGCGGCCGCATCCTCCCGGCCGGCCGCCGACCTGCGCCAACTGCTGTACGGCCCGGCCCCGCAGCGCGGCGCGGACCTGCAAGAACTCGCATCCGAACTCACCCGCCTGGAAAGTGAGGTCCACTTGTCATGAGTGACCAGTCCCGATTCGCCCAGCACCCCGCCGACGACGGGCGAACGCCCGAGGGGGAACCTCACCACGCCGCCCCGGCGGCGCCCGAGTTCGACGCGCCCGCCGCGGCCGCCCCGGCCGCCGCGTGGCGGCCGAGCGCCGCCCTCCCCCAGACGCAGGGGCCGGCGTCATCCAGTTCATGGAGGTCACCGCCGAGGGAATCGGGCGCAACGCCTCCGAGCTCATGCGCAAGGTCAAGGCCGCGCAGTACGTCGCCGCCCACCCCGGCGAGGTCTGCCCGGCCAAGTGG
>NZ_JALIQR010000025.1:0-11662 GCF_023634005.1 Bowdeniella massiliensis
CTACTTCTGCGACCCGCACTCCCCGTGGCAGCGGGGCAGCAATGAGAACACCAACGGGTTGCTACGTCAATACCTTCCGAAGAGCACCGATCTGAGCATCGTTAGCCGCGCGGACCTGACCGCGATTGAAGACTCGCTCAACGGCCGACCGCGCAAGACGCTCGGATATCTGACACCATCGGAGAAGTTCACGGAACTCGTTGCGACCACCGGTTGAATCCGCCACCTCGTTTTCCATCTCGAGCTCACGAATTCGTTTGAGCGCTTGGCGCATCTCCCGCTGCTCGTCAGGGTCTTTTGACGGGGTCATCCCATACGACGTGAACCTCGCATCTTGAATCCACGAGGCGAGAGCTGACTTCGAGATACCGAGATCTTTACACACGGTTTTCTGCGTGAGGCCGGACTCCACGAGCGCGACAGCATCTCGCTTGAACTCCTCACTGTACTTCGATGGCATGCTCATCATCCTTTCAGTATCGATTTTCAGATCGAGACAGTCTTGGACTCACGCAAACCGACAGCAGACCCGATACGCGTATCGCAAATGCAAAGATCTGTATCGAAACGGTCAGGCAGTGCCCTTGTCCCGGCAGAGCTGCCGGTAGCGGGCGGGGGTGACGCCGACGGCCTGGCGGAACAGTCGGGCGGCGTGGCCCCGGCTGCGCCAGCCGACCTCACCCATCGCCACCTCGATCGGCAGGTCCGTCTCGCGCAGTAGCCGGGCCAGGTGCGCCGCGCGCAGCGTCATCAGGTACGTCATCGGGGTGGCGCCATAGGCCTCGACGAACACCCGGCCCAGCTGGGACGGTGACAGGTGCACGACGTCGGCCAACTCGCCCAGTGTCCATCGGTGAGCCGGCTGCTCGCGCAGGAGGTGGGCCGCAGCGCGGGCCTCGGCCCGCAGCGGCGCGAACCGGCGGTGGCGTGGCAGGCCGGGCCGGATCGATCTCCGCTGTCTCGCCGTCCGTCGCGTGGCGGTCGTTCTCACGTACGGCGTCACGACGTCCAGCACGGCAAACAGCAGTGCTTGCAGCCGGTAGAACCGCTCCGGCGAGGGACCGTCGATGCTCAGCGCAACGAGCTCATCGAGCCACGGCATCAGCATCCCGGCGCGGTCCTCGCCGAGGTGGAGTATCTGGGCTGGCTCCGAGTAGAGTTTCTCGGCGAAATCGTGCGCGTCCCATCGATCCGCGACCAGTGCGGCGTACTGCCAGAACACCTGATCAACCACGTAGTCGTGGTCGAGGTAGAGAGTGGTCACAGTGATCGAGCGCTCAGGTTCACTGCCGCACAGCGTGTTGGCACCGAGCGCGACGACGTCCCCGGCACCCACCGGTCTTTCGCCGAATTCGCTCATCAGAATTGCTGAGCCGGCGCGCACGAAGATCAGTTTCACGCAGTCATAGGCGACCGGCGCGATGGGGTGGTGTATCGATCTCGTGCGTGCGACGACCGGCGTGAACCGGTCGAGATCGGGGGTATCGAGGGCCTCCATCTCGACTCACCAGAACTGCGCCTCATCAAGGCCCGTGCTCCACGATTCACTTACACAGAACGGGTATCCGCTGCCTGGAAGCGTCGCGCTCGGGCACCTGAGCCTGGCCTCAGCAGCAGGCCCTAGCGACTCGGATGGTGACTTCCACCACCCAGTGGGTCCGTCCCGTACTGCTTGAAGTCCGGAGGCTGGCTTCACCGGCTGTCGAGGTATGGGAGGTCAGCGTTTCCGCCGCCATCGACAACGCCTTCAGGACGCTGCTTGAGGCGCGCATACGACCACGGCCCTTCACGACTTGACCAATCGGGCGATGGCGTCAGACGCCTCTCTGACCTTCTGGTCGGCCTCGGGCCCTCCTGCTTTGGCGGCGCTGACGACGCAATGCTTGAGATGGTCGTCGAGCAGGCCGAGGGCGACGTTCTCCAGGGCGGAGGTCAGGGCGCTGATCTGAGTGAGGATGTCGATGCAGTAGGTGTCCTCATCGACCATCCGGTGGATGCCGCGTGCCTGGCCTTCGATGCGCTTGAGACGTGCCAAGTAGCGTTCCTTCTCACTGATGTAGCCATGGGCGGCCTTGGTCGGGGTTGTGGTCTCAGTGGCCATCGTGTCTGCTCCTGTTTCGTGAGGTGTGGAATCTGATCTCGGCCTGCTTGGGTGTTCACCCGGACGTGTCGCGGTCGAGGAACCTAGAAGTGCTGTGGGCTGGAGTCAGATCCAGCCGACGCAGCAACTGGGCGTTGAGCGCGACCACCACGGTCGAGGCGGACATGAGGATCGCGCCAACGCTCATCGGCAAGACGAATCCGATCGGTGCGAGCACTCCGGCGGCCAGCGGTACGGAGATGAGGTTGTAGCCGGCGGCCCACCAGAGGTTCTGCTTCATCTTCCGGTACGAGGCCCGAGAGAGGTCGATGACCGAGAGCACCGAGCGCGGGTCCGAGCTGGCCAGGATGACTCCGGCGGAGCCGATGGCCACATCGGTGCCGGCGCCGATGGCGATGCCGACATCGGCTCGGGCCAGGGCTGGGGCGTCGTTGACTCCATCGCCGACCATGGCCACCTTGCGGCCCTCGCCCTGAAGTTCGGCGACCTTGGCGGCCTTGTCCTCCGGCCGGACCCCGGCGAAAACTCGATCGATGCCCAGCTCGGCGGCCACGGTGTCGGCCACGGCCTGGGCGTCGCCGGTGATCATCACGACCTGCGCACCCGCAGCGTGGAGCGCGTCGACGGCGTCACGGGACTCCGACCGGATCTGATCGGCCAACCGCAGCGCGCCGATCACCTGGCTGTCGGCAAGGATGTGCAGGATGATCGCGCCCTCGGTGCGCCACTCATCGGCGACGGGGAGTTCGTCGAGGCCACGCTGGTCCAGGAGGTGAGGGCCGCCGACCTCGACCACGGTGCCATCCACCATGGCCCTCACACCTACCGCTGGTGAGGAGGAGAAGTCGGTCGCCCTGGGCACATCCAGCTCGCGGGCTCGCGCCGCCCCGAGCACGGCCCTGGCGAGCGGGTGCTCGCTGTCGGTCTCGGCCGCTGCGGCCAGAGCCAGCACCTCGTCTTCGGTGTGTCCCTCGATCGGTTCGATCCCGGTGACGGTGGGCTCGCCCTTGGTCAAGGTGCCGGTCTTGTCGAACAGGACGGTGTCCACCGTTCTCATCGACTCCAGTGCGAGGCGGTCCTTGATCAGCACTCCACCGCGGGCGGCGCGTTCGGTGGCGATCGAGACCACCAGCGGGATCGCCAGTCCCAGCGCGTGCGGGCAGGCGATCACCAGCACGGTGATCGTGCGTACCACCGCAGCATCCGGCATCCCCAGAACACTCCAGATGACGGCGGTGATCGCAGCCGCAACGAGTGCGAACCAGAACAGCCACGCCGCCGCGGTGTCAGCGATGCGCTGAGCGCGCGAGGATGATGCTTGCGCGTCGGTCACCAGTTTCTGGATACCGGCCAGGGCCGTGTCCTCGCCGATCGCGGTGACCTCGACGCGCAAGCCGGAATCGGTGGCCACCGTGCCGGCGACCACCTGCTCACCGGTCTCGCGTCGGACGGACTTGGATTCACCGGTGATCATGGATTCGTCCATGCTGGCCGAGCCGTCGATGATTCTGCCGTCGGCGGGCACAGCGGCGCCGGGGCGCACGATCACGATGTCACCGACCGCGAGGTCGGCCGGAGGGACGGTGACCACGTCGTCGCCGTCGATCTTCTCGGCCTCATCGGGCAGCAGGGCCGCCAAGGAATCGAGAGCGGAGGTGGTCTGCGCCAGGGAACGCATCTCGATCCAGTGGCCCAGCAGCATGATGACCACCAGCAGTGCCAGTTCCCACCAGAAGTTCAGCTCATGATCCAGAATTCGCAGGCTCGCGCCCCAGGAGGCGATGAACGCCACGGTGATCGCCAGGCCAATGAGAAGCATCATGCCGGGTTGGCGGGCGCGGATCTCGGAGACCGCGCCGGTCAGGAACGGCCGGCCGCCCCAGACATACATCACGGTGCCCAGGACCGGGGAGACCCACCACACCCATCCGGCGTCGGGGAGCTGGTAACCCAGGAGGTCAGCGAACATCTCGTTGAAGCCCACCACTGGTACCGCCAGGACCAGCATGATCCAGAAGAGTCGCTTGAACTGACCGACGTGGTCGCCGTGGCCTGCGTGACCACCGTGGTCCTCGTGCCCGGCGTGGTGCTGGCCGGCCTGATCGTGACCAGCGTGGTCCTCGTGCCTTGCGTGGTGCTGGCCAGCCTGACCGTGACCGCCATGATGGCCAGTGTGCTCGTCACGGTGTGCAGGGTCATGGTCTGCACTGCCGTGCTCGGCAGGCGCGTGATGGTGGTGGGCGTGGCCCTCGCCACCGGAGTGCTCGTCGCTGTGATCGGTGCGGCCCGAGCGCGTGCCGGGATGGTCTGCGTGTTGCTCGGGAGCGGCTGATGCTGATGTTCGGTGGTGATCGGGGCGCGTCATCATGTTCCTATCTGTTACCCGGTACGGGTATGTGGCGAGTGAAGGAGAACCCGGCTCGTCGGCGCTCGCGCAACCCCCGGGCCGGGTTCTCGCTTCTCGGGTGGGGGTTACGCGGCGGTGTAGCGCTCGGGGTCTGCGTCGAAGAGCGGGCCGCAGGCGTCGCAGCACAACCAGTAGCGCTGGCCGTTGTAGTCGCGGTACAGGTCCACTTCCTCAGCCTGGGACTTGATCACGGTCGTGCCGACCATGACGGGGCATTCGGTGATGTCCTCCGCGCTGGCCTGGGCGAGCGCGTCTGCTGCGGGTGCGTGGTCGTGTCCGTGGTTGTCGTCGTGTCCGTGGTGGTGATGCGTTGTCATGTGCTTGTCCTTTTCATGGTGCGGTTTTCGGTCGTTGTGGTGCCTCAGCTCAGGCAGAGGCCAGTTTGCGCTCACGCCTGGCCGGCGCGATGTCTGCTGGTGCTTCGTCGGCGCGGGACGTGAAGCTGCGCAGGCGCAGACTGTTGGAGACCACGAAGACGCTGGACAGGGCCATCGCGGCGCCGGCGAGCATCGGGTTGAGCAGCCCGAACGCGGCCAGCGGGATCGCGGCGGTGTTGTAGGCAAAGGCCCAGAACAGGTTCGTCTTGATCGTGCGCAGCGTGCGCCGGGACAGCCGGATGGCATCCGCTGCTGCCCGCAGGTCGCCGCGGACCAGGGTGATGTCGGCCGCCTCGATCGCGACGTCGGTGCCGGTGCCCATCGCCAGCCCCAGGTCGGCCTGGGCCAGGGCGGGGGCGTCGTTGACGCCATCGCCGACCATCGCGACGGTCTTGCCCTCGTCCTGGAGCCGGGCGACGACATCGACCTTGTCCTTGGGCAGTACTTCGGCGATCACCTGGTCGATGCCGACCTGGGCGGCGACCTGATCGGCGACGGTCTTGTTGTCCCCGGTGAGCAGCACCGGGGTAAGGCCGAGCTCCTTGAACTGCCTGATGGCCTGCGCGCTGGTCGGCTTGATCTCGTCCGAGACCACCAGCACACCGCGAGCGGTGCCGTCCCAGCCGACCACGATCGCGGTCTTGCCCTCGGCCTCCGCCGCCTGCTTCGCAGCCCGAAGGTCCGCGTCGAGATGCTGGGACCATTCGGCCAGCAGAGTCTCGCGCCCGGCCAGCACCGCGTGCCCACCGACGATGCCCTGGACGCCGCGGCCCTCGATGTTCTCGAAGGACTCGGGGGTGGGCAGTTCGCCGACCTCGACAGTGGCGCCCTTGGCGATGGCCTGGGCGATGGGGTGCTCGGAGGCATCCTCCAGGCCGCCTGCCAGGCGCAGCAGTTCGGCCCGCTCGACCCCGTCGGCGGTGATGACATCAGTCAGGGTCATCTTCCCGGTGGTGACGGTGCCGGTCTTGTCCAGCACGATCGTGTCGATCTTCCGAGTCGACTCCAGGACCTCAGGACCCTTGATGAGCACCCCCATCTGCGCGCCCCGCCCGGTGCCGACCAGCAGAGCGGTCGGGGTGGCCAGGCCGAGGGCGCAGGGGCAGGCGATGATCAGCACCGCCACCGCCGCGGTGAACCCCGCGGCCAGTGGGAAGCCGGCACCGATCCAGGCGCCGAGGGTGGCCACGGCGATGGCGATCGCGATCGGCACGAACACACCGGAGACCCGGTCGGCCAGCCGCTGGATCTCGGCCTTGCCGGACTGGGCGTCCTCGACCAGCTGGGCCATCTGCGCCAGCTGGGTATCCGAGCCCACGCGAGTGGCCCGGACGACGAGCCGGCCGCCGGCGTTGACAGTGGCACCGGTGACGGTGTCGCCTTCGGTGACCTCGACCGGCACGGACTCGCCGGTGAGCATGGAGGCGTCGATCGCGGAGCTGCCGGAGGTGATCACCCCGTCGGTGGCGATCTTCTCGCCCGGACGGACGACGAACTCATCGCCGACGGACAGCTCCTCGATGGGGATGCGCTGCTCCTTGCCCTCGCGCAGGATCGTCACGTCCTTCGCGCCGAGTTCGAGCAGGGCGCGCAGGGCAGCGCCGGCGCGGCGCTTGGAGCGCTTCTCGAAGTAGCGGCCCAGCAGGATGAACGTGATCACCCCGGCGGCGACTTCGAGGTAGATGTGCCCGAGCCCGTCGGTGCGGGAGATCGTCAGCTCGAAGGGATGGACCACGCCGGGCTGGCCGGCGGTGCCGAAGAACAGCGCGACGATCGACCACAGCAGGGCCGCGGTCGTGCCGACCGAGATCAGGGTGTCCATCGTCGCCGTGCCGTGCTTGAGGTTAATCCACGCCGCCCGGTGGAACGGCCACCCGGCCCAGACCACCACGGGCGCGGCCAGGACGAGGGAGGCGAAGCCCCAGTAGTCGAACTGGAGCGCGGGGATCATCGCCATCGCGATCACCGGAACCGCGAGCACGGCGGCGCCGATGAGACGCTGGCGCAGGCTGCGCAGTTCGGCATCCTCGGGCGACTCGCTCTCGTCCCCTCCGGACTGCGTGGAGCCCTTCGGCGGGGCGGGGAGCGCGGCGGTGTACCCGGTCTTCTCCACCTCGGCGATCAGCGTCTGCGGGTCCAGACCCTCTGGTCCGGTGACCCTGGCCTTCTCCGTGGCGTAGTTGACGCTGGCCGTGATGCCGTCGAGCTTGTTGAGCTTCTTCTCGATCCGGTTGGCGCAGGAGGCACAGGTCATCCCACCGATCTGCAACTCGACACTACCGGTGCTGGTGGTGTTCTCAGCCGTGGTCATGGCCGCCTCCTTCTTCCTGCTCGCCTTCGGAGTCCGCTCCTTCGGAGTCCGCGCCTCCGTTGTCGTGACCGACACCCGGTCCGGTGGTGGTGTCCAGGACCAGCGGGGCGGTGTGGACCTGCCCGTCGACCTGGAAGTCCAGGTACAGCAGGTACCGGCCCGCTGTCGGTGCGGTGGCCTCGAAGACGATCTGTGGCCCGGAGGTCTCACCCGCCTGGGGCTCCTCGCCGTGGGGGTGGACGTGCAGATAGGCCAGGTCACCGCCACGCAGGGCCACCAGATGTCCGAAGGCACCCAGGTACGGCTCCAGCTCGGTGACGGGCTCACCGTCACGGCTGATCGTCATGGTCAGTGCTGAGGACTCGCCCGCGAGGAGGTCGCCTTCTACGCTGACCTCAAAGCCATCGACAGTGGTCGTGGTGACCTGCTCGGTCGGCGGTGCAGGGGCGTAGTTGCCGGCCACCTGCACCGAGGTGGACAAGGTCACGCCCTCACCGGCCTCGGACGGGACGAAGTCCGCGAAGACCCGGTACGAACCCGCGGCCTGCCATTCCCAGGGGATCGACCAGGCGCCCTCGGCATCGCGCTCGGGGTGGACGTGGCGGAAGTGCTGCCCGTCGGCCCGCACCGCGATCAGGTGCAGCTCCTTGTCATGGTCCGGCTCGAAGTCCGTCACCGGGCTCCCGTCCGGGCCGATGACCGTGAGGGACAGCTCGCCCTCGCTCCCGGTCTGGCCGGGGGCGCCCACGGTGGTGAGTTGATACCCGTCCTGGGCCAGCCCGAGACCCAGCGAGGCGTCCTCCATCGCATGGCCGCTCTCACTGGTTCCCATGTCGTCTCCTGCGTGGTCGTTCACTGTCGTCTCTTCTGTCCAGTTCTGCACGGTCTCCTCGGGGACGACCGTGTTCGCCGTGAACCCCGCCCCGGCGAACACGGCCACCAGGGCCAGCCCGTACAGACCGAGCCGTGCCGGTGCCCGCATTGTCAGCTCCTGGCTGCTTGGTAACCGGCCTCGTCGACCGCGGCAAGCACCGCGCTGTCGTCGACCGGCTGCTCGGCGCTCACGGCCAGCCGGCCGCTGGCCGCGCTGACCTCGATGTCGGTGACACCGGGGATCTGGGACACCTCGGCGCGGATCGCCCCTTCGCAGTGTCCGCAGCTCATTCCGGTCACCTGGTACTCCGTCGTCGTGCTCATGATTCGTGCTCCCTTCATTGTGGTTGTCTTTACTACCCTATACCCCTAAGGGGTATGCATCAAGTGACGGTCGCTTCGCTGGCTTCTGATGTGCTGCGGGCGCGGCCGGGGATCGCGATGCTGGCGATGATGGCGGCGGCGATCGCGCCGATCGCCGCTGCCAGGAACGCCTGCCGGAACCCGGTATCACCGCCTCCGACGACACTGACCACGGCGATGCTGGAGACGCTGGCGACACCGACCGAAGCACCCATCTCGTGGAACGTGCTCAACAGCCCCGAGGCGATGCCTGCTTCCTCGGGTGCGACCTGCCCGAGCGCGGTGACAGAGGCAACAACGAAGAGCATCCCGATCCCCAGCGCCCCGAAGCTGATCCCGATGGTGGTGGTCACAGTCGTGGCCCACAGCGCGGGGACGAGTAGTCCGATCGCGCCGACGACCATGCCGATCACGCCGAGCTTGCGGGCGCCGAGCTTGCCGACGAGCCGCCCGGCCACCTGCGCCCCGGCGATCGTCGCCAAAGGGATGGGCAGGAACCGCAGACCCGTGACCAGCGGTCCGTATCCGGCGAACTGCTGGAAGTAGAAGGTGCCGAGGAAGAACACCGCGACCATCAGCGCGGTGGCAATCCCGAGCACGAACACACCGGAGAACACTGGACGCCTGCCGAGCAGCGAAAGGTCCATCAGTGGCGATGCTGTGGTCTTCTGCCACCAGCCGAACAGCAGGTAGAGCACGACCGCGATCCCCGCGGAAGGCCCACTCGGCGTGATGCACTACCGGCTCATCCGCTGCCTGGCCGGCGACCATATGCTCGTGGAAGATCCGCGGTCCGAGACTGGCGGCGACCAGCCACGCCGTGCCGACACCGACCAGCACCACCGCCACGGTGGCCAGCAGCAGCCGAGTGCCCAGCCCCCACCGCTGTGCCCTCACCGGCCGGTGCCCATCCGGTAGCCCACCCCGCGCACCGTCTTGATGAACACCGGATCGGCCGCGTCGTCTCCCAGCTTGCGGCGCACGTGGCCGATGTGGACATCGACCAGGTGGTCGTCGCCCACCCAGTCCGGCCCCCACACCTCCTCGATCAACTCCCGGCGGGCGAATACCACCTGCGGCTGGGCCGCCAGCGCGGCGAGCACGTCGAACTCGATTCGAGTCAGGTCCACCGGCTCACCGTTCACGTGAACCTCACGGCCGGCCACATCCACCCTCAGTGCGCCGACCTCGATCACCGCCTCGCCGCTGGCCCGGGGCCGGCGCAGCATCGCCCGGACCCGGGCCACCAACTCCCTGGGGCTGAAAGGCTTGATCACGTAGTCATCCGCCCCGACTGCCAGTCCGATCAGCCTGTCGGTCTCCTCCACCCGGGCGGTGAGCATCACGATGTAGCAGTCTGAGAAGGCACGCACCGCCCGGCACACCTCGATCCCGTCCATCCCGGGCAGGCCCAGGTCCAGCACCACCACGGCCGGGTCCCAGCGCCGCACCGACTCCACAGCCAGCGTGCCGTCCGCGGCCATCTCGACCGCGAACCCGTCACGTTCGAGGTAGGCGCTCACCAGCCGTGCCAACGGCGTCTCGTCATCGACGACCAGCACCCGAGGCAGCTGGCGATCATGGGTCATAACAGTCATGACCCCATTCTCCAAGAGCGGCACCCCACTCGACGCCAGGCAGCCTCAATGCGACGGACAGAGGCGAGGGTTGGTGAACCGATGTAGGACACAGGGCCTGGGCGGGCGGATTGGCCGTACGGCAGAATAGGGCGGGTGAAACTACGCCTGATCGCAGTGGCCGGGGCGCTCCTTGTGACGCTCGCCGGCTGCTCCACCACCGCACCCGAGACCGACCAGACACCGGCCAGCACACCGGCCATCACCACCGACCAGGCCGACTTCCTTGCCGCGCATGACCTGGACGGCATGGACGGGGCGCAGATCGTCGACCACCTCGATCGCGTGCCCGTGGCCGATCGCCCGACCGACCTCATGGCCTCCGTGCGCGCGGACCACCTGCTCCTCGCCGATGCCGAGCACGAGGTCGCGGTCCCGCTGGGTGAGGGCGGGTTCTACCTGGCCGTTGCCCCCTATGTCGATCAGACCCACGAGTGTTACTACCACTCCCTGACCACCTGCCGTGGTGAGCTGGCCAACGAGGACATCGGTGTGCGCATCGTCGACGAGGCTGGCGAGGTCCTCGTCGATGAGCAGGTGACCACGTTCGACAACGGCTTCGTCGGCTTCTGGCTCCCGCGGGACGTCGACGGCACCATCGAGGTCACTTACGGCGGGCTCACCGGCCAGAGCGCCTTCTCTAGCAGCGACGAGGAGGCTACCTGCCTCACCACCCTTCAGCTCGAAGCGTGAGGCAGGCGATGCGAGCCTGCCGATACCCAGGTCCCGCATGAGCCTTCGTCCAGCCGGAACGGTCCGAACAGACGCGCCAAGGAACAGCCCCGTAGCCCGAGTCGCCATTCTTCATGGAACCTTCATGGCTTTACCGGGCAGCGGGGATGCGCTTGCCTATCGTTACTACTAGCCTCGTAAGGGCACCTGCGATGCCGCAGTCCGTATCGGCGTCGCAACCGACCACACTAGGGAGCAAGCCATGAAGACCGCCGAGATGATGAACACCTATCCGGCCGAGATCAACCTCGATCGAGATCTGCTCGCCCGCACCGTCGACACGCTCGTGGCGTGCGCCCAGGCATGTACCGCCTGCGCCGATGCCTGCCTCAGCGAGGAGACGGTGGCCGAGCTGCGCAAGTGCATCCGCTCCAACCTCGACTGCGCCGACATCTGCGCCACCACCGCCCGCGTCCTGTCCCGGCACACCGGCTACGACGCCAACCTCACCCGAGCCCAGGTCCAGGCCTGCGCCCAGGCGTGCAAGTCCTGCGGCGACGAGTGCGAGCAGCACGCCGGCCACCACGAGCACTGCCGCGTCTGCGCCGAAGCCTGCCGGGCCTGCGAACAAGCCTGCAACGAACTCTTGGCCGCGATCGCGTAACCGCCGCAACGCCCGCTCGCCGCCCCATACTCGGGGTCTGTCCGATGAACGGTGTGTAGGGTCCGGCGGTTTTCATTAGTGGGTGGTCCTGTCGAACCGTCCGGCGAAGGTGATCGCGAACGCGTTTAGTGCAGGCTTCCACCTCATCACCCAGCGTGCCCGGCCTCCGCCGCTGGGGTCAAGCGAACGCGTCACCAGATACAGGCACTTGATCGCCGCGGCCTCGTTCGGGAAGTGCCCGCGAGCCCGGACCGCCC
>NZ_JALIQR010000026.1:0-5677 GCF_023634005.1 Bowdeniella massiliensis
GATTGATGATCTCTCCGGTCACGGGATCAATCATCTCGTCATTAGCGATGACGGCATCGGTCGTGTCAGTCACGGCCATCTCCTTTCGGATCAGGCCGGACCCACACACCGTTTATCTGACAGTCCCGCGCGAGGGTTCGGCGACGCCGACGACATCGCTGCCGTCCTCCATTACCGTGTCGAACCAGCGACCGCACGACCGGCAGGATCAGGACGAACCCGGACACCGCCGCAACTCATCGCCGGCCTCATCCCACAAGCGAATCGCGTAGCGGACGCCGAGATGCGTGCAGCACTCGACGAGCGAGAAGCACTGATCGAAGCACGCGCCGACGCCGTACTCGACGGCGCACTGACCGAGAGCGTGCCGTGGACGAGGGCCCTTGGAGCGCAGCCGAACGACCGACGACGAGCGGCGATTTGGCGCAAGGCCGCCCGCGTAGTCGCCGCCTACCGAGACCGCTACCGCATCACCGACGACGCACCCCTCGGCGCCCGACCCGAATCGACTGCCCAGAAGATCGATGCGGCCCGAGCACGAGCCGCAGTCATACAGGCAGACGAGGTCGCCCGTGCTCACGCGGCAGGTGGCGGGCGTCGCCCGGTCGAGCAAGGGTCACTCGGTCGCCTGCTGTGACTCCTCCGATGGTCCTGCGATCAGCGGAGGATGTTGTCGTTCAGTCTGATTGGACGGACCACTCATGTTGGACGGGATCATCCGGCATGACCTTGATCTCTAGCGGCAGGTGCTCCCTGCCCCGAGAGGCTGCTACCGGTAGGCTTGGAGCATCAACACCCGGCTTTGGAGGCGTGCGACTGAGAGGAGGTCTCCTGATGGCGACCAACGATCAGGTCAAGGCGCTCGTGAAGAGCCACGCTGACGGTGATGACCCGCAGTTCTACGCCGTTGCCATGCAGGTCGCGGCCAAAGCTGCCCGTGCCGGGCAGTCGAAATTCGCTCAGGAGCTTCGCGATCTCGTAAACGACCTCCGTGAGCGATCAGGTCAGCGGGCGCGTATCGCCGCGGTCGTTCCGTTCCCTCAGCCAAAGGGCGAACTGGGGGCGTTGCTGAATGTCTCGTACCCCGAGGCCAGGCTGAGTGACCTCGTGTTGACGGACAGACTCCAAGAACGACTGACGCATGTGTTGCTAGAGCAGCGGCAGCGTGACGCGCTTGCCCGACATGGCCTGACCCCCGCTCGGCGCCTCCTGCTCACAGGGCCGCCTGGCACCGGAAAGACCTCCACCGCGCGTGTGATCGCCGGGGAACTCGGACTTCCGCTGTTCTCGATCAGGCTGGACACGGTGTTGACGAAATTCATGGGTGAGACAGCCGCGAAACTCCGTCTTGTGTTCGACGCACTGGCGCAGACGCGAGGGGTCTACCTCTTCGATGAAGTTGACGCACTCGGCGGCGACCGTGCCGCACAGAATGATGTTGGTGAGATTCGTCGAGTGCTCAACTCGTTCCTTCAGTTCCTCGAAGAGGACACGTCAGACAGCGTCATCATTGCAGCGACGAACCACCCCAGCTTGTTGGACAACGCGCTGTTCCGTCGATTCGATACGGTGATGGACTTCGCGCTACCCGACGATGCTGCGGTGGAGTCGGTCATCAAGAATCGACTGGCGTCTTTTCAGATCTACAGCTTGAGTTGGACACGCATCATTCCGGCGGCCCGCGGCCTGAGTCATGCCGAGATAGCCACTGCCGCCGAGAATGCCGCCAAGCGAACCATCCTCAGCGATCGCACCCGGGTGCGAACCGATGATGTCGTCATCGCGCTAGAAGAACGTCCTCGTTCCCACCGTCGGACGGACAGGGCAACCTAACGGAGATGGCTGAACGAGACCGCCCGCACATCTTTGTGCCGACGCCGCCCGCGTCTGAGTCGTTCACGCCCATTTCGACGCCGGTACCAAGTCGGGGCGGTGGTTTTAGCGGCAGCCGCAGCGAGCATGGGAAACGCCTAACCGAGGAGTTCGAGGCTGCTTGGGAACCCCCAACAGATGAGCCGGAGACCACCGGGACCTACCTCACCTTCACTTCGTTTCCCGGCCTCGACTTGATGTTTGAGAGTTTGGAATCGCGCCGGCCCGGTTCACAGCCAGAGCTTGTTGCGGTCCAAGCGGAGATGACGCACGCTGGTGAGGTAGTAAACGCGACGGTCTTTATCCCGGATGGGCAGAAGGAGTTCTTTCTCAAGAAGCTTGAGCAGTACGTGGAGACTGCTGAAGTAGTGGAGGGTAAGCCAAACAATGCGACCCTCATCGAAGGAATTGCGTCTATTCGCCGTGCAACGATCCGGGAGTTGTGGACAGACCCTGCCGACGAGTACCCAACCGACCCAACCCAGTCTCGGTGGTGGGAGCTATGGCTCAGAGCTGGCGACGGTAGAGAGTACGAGCGGCTGACAGAGTACGCCCGGCAGCACAGCCTCCCGGTGAGCGATCACTACCTCGGATTCGGTGACCGAACGGTCGTACTCATCCGCGCCACCAGCGAGCAACTCGCCATGACCTTCCGGAGCATTGATGACATCGCTGAGTTGCGCCGTCCTCACGAAGTAGCCTCTTTCCTTCCGAGTCTGTCCGCATTTGAACAGCGTGACTGGGTGAGTGAGCTGCAATCGCGAGTTGAGCACGCAGGAGCTGACGCGCCTGTGGTGTGCATCCTTGATCGAGGCGTTCAAGCCGGGCATCCGCTGTTGGAAGATTCGCTTGCAGCCGATGACCTGCACGCGGTTGAGCCGAGCTGGCGCAAAGATGTGGCGATCCATGGGCATGGCACCGAGATGGCGGGCCTCGCGCTCTACCGAGACTTACAGGCGGCCATCAGCTCGCAGCACGGCGTTCGTCTTGGGCACAGGCTCGAATCCGTTAAGTTGCTCCCTGACACGGGCAGCAACGATCCTGACGTGTACGGGGCGGTGACCGCACGAGCGGTGGATCAGCCAGAGATTTCCGCGCAGGATCGTTCTCGGGTGTTCATGTTGGCTATCACCGCGCCAGCAGCTGCACCGAACCCGGGACACCGCGTCGAGGACCGTCCAATGCAGGAAGCAGGGCGTCCAACCGCGTGGTCAGCCACGATCGATGCCCTGACCTACGGTCGGGCTATCGACGATAGCGTTCCCAAGTTCACCTACCTGAACCGAGACGAAGAACCAACGCCCCGACTCTTCGTGGTCTCAGCTGGAAACATCCGTGATGTGCGGGCCGAAGACGATCACCTCGACCGCAGCGACGCGGAGGGCGTCGAAGACCCTGCGCAAGCGTGGAATGCGCTCGTCGTCGGAGCCTACGCCCAACATGACGCAATGGACCACGCCCCAGATGTCTTCGCGGGGTACGTGCCAATCGCCGCCCGTGGTGAACTCTCACCGACCAGCCGCACTTCGGTGTCCTTCGACCAGAAGCGTTGGCCGTTCAAACCCGACGTCGTCGCACCTGGCGGAAACCTCGCTCGTACCCCAGACGGCACCGATGTAGATACTCCGGAGAACCTCGCGATCCTCACCACTCGCCTGCAACATCCAGGTGAGGGCTACTTCACGACCACCCGAGATACCTCAGCGGCAACGGCCCACGTAGCGGCCGTCGCAGCCGACATTCGTGCGGCGTACCCTCACTTGAGACCGGAAACGATCCGTGCCTTGATCGTCCACTCCGCAGAGTGGACCAGTGCGATGCGGACACGCATCGACGCGACCACCACGAAGGGGGCCGCAGTCAAGCTGCTGCGCCGCTATGGCATGGGAGTGCCCAGTCTGGAACGCGCCACGCGCAGCGCCATCAACGCATTGACGCTGGTGGATGAGGCTGTGATCCACCCTTACGAACGCGACGGTAACTCCAGCAGCGGCAAATCCCGTGAAATGAACTTGCACCGCCTGCCGTGGCCTATCGACGCGTTGTCAGCACTTGGCGAGACCGAAGTCCAGCTGCGTGTCACACTCTCGTACTTTGTGGAGCCGAACCCATCGAGTCGTGGGTGGACCGGGCGATACGTCTACCCCTCTCATGGGTTGCGTTTCGCCATGAAGCGACCCGAGGACAACCTCGACGCGTTCCGCCAACGTGTCAACAAGCAGGCCCGCGAGGAAGGCGAGAAGCCGCTGGCTCTCAACACCGAGACTGGCTGGCTGTTCGGACGTGACCAGCAGACGTCGTCTGGTTCCCTCCACACCGACATCTGGACGGGATCAGCCGCCGACCTCGCCGCCAAGGAAGCTGTCGTCGTGTACCCAGTCGCGGGGTGGTGGAAGAACCGGCCAAAGATGGATCAGAGCGATAACGGCGTCAACTACTCACTCGTTGTCAGCATCGAGGCTCCCGAGGTCGAAGTTGATTTGTGGACACCGGTCTATCAGCAGGTGGCCGCAGTAATTGAGGTCTAGCCAGGTCCAGCCAAGGTGCGCGAGCACCGTGGTGATCCTGCCAACCTAGAGATCGCGTCGAGCCTCGCGGTCCAAGGGTAGGTCGCGACGTTGATGTAGCGAATGCGCGCTCGTCCCAGGACTGAGTGACTTCGTTTCCGCCTTCTCGCTGCGTCGGACCACGTCATCCGCATGGGAAATGACTCGCGCAAGCCTTTCAGCGAGCAGATGATTTGAGCCGACGCTCGTTGCGCTCGTGATTGGTCCTGGAACGGCACCCACGATGCGACCAAGCTCATGAGCGCGTTGCGCGACGGCCAGAGAACCGGAGCGTGCTCCGGCCTCGACGACCACTGTTGCGGCCGATAGAGCGGCCATCAGCCGCGCCCGAGCGAGGAAGCGGTGGCGCGTAGGCACGGCACCGGGTGGAACCTCGCTGACCATGAGGCCGAGGTCCGCCACTCGCTCAAGTAGCTCGCGGTGACCCATCGGGTAGGGGCGATCAACGCCGTTCGCCATGACCGCGATCGTGTCGCCACCGGATGCCAGGGCCGCTCGATGGGCAGCTCCTTCGATGCCGTACGCACCGCCCGCAACCACGACCCGCTCAGCGTTGGCGAGGTCGGAAGCCAGTTCTCCGGCCACGTGCTCGCCGTAGGACGTCGCGGCCCTGGCGCCGGTGATCGTGACAAACTCGCGGAGCGGTCGCGCCAGGAACGAGGAAGCGCCACGAGTCCACAGGACGTATGGTCGCCCATCACCAAGATCGTCGAGCGCGGACGGCCAATCTTGGTCGCCAGGGATCAACACTCCGATACCCATGCGCTGGGCTTCGACGATGCGCTGGGGTCTGCTGAAGGTTTGCTTGAGTCCGGGGTTCATGCCGCCAAAGCGACGGCATCCATCATTATGCTCTCGAACTCGACCGGTGTCAGCTTCCCCAGCCGACGCTGCCGACGTTTGCGGTGATACCGCGCCTCGATCCAGTGCACAATCGCGAGCCTGAGCTCCTCACGGGTGCCCCACGACTTTCGATCGAGCACGTTCTTCTGCAACAGACTGAAGAACGATTCCATCGCCGCGTTATCTCCACACGCGCCCACTCGCCCCATCGAGCCCCGCAAACCCGAACGTTTGAGCGCGTGTTGGAAGCTCCTGCTTCGAAATTGACCTCCGCGGACGCCCTTCTAAGTGTCAAGCAGCAATCTGCGTCTGGTTGATGACCGCGGTGCGAGCTTTCAGAGTGTAAAACATTTCTCGTGCGAGATACCGTTTCACACATCTGAGGGCCTCCATCT
>NZ_JALIQR010000027.1:0-5305 GCF_023634005.1 Bowdeniella massiliensis
ATATGCCGGTGGCCCCACCTTGTTGGTGGGGCCACCGGGTTTGGGTGGTGTCGGCGGTGTCCTACTCTCCCACACTCTCTCGGGTGCAGTACCATCGGCGCTGGAGGGCTTAGCTTCCGGGTTCGGAATGGGGCCGGGCGTTTCCCCTCCGCTATGGCCGCCGTACGTTTGTGGGGGACCCATGACGGGATGGGTCTATTTGTGTTTGGGTGGTTTGGGAACCGTATAGGGACGCGAGTGTTTGGCTAGTTTTTGGCCATTAGTACCGGTCAGCTGAACACATTACTGTGCGTACACTTCCGGCCTATCAACCCCATGGTCTGTAGGGGGCCTTCACCACCAAATGGTGGATGGAAACCTTATCTTGAAGCAGGCTTCCCGCTTAGATGCTTTCAGCGGTTATCCTTACCGAACGTAGCTAACCAGCCATGCACCTGGCGGTACAACTGGCACACCAGAGGTTCGTCCGTCCCGGTCCTCTCGTACTAGGGACAGGCCTTCTCAAGTTTCCTGCGCGCGCAGCGGATAGGGACCGAACTGTCTCACGACGTTCTGAACCCAGCTCGCGTACCACTTTAATGGGCGAACAGCCCAACCCTTGGGACCTACTCCAGCCCCAGGATGTGACGAGCCGACATCGAGGTGCCAAACCATGCCGTCGATATGAACTCTTGGGCAAGATCAGCCTGTTATCCCCGGGGTACCTTTTATCCGTTGAGCGACCACGCTTCCACAAGCCATGGCCGGATCACTAGTTCCGACTTTCGTCCCTGTTCGACACGTCCGTCTCACAGTCAAGCTCCCTTGTGCACTTACACTCAACACCTGATTACCAACCAGGCTGAGGGAACCTTTGAGCGCCTCCGTTACTCTTTAGGAGGCAACCGCCCCAGTTAAACTACCCACCAGGCACTGTCCCTGATCCGGATCACGGACCGAGGTTAGACATTCAATACGATCAGAGTGGTATTTCAACGATGACTCCACACCCACTGACGTGGATGCTTCACAGTCTCCCACCTATCCTACACAAACCGCATCGAACACCAATACCAAGCTATAGTAAAGGTCCCGGGGTCTTTCCGTCCTGCTGCGCGAAACGAGCATCTTTACTCGTAGTGCAATTTCACCGAGTTCATGGTTGAGACAGCGGAGAAGTCGTTACGCCATTCGTGCAGGTCGGAACTTACCCGACAAGGAATTTCGCTACCTTAGGATGGTTATAGTTACCACCGCCGTTTACTGGGGCTTAAATTCTCAGCTTCACCACACACAAGGCGTGATTAACCGGTCCTCTTAACCTTCCAGCACCGGGCAGGCGTCAGTCCGTATACAGCGTCTTGCGACTTCGCACGGACCTATGTTTTTGATAAACAGTCGCTTCTCCCTGGTCTCTGCGGCCCACACCAGCTAAACCCGTCAAAGGGTTTTCACCAGGTGGGCCCCCCTTCTTCCAAAGTTACGGGGGCATTTTGCCGAGTTCCTTAACCATGATTATCTCGATCGCCTTAGTATTCTCTACTTGACCACCTGAGTCGGTTTAGGGTACGGGCGGCTCACACCTCGCGTCGAGGCTTTTCTCGGCAGCATAGGATCACCCTGTTATCCCCCAAAAATGGGGCCACCATCAGATCTCACACTTATATGAGGCGCGGATTTGCCTACACCTCGTGCTACATCCTTAGACACACATTGCCATTAAGTGCGCCGGGCTACCTTCCTGCGTCACCCCTGTTACTACGCTTACCTACTACCAGATCGGGTCACACGCGCAACCACCACCACCTCCCGAAGGAGACAATAGCAGTCTTGGGTGCTTAGCATCACTGGGCTCGGTACGGGCGGTGCTTTGCCGGTAGGAGAATATCAACTCCTTGTCCATCGACTACGCCTGACGGCCTCGCCTTAGGTCCCGACTTACCCAGGGCGGATTAACCTGGCCCTGGAACCCTTGGTCATTCGGCGGACGGGTTTCTCACCCGTCATTCGTTACTCATGCCTGCATTCTCACTCGTACACACTCCACGACACAATCACTTGGCCGCTTCATCGCAGTGCACGACGCTCCCCTACCCAACAACACACACGTGTCATTGCCACAGCTTCGGCGGTGTACTTAGCCCCGCTACATTATCGGCGCAGAATCACTTGACCAGTGAGCTATTACGCACTCTTTCAAGGGTGGCTGCTTCTAAGCCAACCTCCTGGTTGTCTATGCAACTCCACATCCTTTCCCACTTAGCACACGCTTAGGGGCCTTAGCTGATGATCTGGGCTGTTTCCCTCTCGACTACGAAGCTTATCCCCCGCAGTCTCACTGCCGCACAAAAATTTCACTGGCATTCGGAGTTTGGTTGACGTCAGTAACCCGGTGGGGCCCATCAGCCATCCAGTAGCTCTACCTCCAGCAAACCTACATACGACGCTGCACCTAAATGCATTTCGGGGAGAACCAGCTATCACGAAGTTTGATTGGCCTTTCACCCCTACCCACAGGTCATCCCCCCAGTTTTCAACCTAGGTGGGTTCGGTCCTCCACGACGTCTTACCATCGCTTCAACCTGCCCATGGGTAGATCACTTCGCTTCGGGTCTAGAACATGCGACTCACACGCGCTCTTCACACTCGCTTTCGCTACGGCTACCCCACACGGGTTAACCTCGCCACATGCCACTAACTCGCAGGCTCATTCTTCAAAAGGCACGCCATCACCCCAACCAAGGAGGCTCTGACGGATTGTAAGCATCCGGTTTCAGGTACTATTTCACTCCCCTCCCGGGGTACTTTTCACCATTCCCTCACGGTACTATCCACTATCGGTCACCAGAAAGTATTTAGGCTTACCCAGTGGTCTGGGCAGATTCACACGGGATTTCACGGGCCCCGTCCTACTTGGGAACACTATCTAGCAAGACTGCAGCATTTCGCCTACGGGGGTATCACCCACTACGCCAGGCCTTCCCAGACCCTTCGACTACACCACAGCTTTCTCACTTGCCCACCACGCGGCAGCATGATGACAACAGGCCCCACAACCCCACGCACGCAACCCCTGCCGGGTATCACACGCACGCAGTTTAGCCTCCTCCGCTTTCGCTCGCCACTACTCACGGAATATCTCTTCCTACGGGTACTAAGATGTTTCACTTCCCCGCGTTCCCCCCAACGCCCTATCAATTCAAGCGCTGGTAACCAGACACAACTCTGGCCAGGTTTCCCCATTCGGACACCCTCGGATCACAGCTCGTTTGCCAACTCCCCGAGGCATATCGCAGGCTACAACGTCCTTCTTCGGCTTCTGGTACCAAGGCATTCACCGAATGCTCTTACAAACTAGACCAAAAGATACTCGCGTCCACTATACAGTTCTCAAACAACCCACCCACACCCACCAGAACACCCCCACACAGGAGCACCCAGCAGACAGGGCCACAAGAAAACCACCACACAGGCGATTCCCCCACAACCCAACAGCATGCCATTTCGTATAAAACCTTTTCGTGATGATTCCATCCACAAAACCGCACACCCCCCACACCCACACGTAAGCAGGCATGAAAACAAAAAGAGATGCACTAGAGACAAACAGTCTCCTTAGAAAGGAGGTGATCCAGCCGCACCTTCCGGTACGGCTACCTTGTTACGACTTCGTCCCAATCGCCAGTCCCACCTTCGACCACTCCCCCCAAAAGGGTTAGGCCGTGAGCTTCGGGTGTTACCAACTTTCGTGACGTGACGGGCGGTGTGTACAAGGCCCGAGAACGTATTCACCGCAGCGTTGCTGATCTGCGATTACTAGCGACTCCGACTTCATGGGGTCGAGTTGCAGACCCCAATCCGAACTGAGACCGGCTTTACGGGATTAGCTCACCCTCACGAGATCGCAACCCACTGTACCGGCCATTGTAGCATGCGTGAAGCCCAAGACATAAGGGGCATGATGATTTGACGTCATCCCCACCTTCCTCCGAGTTAACCCCGGCAGTCTCTCATGAGTCCCCACCATCACGTGCTGGCAACATGAGACAAGGGTTGCGCTCGTTGCGGGACTTAACCCAACATCTCACGACACGAGCTGACGACAACCATGCACCACCTGTACACCAGCCCAAAGGCTGCCACATCTCTGCAGCATTCCGGTGTATGTCAAGCCTTGGTAAGGTTCTTCGCGTTGCATCGAATTAATCCGCATGCTCCGCCGCTTGTGCGGGCCCCCGTCAATTCCTTTGAGTTTTAGCCTTGCGGCCGTACTCCCCAGGCGGGGCACTTAATGCGTTAGCTACGGCACAGAAACCATGGAACTGGCCCCCACACCTAGTGCCCAACGTTTACGGCATGGACTACCAGGGTATCTAATCCTGTTCGCTCCCCATGCTTTCGCTCCTCAGCGTCAGTAACAGCCCAGAGACCCGCCTTCGCCACCGGTGTTCCTCCTGATATCTGCGCATTCCACCGCTACACCAGGAATTCCAGTCTCCCCTACTGCACTCAAGCCAGCCCGTACCCACCGCAAGCCCACAGTTAAGCTGCAGGTTTTCACGGCAGACGCGACAAGCCGCCTACGAGCTCTTTACGCCCAATAATTCCGGACAACGCTTGCGCCCTACGTATTACCGCGGCTGCTGGCACGTAGTTAGCCGGCGCTTCTTCTGCAGGTACCGTCAAATTCTTCCCTACTGAAAGAGGTTTACAACCCGAAGGCCGTCATCCCTCACGCGGCGTCGCTGCATCAGGGTTTCCCCCATTGTGCAATATTCCCCACTGCTGCCTCCCGTAGGAGTCTGGGCCGTGTCTCAGTCCCAGTGTGGCCGGTCACCCTCTCAGGCCGGCTACCCGTCAACGCCTTGGTAGGCCATCACCCCACCAACAAGCTGATAGGCCGCGAGCCCATCCCCCACCAGAAAAACCTTTCCAACAACAACCATGCGACCATTGCTGAATATCCAGTATTAGCCACCGTTTCCGGCAGTTATCCCAAAGAAGGGGGCAGGTTACTCACGTGTTACTCACCCGTTCGCCACTCTCACCAAAACCGCAAGCGGAAATGGATCCCGTTCGACTTGCATGTGTTAAGCACGCCGCCAGCGTTCGTCCTGAGCCAGGATCAAACTCTCCGCAAAAAAACCAATAGCAAAAACCATCAGCCAAATACGAAAAATAATGTCCCAGCCAACCACCCCAAAAAAAGGGGCAGCCAACCAAACAAAACAACCCACACCCACCAAAAAAAGGCGAGCACAGGCCAAATGGCATCACAAAAAATACAAAATGACACACTGTTGAGTTATCAAGGAACCACCACACA
>NZ_JALIQR010000028.1:0-1790 GCF_023634005.1 Bowdeniella massiliensis
GCAACCGCAACGTCATCGAGCGTCGCTACTGCCACATCAAGCAATGGCGCGGACTCGCCACCCGCTACGACAAGCTCGCGATCGTCTACCGCGCGGCCGTGATCCTCAACGCCGTCATCTCCTGGACTTGGCAATTCTCAGACACGCCCTAGCACTCACCACGACCAACGTGCCCCCTTATAAGCAGAGAACTGAACCATTGACACTGAACCTGACTGGAAGAGGATTCACGCCATTGCTCGCAAGTCGAATTACAGCTGTAGGGCTTTCTGGACTCGGGGTGTTCCACCTCGGACTTGCGGCCGCTACCCCATGGGGCGGGCACGCCACGAAGCGTTGACGCCAATCGTTGACCACTGAGTTAAACTCAGCCTCACGGGATGGGTCTCCCCAGGCGTCGGCCACCCTGCTTGCAACTGACACGGAGTCATTGAGCACCTCGATCAGGTGGTGGCGGCCCCGGGCAATCCGCAGACCGTGAAGAGTGGCTGCTCTCGAATGTGACCGCCGACTGACGCTCGTGACATGGCACCCTGGGGAACCTCACCATGGGACAACTGATCCTCCCCAAATAGCAACCGCTACGGATTGAACTCAGCGGATATCGGGCACATCTCCGCGCCGAATGGTTTCAGACAAAAGATCCGCACCTATCGCTAACCCGAGTTGGCTCAGGTTAGTCAGGTGCGCTGCTTGAGTGGATCGCGTTGATGGCGGTGGTGAGGTCCCCGGGCAGGTCAGTCTCGGCGGTGAGCTGGTGACCGTTGATGTTCAGGGTGACTTCCCGGTACCGGCGGGCGGTGCTGATGAATTTCTTCCGCGACCACCCGGTGAGCGTCTCCAGCCGTTGGGCCACGGCCAGGGCGGCGGTCACGATGCTCAGGTGAGCATCGATGGAGTCCTTCTGCCGGTGGAAGACCGGGCGGGCGGCCAGGTCGTGCTTCGACATGCGGAAGGCTTTCTCGATGTGCCACAGCTGGTGATAAGCCCCGATCACGTAGTCGGCTGAGGCGGTCTCGGGTGCCAGGTTGGTGATGTAGGCTTTCCACCCGGCAAGATCACGGGCCTTCTGCTCAATCTCTTCCTTCAGGAACCGCCGCTCACCTTCGATGCCAACGAACCTGTTGCGCTTCACCGGGGCCTTACCCGCTACGGCTTTCTTCGCCTTGGCGACCTGCTGGTCGATCCCGCGCAGGGTCCGCTTGGCCCGCTGTTCGCGGTACTGGTAGTAGGTGATCGCCTTCCGCCGAGCCCCGGCGGTGCCCTCATAGACCGGCCAGGACAGGATCATCCCGTTCTCGGGGGCCTGGTCGGGGTTCTCCTCGATCCAGGTGCGGATCGGGTAGGGCACCTCGGGCAGCTTCTCACCGATGATGTAGGAGAGCTTGGCGGTCTCGATGGCTTTGCGGTTGGCATCAGAGACCATGCCTGCGTCAGCGACCACAGTGATGTCTTCCAGCCGGTGGGTGGACATGAAGTCCTGCAGCACCGGGATCATGGTCTTGGTCTCGGGGGCGGCCGTTCTCGGACGCGAGGCTGATGGTCGAGGGCATCATCTACCGGTATCGGTGCGGGATCGCGTGGCGGGATCTGCCGGAGGTGTTCGGGCCGTGGCAGACGGTATGGACGTGGCATCACCGCATGGCCGCCGAGGGCACCGCCACGGACGAGGCCGGGCTGGTGGATTGGTCACTGTCGGTGGACTCCACGATCGTTCGTGCGCATCAGCACGCGACGAACACGAAGCGCCTCACAGGGGGCTGGATCGAATTACACGAATCCGGGCGTCG
>NZ_JALIQR010000029.1:0-1394 GCF_023634005.1 Bowdeniella massiliensis
CTCCGCGGACGCCCTTCTAAGTGTCAAGCAGCAATCTGCGTCTGGTTGATGACCGCGGTGCGAGCTTTCAGAGTGTAAAACATTTCTCGTGCGAGATACCGTTTCACACATCTGAGGGCCTCCATCTTCGAGTGCCCCTCGGAGAGTTTCTTCGCAACATACTCTTGTGTTCTCGGGTCGGTTCGAAGTCTGCCGATTGCGATGATATGCAGAGCAGAGTTTGCTTGCCGGTCACCACCCCTGTTGAGCCGATGCCGGTGGGTCTTTCCCGATGATGCTGGGATCGGGCTCACTCCACACAGTGCTGCGAAAGCGGCTTCTGAGGTGAGCCGTTCTGGGTTATCACCGGCGGTGATCAACAGTTGTGCTGCGGATTCATACCCTACTGCTGGTTTGTTGATGAGGTCTGGGGCGAGATGATCGACAATGTTTTTGATCATGACATCCAGATCAGCGATCTCATCAGTGAGCTCAAGATACCGCCTCGCAAGGGTCTTCAAAGCGATCTTGTAAGCACCAGAAACATCACGATATCTCGTGAGGTCAGGCCGCCACGCAGCAAGCGTTCGAACCAGTTTCATACGGGTAAGGTTTCGAAGCTGATCACGAAGCTCGTCTGGCGCTGACACAATGTTCATGCGAATCATTTGCAGAGCGACACGCCTGGCCGCAACCGCTGTTTTCCGTGATACTTTCAGCACCCGCAAAGACTCGACGAGCCCGTCACGGGTTTTCGGTGTCACGGCGCGCACCCGGGCATAGGCTGCGTGAGCAGCGTTCTCAGCATCGAGGGTGTCGTCTTTGCCTTTGCGCCGTCGGAGGGCTTGGTCTGGGCCAGTGACTTCGAGTACTTCGATATCTTGTGCGTGGAGGTAGCGCAACAGGCCTGCCCCATAGGTGCCGGTGCATTCCACACCGATACGAGCGATTTGACCGAATGAGCGTAACCATTGCACGAGCTGTTTATACCCGTGCCGGGTTGTTGGGAAACTCTCCGTCCCGATCACCCGGTCGTGTTCGTCAACAACTGCTGCGACGTGTAATTCCTTATGTGTATCAACCCCACCGACGACAGCGTTGGGAAGATGAGTAGCCATGATATTCCTCCGATCGATATTTATTTGGGTTGCTTTCGTATCGACCGGTAACCTGGACAAGACAGTAAAGAGAAAAGGTGTTCAGGCCCTTCTTGAGTCACATGGTCACGGCGAGGCGAAAGCCTCGCCGTGAGTGTTCTCGAATGGTCGACAGGTCCGAGGAAAGACACGCTGGTCGATCAGAATGTGAGTCAGAACCTTTCGGAAGCACTCACGGCACCTGACCGGCTGTTCTGGGTCGATCGCTGTGTGGGTCAAACCATTCAAGAAGACCAGGCACCTCTATTCTTACTGTCG
>NZ_JALIQR010000030.1:0-1323 GCF_023634005.1 Bowdeniella massiliensis
GATGTCTCGCGACATCGTTGACACCTTCGGCATGGTCGGAGTATGCGCAACCACAAGAACCTCGTCATCGTGCGTTCCATCCTGGACCAAGGGCTAACCGTGAGTGAAGCAGCAGAAAAATTCGCGGTCTCCCGCCAGTGGATCTACGTACTTAAAGACCGCTATCAACAATACGGACCCGAAGGACTCCAACCCCGAAGCACAGCCCCGCACACCACACCCCACGCCATCACCGCGGCCGTACGAAAACGAATCATCGAACTACGCGATGAACTGACAACCTCCGGTAGCGATAACGGAGCAGAAACAATCGCCTGGCACCTCCAACAACAAGGCCTGCACACCCCCTCAAAATCCACCATCCACCGCATCCTAAAAGACGCCGGACGCGTTCAACCCCAACCACGCAAACGCCCCAAATCCAGCTACCACCACTTCACCGCCGCACTACCAAACGAGCTATGGCAAACCGATATCACCCACACCTACCTCACCGGCAGCCGCCGAGCTGACATCCTCGACTTCCTCGATGACCACTCCCGATACCTCCTGGCCATTCAAGCCTTCATGCCATGCACCGGAGCCGATGTTGCCGCAGTCATGACCAACCTCATCACCACCTACGGTGCCCCCGCCGCCACCCTCAGCGACAACGGACTCGTCTTCACCAGCCGCTACACCAGCCGCCCCGGAGCCCGAAACGCCTTCGAAACCGTGCTCACAACCCACCACATCCAACAGAAAAACGGGCGACCCGGACACCCCCAAACCCAAGGCAAAATCGAACGATTCCACTCCACCCTGAAACAAAAACTCGCCCGCGCATTCCCCCAAGCCACCACCATCACCGAACTACAAGAACAACTCAATACCATCCAAACCTGGTACAACAATCACCGACCCCACCGCGCACTCAACCACCAAACACCCCGCCAAGCATACGAACGCCTCCCCAAAGCCAGCCCCCACCACGTCCCAGACCCCGAATACCGCACCCGCAACGACATCATCGATAACGACGGCAAAGTAACCCTTCGCTACGCGGGAAAACTGCGCCACCTAGGCATGGGACGAGCCCACCGCAGACGCCCCATCCTCATGCTCATCGAAGGCCCACACGTCACCACCCTCGATGCCCACACCGGAGAAATCATCGCCTACCACCACATCGACCCCACCAAGAACTACCAACCCAAAATCAAAGACCCCACCTAAGAACCCCCACCACCAAAACAAAGAAGACCCCCGGAATTTCTTCCGAGAGCCTTCTCGCTGTCAACAATGCTTTGACACATCTGTCAACTATGTCCCGATACAGGACAT
>NZ_JALIQR010000031.1:0-1211 GCF_023634005.1 Bowdeniella massiliensis
TGGCCGTGACTGACACGACCGATGCCGTCATCGCTAATGACGAGATGATTGATCCCGTGACCGGAGAGATCATCAATCAGAAAGACCTCGCCGAGCGCCTGCTGGCGGAGGCGAAGGAGCAGGGCGTGAGCCTGGTCGGCCCGGGTGGCCTGTTGAACCAGCTCACGAAGAACGTCCTCGAGACCGCGTTGAACGCCGAGCTGACCGAGCATCTCGGGCACGACCACGGCGGCACCCCGTTGGGCGAGAACATGCGCAACGGCACCCGGGTGAAGACGGTGCTGACCGAGATCGGCCCGGTCGAGATCGAGGTCCCGCGGGATCGTGATGGGTCGTTCGAGCCGGTGATCGTCCCCAAGCGCAAGCGGCGCCTGGACGGGATCGATCAGATCGTGCTGTCGCTGACCGCGCGCGGGTTGACCACGGGCGAGATCGCCGCGCACTTCGACGAGGTCTACGGAGCGACAGTGTCCAAGGACACGATCAGCCGGATCACCGAGAAAGTCACCGGCGAGCTCGCCGAATGGGCCTCCCGGCCGCTGGATGCGATCTATCCGGTGATCTTCGTCGACGCGATCGTGGTGAAAGTCCGTGACGGGCAGGTCCGCAACACCCCGTTCTACGTCGTCATGGGCGTCACGACGAACGGAGAGCGCGACATTCTCGGCATCTGGGCCGGCGATGGCCAGGAGGGAGCGAGGTTCTGGCTGCAGGTGTTCACCGAGCTGAAGAACCGCGGCGTCCAGGACGTGCTCATCGCGGTCTGTGATGGGTTGAAGGGGCTCCCGGAGGCGATCAACACCACCTGGGAGCAGACGGTCGTGCAGCAGTGCATCGTGCACCTGATCCGCAACTCGTTCCGGTACGCCGGCCGGCAGCACCGCGACGCGATCGTGAAGTCTCTCAAGCCGGTCTACACGGCCCCGAGCGAGGCCGCGGCGAAGGACCGGTTCGAGGAGTTCGCCGCCGAGTGGGGCGACAGGTATCCGGCGATCGTCCAGCTCTGGCGGACCTCCTGGGCGGAGTTCGTGCCGTTCCTGGAGTACGACGTCGAGATCCGTCGGGTGATCTGCACGACCAACGCGATCGAGTCGATCAACGCGAGATACCGCAGGGCGGTCCGGGCTCGCGGGCACTTCCCGAACGAGGCCGCGGCGATCAAGTGCCTGTATCTGGTGACGCGTTCGCTTGACCCCAGCGGCGGAGGCCGG
>NZ_JALIQR010000032.1:0-1137 GCF_023634005.1 Bowdeniella massiliensis
AATCGCGGTCAGGTCCGCGCGGCTAACGATGCTCAGATCGGTGCTCTTCGGAAGGTATTGACGTAGCAACCCGTTGGTGTTCTCATTGCTGCCCCGCTGCCACGGGGAGTGCGGGTCGCAGAAGTAGATCGGGATCCCGGTTGTGGCTGTGAACTCGAGGTGCTTGGCCATCTCCGCGCCCTGATCCCAGGTGATCGTCCGCGCCAGCGACGACGGGAGCGCGGTGATCGCTTCGCGCATCGCGGCATCCACCTTGTCTGCACTCTTCCCATCAGGCAAATGCAGCAGGAGCGTGAGGCGGGTGCTGCGTTCGACGAGGGTTCCGACGGCGCTACGGCTGTTCTCACCAAGAATGAGATCGCCTTCCCAATGCCCGGGAACGGCGCGGTCCTCGACCTCAGCGGGGCGCTCGCTGATCATGACCATCCCTGGCAGACGGCCGCGCCGATTCGTTGCCGTTCGCGCCTTCCTGGCCGTGCGTCCCGATCTCAGGCAGCGGGCGAGTTCTCGGCGCAGTTGCCCGCGTCCCTGTACGAACAGGGACTGATAGATGGTCTCGTGGCTCACGTGCATCTCCGGGTCGTCGGGATGCTCCAACCGTAGGCGGGCAGCGATCTCCTGCGGCGACCACAGCTGCTTCAACTGCGCTGTCACGGTCTTGAGCAACCGGCCACCGTCAAGCTTGAACGGCTTCGGCCTGCGGGCCTGCTCCCGGGCGTCCTCATGCGCCCGCCACGCCGAGTACTCCTCGCGTCCGCCGCCCCGCTTGACCTCGCGGCTGATCGTCGACACCGCCCGCCCGAGGCTGCGCGCGATCGCAGTGAGCGTGTCACCGCGGGCGAGACCCACGAGTATCTCCTCGCGGTCGAAGACCGTCAGATGACCCTCGCGCGGCTCCCAGCCGAACGGTTTCCCGTCGAGGTGACGCCCTTCCCTCGCCATGCGGCCGACCATCGGCGCCGTGCACCCGATCTCGCGAGCGATGTCGATGAGTCTCCATCCCTTCGAGTGGAGACGGAGCGCGAGCTGCTTCTGCTCACGACTGAGATGACCATGCTTGCCCTGCAACCGATGCCTCCTGAGATCAACGTCTGCTTCATCTCACAGCACCCATTGCGTTGACCGGTTGAATCCGCC
>NZ_JALIQR010000033.1:0-1013 GCF_023634005.1 Bowdeniella massiliensis
GCTGGTCGATCAGAATGTGAGTCAGAACCTTTCGGAAGCACTCACGGCACCTGACCGGCTGTTCTGGGTCGATCGCTGTGTGGGTCAAACCATTCAAGAAGACCAGGCACCTCTATTCTTACTGTCGCTGTGATGAATCAGCCCGGCCAGATCGTGACCGACCCGCTTTCGCCGCCAGATCCCCATCCGGAGGGCGTCCAACGCGAGATCGGTGTACAAGCGGGTGGAGATCTGCCAGCCGACGATCATGCGCGAGTACACCTCGAGTACGAAGCCGACGTACACCCACCCCGAGAACGTGCGCACATAGGTCAGGTCGGCGACCCACAGCTCGTTCGGACCAGTAGCCGTGAACTGACGGTTCACCAGATCCAGCGGCCGGACGGTCTCGGGGGACGGTTTCGTGGTCCTGGGGCCCTTCATCCGGCAGATGCCGCGCAGCCCGACCCGGCGCATGAGCCGGCGCACGGTCGACTCGGCGACCCGTACGCCCTCACGCCGAAGCTGGGCGTGCACCTTCCTGACCCCGTACACGCCGTAGTTCTCCCGGTGGATGCGGGTGATCTGCTCACTGAGGTCTCGGTCGCGTATCTCGCGCTGGGACGGTGGCCTGGTCTTCGCGGCGTAGTACGTCGACGGGGCGATCTGGGCAGGAGTGTCCGCGAGGACACGGCAGATCGGCTCGACCCCGTGCTCGTCACGCAGTTGGTCGATGAACATGACCTTCTCGCTTACCGTAAGGGGCGGTCGAGCTCCGCCGCGAAGAAAGCCGACGCCTGTTTCAGGATCGGCGGATTCAACCGGTGGTCGCAACGAGTTCCGTGAACTTCTCCGATGGTGTCAGATATCCGAGCGTCTTGCGCGGTCGGCCGTTGAGCGAGTCCTGAATCGCGGTCAGGTCCGCGCGGCTAACGATGCTCAGATCGGTGCTCTTCGGAAGGTATTGACGTAGCAACCCGTTGGTGTTCTCATTGCTGCCCCGCTGCCACGGGGAGTGCGGGTCGCAGAAGTAG
>NZ_JALIQR010000034.1:0-665 GCF_023634005.1 Bowdeniella massiliensis
CCCACGTGGAGCCCAACAAGAACGGCACCATGCAAAGAGAGAAAAGAGGCGAGGAAAGGAGGATGGGGAGAAAAGAAGTGAAAGGAAAAGAAGTGAAGGGGAGAGAAAGAGAGGAGAAAGGGAGCGCGACGGGGAAAGGGGGGGGAAAGAAAAAGGAGGAGGAGGCGAAGAGAGAGAAAGAGGAGAGGAGAAGGGAGGGAGGGGAGGAGAGAGCGGAGGCAGGGAGACAGGGAAAGAGGGCAAGAGCACAGGGGCTGGCCAAGAAGAGAGAAAGGGAGAGAAAGAGAAAAAGAGAGGAGAAGGGAAAAAAGGAAAAAGGGGAAAGAACGGGGAAAAGAGAGAGAACGGGAAAGAAGGAGAGAGGAGGAAGGAGGGAAGGAGGAAGAAGAGGAAGGAGGGGAAGAGGAGAAAGAGGAGAAGGAGGAAGAAGACGACGAAGGGGAGAAAGGAGGAAAAGGAAAGCGAAGCAGAGGGGAAGGAGGAGAAGAAGAGAGGAAGCGGGGAGGAAAGAGGGAAGGAGAAGAGGGAAAAGAAGTCCTCCGGATCATCCCGGCCCACGGGGGGAGAAGTTGTCAACAAGGACAGAGAGAGAGGGAAAAGCCGGATCATACCCGCTCACGCGGGGAGCACTCCCACCGGTACAGGACGCACGGGTTCGGGCTCGG
>NZ_JALIQR010000035.1:0-639 GCF_023634005.1 Bowdeniella massiliensis
CGGATCATCCCCGCTCACGCGGGGAGCACGCGGTCGCGGGTACAGTGAACTCTCCGGGAACCGGATCATCCCCGCTCACGCGGGGAGCACTTCGTCCCGATCCATTGCCCGACTTCTTTGATCGGATCATCCCCGCTCACGCGGGGAGCACGCGGCCTTAATCTTGCCGGGGATCTCCCGGACCGGATCATCCCCGCTCACGCGGGGAGCACGGGCAGGAACCGAGCTAGGGAGTCGTCGCGGCCGGATCATCCCCGCTCACGCGGGGAGCACGCCCGGATCGCTTCATCACCAGCGTTACGGTTCGGATCATCCCCGCTCACGCGGGGAGCACGCACCGGTGGTGGCCTTAAAGTCATCACCCGCCGGATCATCCCCGCTCACGCGGGGAGCACCGCGCGATACAGCTTGCCGCCCTCGGTGATGACGGATCATCCCCGCTCACGCGGGGAGCACATTTTGATGCCACCCACGGCGATGCCGCCGAACGGATCATCCCCGCTCACGCGGGGAGCACTTCGCAGGCGAACTCCTCGACCACCCGATGCACGGATCATCCCCGCTCACGCGGGGAGCACACCAAGACCATCGAGCTCTCGGCAGCAATCAACGGATCATCCCCGCTCACGCGGGGAGCAC
>NZ_JALIQR010000036.1:0-611 GCF_023634005.1 Bowdeniella massiliensis
CGGACGAGGCCGGGCTGGTGGATTGGTCACTGTCGGTGGACTCCACGATCGTTCGTGCGCATCAGCACGCGACGAACACGAAGCGCCTCACAGGGGGCTGGATCGAATTACACGAATCCGGGCGTCGAGCCGCCTGATCATGCGGTCGGCCGCTCTCGTGGCGGGCTGTCGACGAAGATTCATCAGCTCGTCGACGGCAACGGCCTGCCGCTGGTCGCGCTGCTGACAGCGGGGCAGGCCGGCGACTCGCCGATGTTCCTGCCCCTGATGGGACAGCTGCGCGTCGCCCGTTCCGTCGGCAGACCCCGCACCCGACCGGACGCGGTCCGCGGTGACAAGGCGTACTCGTCCCGCGCGATCCGCGGGCACCTACGCGCCCGCGGGATCAAGGCCGTAATCCCCGAGCCGTCCGACCAGCAGAGGCACAGCAAGCGTCGCTGGGCACGCGGCGGCCGACCCGTCGGGCTCGATGCCGCCGACTACCGCAACCGCAACGTCATCGAGCGTCGCTACTGCCACATCAAGCAATGGCGCGGACTCGCCACCCGCTACGACAAGCTCGCGATCGTCTACCGCGCGGCCGTGATCCTCAACGCCGTCATCTCCTGGAC
>NZ_JALIQR010000037.1:0-591 GCF_023634005.1 Bowdeniella massiliensis
ATCCGATCAAAGAAGTCGGGCAATGGATCGGGACGAAGTGCTCCCCGCGTGAGCGGGGATGATCCGGTTCCCGGAGAGTTCACTGTACCCGCGACCGCGTGCTCCCCGCGTGAGCGGGGATGATCCGCAGGCACGTACCTGGGAAGAGCGCGCAAAGCGGTGCTCCCCGCGTGAGCGGGGATGATCCGGCCCGCAAGACGTTGTCGGGCAAGGAAGCTTCGTGCTCCCCGCGTGAGCGGGGATGATCCGAGCCCGAACCCGTGCGTCCTGTACCGGTGGGAGTGCTCCCCGCGTGAGCGGGGATGATCCGGATGGTCAGTCGCTCGATATCCTGGTTGACAAGTGCTCCCCGCGTGAGCGGGGATGATCCGGATGGTCAGTCGCTCGATATCCTGGTTGACAAGTGCTCCCCGCGTGAGCGGGGATGATCCGGAGGAAGAGTAATGGGGCGTCTCATTGACTCTGTGCTCCCCGCGTGAGCGGGGATGATCCGTTGATTGCTGCCGAGAGCTCGATGGTCTTGGTGTGCTCCCCGCGTGAGCGGGGATGATCCGTGCATCGGGTGGTCGAGGAGTTCGCCTGCGAAGTGCT
>NZ_JALIQR010000038.1:0-558 GCF_023634005.1 Bowdeniella massiliensis
GGGGGGGGGGGGGGGCGGGGGGGGTGGGGGGGGGGGGGGGGGTGGTGGGGGGGGGGGGGGGGGCGGGCGGGGGGGGGGGGGGGGGGGCGCGGGGGGGGGGGGGGGGGCGGCGGGGGGGGGGGGGGGCGGGGCGGGCGGGGGGGGGGGGGGGGGTGGGAGGGGGGGGGGGGGGGGGGCGGGGGGGCGGGGGCGGGGGGCGGGGGGGGGGCGGGGGGGGCGGCCGGGGGGGCCAGGCGGGCGAGGCGCCGAGCCGGGGGGCGGGGCGGGCTCGGGGAGGGCGGTGGGGGCGACGGCTCCCACGGGGCAGCCGGGCACCGGGGCCGCGGGCGCGCGCGGCGAGAGCGCGGGGAGGCGCGCGCCTCCCGCGCCGCGGGCGCGCGAGGGAGCGGTCGGCACGGCGCCGAGCGGGTGCGGGTGGTCGCCGCAGCCGAGCACGGAGCCGTGCTGCGGGAGCTTGGTGATGCCCGTCGGCGGCGCGGTCTCATCTGGGGCCAGCGCGCGGGCGGACACGCGTGGCCAGTCGGCGGTGAGAGAGCCGGCGTGGTGGGGGGAGTTGAC
>NZ_JALIQR010000039.1:0-530 GCF_023634005.1 Bowdeniella massiliensis
GACCTGGAAGGGGCTGAGGTGATCGGGGATCGCGCGCTTGCGCTCGTGAACCTCGGGGGCGCGGCCGGGGGCTGGCTGCAGGGGATCTGTCACAGTTCTCCTTCGGCGAGCTGGCCGCCCGCGCGGACCCGCGCGCGCACGTGGAAGACGGTCTGCCCGGCACCGGCACCGGTGTTGAACACGAGGCGGAAGTCGCCATCGGCCTGCTGGGCGGCGACGTCCCGGGCGGTGTCCACGACGCGCGCGAGCAGCTGGGGGTCCTCGGCCAGCGCGGTGACATCCCGATCGGGGCCGCGCGGGACCCCGTGCACGCGCACGGGCGCGCGCGGCTGCTGGTCCTTGAAGGCGATGACCCGCTCGTCCTCATGGACGCGGTCCGAGGGGATCTCGTCGGCGACGATCTTGCAGAAGATGCACTCCGCGTCACGACGCAGCGCGCTGGTCTCGGTGGTGGAGGGACCCCTGTCAGCGAGTCTACCGGAGCGATCTGCGCCTCTTGCTGTTGCGCCACCCCCCCTCGCTATGAGCGG
>NZ_JALIQR010000040.1:0-480 GCF_023634005.1 Bowdeniella massiliensis
CGGCTCGTCGAGGGCCAAATCGTCACGAACTGGAAACAAGCACTCGCCCAACTCGCAGCCGCCTACCCAGACCGTATCAACCCCTACTTGTAACCAATCAACTTACACAAAAAACTTGACAGGCCCCTTCGGCCTTCTTCTCCAACGCTGGCATCAAGATGCGTAAATACTCGGCGGGGATGTGGGCGAACAGGTTCGCTCCGAACTCCCCATCCTGAATCAGCGTGATCGCAAGCCCACGCTCCTGGAAGGACTGCTTCCTACGTTTCGCGGTCGCGGCGTTATTGGCTTTGCGTAGTGCTTCGTCGAGCATTTCGAGGGTGGTGCGGCATTTCTTACGGAACTCACCCGGTACCGGAGTCTCCGCCTCTCTAATGAGGGCTGCTTCGACGTGCGGGAACTCGGTCTGGCTGTAGTGGGGCCGCATCTTCTCCAACGTCTTGATGGCGGTATGCAGGTTTTCTTGGGAGATGCGCGAGG
>NZ_JALIQR010000041.1:0-479 GCF_023634005.1 Bowdeniella massiliensis
ACGCGGGCGAGTGGCACGCGAGGCGCGACGGACACGGGCAGGGGGGCGGAGGAGGCGGCGCAGGGGGGGCGGACAGTAGGCGCGGCGGCGACGGCGGGGGGGGGGGGGCGGGGGGGGGGCGGGGGGGGGGGGAGGGGGGGGCGGGGGGCGGGCGGGGGGGGGGGGGGGCGGGGGAGGGGGGGGGGGGGGAGGGGGGCGGGGGGGGGGGGGGGGGGGCGCGGCGGGGGGGGGGGGGAGGGGGGGGGGGCGGGGGTGGGGGGGGGGGGGCGGGGGGGGGGGGGGGTGGGGGGGGGGGGGGGGGGGAGCGGGGGGCGGGGGGAGGCGGGGGGGGGGGGGGAGAGGGGGGGGGGGCGGGCCGGGGGGGGAGCAGTTCGCGGAAGGCCGGGGGGGCGGCGGCGGCGGCCCGGCGCCGGGGGGGGCGATGGGCCGGTGGGCGGCGGGGGGAGCGAGAGCGTGGAGGACGGCGTGCTGGACGAGGA
>NZ_JALIQR010000042.1:0-478 GCF_023634005.1 Bowdeniella massiliensis
ATCGAAATGCTCGACGCTCCCCGTCCCCATCACATCGGCGGCCCGCCGTCATCACGCCTCCCCCCCCGCCCATCGGCGCACACCACGCCCCGCTTTCCTCACCACTCGCCAACCCCCCCCCCCCCCCCCCCCGCCTCCCCCCCGCCCCCCCGCCCCCCCCCCCCCCCCCCCGCCCCGCCCCCCCCCCGCCCCCCCCCCGCCCGCCCCCGCCCCCCCGCCCCCCCCCCCCCCCGGCCCCCCCCCCCGCCCCGCCGCCCCCGCCCCCCCCCCCCCCCCACCCCCCGCCCCCCCCCCCCCCCGCCCCCCCTCCCCCCCCCCCCCCCCTCCCCCCCGCCCCCCCCCCCCCCCCCCCGCCGCCCCCCCCCCCCCCCCCCCCCGCCCCCCCGCCCCCCCCGCCCCCCCCGCCCCCCCCCCCCCCCCTCGCCCTCCCTCCTCTCCACCGCGTGCCGCCCCTCCCTCCCCCCGCGCCCCCCCTCGC
>NZ_JALIQR010000043.1:0-477 GCF_023634005.1 Bowdeniella massiliensis
GGACTCAAGCTAAGTTTGTTGTAAGCAATCAATATATGGATACCATAGTTGATATGAACAAATCAAAAGAAGGTATTGAGACAGAAGTAGTTGGAGAAAACAACACAAATGAAATAGATGCTAAAAAAGCTTTGGCATTTTTAAAACTTAAAATGAGAAAACATGGATAAAAAATTTAAGTAAGGGAATGAGTTTTGTGGGAATTTCTACATCAATGAAAAACACATCACTTCATATATTTAGAGACGCGTTACTAGAGTTGATAGATAATGATTCTGACATAGACTTGTTAGGAGTGGTTGTAGTTGGGACATCAGAGCACAATGAATGGAAAACATTTTTAGCAACTAGACTTGGAAGATGGACAGACTCAATATGGTCGGATGCGTCAACTACACGACGCTCTCGCGCGTCTGGCTACTGCAAGCCATCTACGTTTCGGGCAGCAGCCGCATCGACGACGTTCCCGTCGAAGGC
>NZ_JALIQR010000044.1:0-473 GCF_023634005.1 Bowdeniella massiliensis
CCCTACCTTAGGATGAACGTCGCCACCGACGCCATCGTCGACCCCGGGCAGTGCCCGCAGATTGCCTCTCCCAAGTACACCGGCTGCCCCCAGATCTCCTGGAATGGCTGTACTATTTCGAACCCACCCTGGTGCTCGACTACCTGGCTCTACCCCAACATCTCTTACTACTATACACGTCGCTAGCGCAGGGTCGCTCATACCTGCCGCTCCACCGCCTGCTACACTCGCTGCATGAACTCTTCCAACTAACGGCTTTGCACATTCTATTAAATGTGAAAGGTCAGTCCCTTTTGGAGGAGCCATTTCAGTAGTAACTGCAAATTTTCCACTTTCTAATGTTTCTCTTAATAAGCTCATCTCTAATCCCCCTTTTAACCTTCTAAAAAAAACTTTTATGAATTTGCTGCTGCTTCTTTCTTTTTCTTTGCACTTAAACTTCTTGGATTATTTTGCTTAGAATAGTCTTTTGG
>NZ_JALIQR010000045.1:0-467 GCF_023634005.1 Bowdeniella massiliensis
TCCCGGGCCTGCTCGCCGGCGCCCTATCGCTGGCCCCCGGCGCATACCCCTCCGTGCACCCGCCGGGCGCGCTGCTGCCCCCCTCGCCCCCCCACCCGCGCGCCGCCCACGCCGTCGCCGCGCTCCCCGGCCACCCCACCCCCCCCCCCCCCCCCCTCCCCGCCCCCCCCCCCGCCCCCCCCGCCCCCCCCGCCCGCCCCCCCGCCCCCCCCCCCCCCCCCCCCCGCCCGCCCCCCCCCGCCCCCCCCCCCCCCCGCCGCCCCCCCGCCCCCCCCCCGCCCCCCCCCCCCGCGCCCCCGCCCCCCCCCCCCGCGCCCCCCCCCCCCCCCGCCCCCCCCGCCGCCCCCCCCCCGCCCCCCGCGCCCCCCGCCCCCGGCTGCCGCCCCCCCCCCGCGTCCACCCCCGACGCCTCGGCGCTTCCCCGCGCGGCCCGCCGCGCCACCCCTCCCCACCGGCCCTCACAGCTC
>NZ_JALIQR010000046.1:0-463 GCF_023634005.1 Bowdeniella massiliensis
TCCTCCTCAACCCCAACGACCCCGAAATCATCACACAAGCCAAGGCCAACGGCGTCCCACACTCTTGGATCAAAGCAGCCCAGGCGTCACCGGTATGGCAGCTCATCAGCCGCTATCAGATTGCCCTACCCCTGCACCCTGAGTACCGAACACTGCCGATGGTCTGGTACGTACCACCTCTGTCACCAGTCGTCGACGCTGTCAGCGCTTCGGGCAACGACGGGGAAGATCACAGAGTGCTGTTGGCCGCGATTTCCCAGATGCGCATTCCGCTTGAGTATCTCGCCGGCCTATTCACTGCTGGAGCCACGGCTCCAGTTGAGCTCTCACTTCGTCGTCTGGCTGCAATGCGCTCCTACATGCGAGACATCTTTTTGGGGAATGAAGCAGACGAAACGATCCCCGAGGCAGTGGACATGACCGGCGAGGACATACAGAGTATGTACCGACTGCTGTCCATCGC
>NZ_JALIQR010000047.1:0-454 GCF_023634005.1 Bowdeniella massiliensis
GGCTTCCCCACTTCGGCGCGGCGTCCGCGCGCCTCCTCCGCCCAGGCTCACGTCCCCGCCTACGGCTGGCGGCCGTCGGGTCCCTCCGTCCCCCACGTGCCCGCCGCCGCCCTCGCCCGCGGCCCGCTCTCCTGGCCCCGCTCCCGCCTCGCCTGGTTGTCGGCGCGCCCCCCCCCCCCCCCCCCCCCGGCGCCCGCCCCCCCGCCCCCCCCGCCCGCCCCCCCCCCCCCCCCGCCCCCCGCCCCCCCCCCCGCCCCCTCCCCCCCCCCCCCCCGCCCCCCCCCCCCCCCCCCCCGACCCCCCCCCCCGCCCCCCCTCCCCCCCCCCCCCCCGCCGCGCCGCCCCGCGCTCCGCTCCCCGGCCCGCCCCCCCCGGCCTCACGCCCGGGTGACGCCCCCCCGCCCCCGGACGCGCCCCCCCCCGCCCCCGCGCGCGCCAGCCGCGCACCCCAGCG
>NZ_JALIQR010000048.1:0-446 GCF_023634005.1 Bowdeniella massiliensis
ACCGGAGTCTCCGCCTCTCTAATGAGGGCTGCTTCGACGTGCGGGAACTCGGTCTGGCTGTAGTGGGGCCGCATCTTCTCCAACGTCTTGATGGCGGTATGCAGGTTTTCTTGGGAGATGCGCGAGGCTGCAGCGGCTTTCAACACGTTCGGGAACTCAGCCTGAGAACGGGCGGTCCGGATCTCGCTGGTGGCAGCATTCTTCGGTATCCGGCGTTCTTCAGCGATCACATCTGCCATGGACAGGCCATCGATCTCGGCAGCACCCGCCTGATCAGCGGCAGCAATAATCTGCGTCCGCAGTGTGGCCACGGCGTTGTAGGCGCGTTCGATGTTGCGTGCCGCGATCAACTTATGCAGCGCCTCCGGCAGGTCAACACCGTTCTCGACCGCTGCCGCGAGGATCCCAATCCCGAGATTCAATAGGCCTTCCGACACGACCGGAGC
>NZ_JALIQR010000049.1:0-445 GCF_023634005.1 Bowdeniella massiliensis
CATGTCGCCGCTCGCGCGGCCCAGAGAGCTTCGCGGCCCGGCGCCGCGGCGGCGGGAGCCGGTGCGGCGGCTTCTGCACCAGTAGCCGCCGCGAGCACGCCCGCCGCACCCCCGCGGCGGACGCCCGGGCGCCCGAGCGCGGCGCAGGGCGGTGGACGCGGGCGCGGCCAGGGCGCGGTCCGCGAGCGCGGGCGCGTGGCGGCGGCCGCCGAGGCCCCCCGGGAGCGCCGGGGCGCCGACGGGCGAGGCCCGCCGGGGGCTGCTACCCGCCGCCACCCGGTCCGCGGCCGGCCGCGCGGGCGGCGCGAAGTCCGGCCTCGGGCGCGACACGGCGCGCGCGGGCGCTGAGGGCCCGGCCCGGCAGCACACGCGGGAGGCGGCCGCTGCGGCCTCCGGCGGTCGAGGGATCCCGGCGGGCCACGACGCTGGCGACGTCATCCCGCAC
>NZ_JALIQR010000050.1:0-442 GCF_023634005.1 Bowdeniella massiliensis
GAGCGAGCAGCGGCGGCTGCCCGCCCGCGCCGGGGCCCGCGCCGGCCCGCCGCGGGTCCTGGGGCCGCCCACGGCGGGCCCGCGCCCGCCGCGGGGGGGTGGGGGGGGGGGGCGGGGGGCGGGGGGGGGGGGGGGGGGGGCGGCGGGGGGGGCGGGGGGGGGGGGGCGGGGGGGCGGGGGCGGGGCGCGGGGGGGGGGGGGGGGGGCGGGGGGGCGGCGGGGGCGGGGGGGGGGGGGGGCGGGGGGGGGTGGGGGGGGGGGGGGGGGGCGGGGGGGGGGCGGGGGGGGGCGGCGGGGGCGGGGGGGGCGGCGGCGGGGGGGCGGGGGGGGGGGGGGGGGGGGGGGGGCGAGTGGGCGCGGGCGATCGCCTGGGTGTCCGGGGGGCGGGGGGGGGCGGCAGGGGCGGGGGCGGTCGGCGGGGTCCGGGGGTGGAGGTCGGGCG
>NZ_JALIQR010000051.1:0-440 GCF_023634005.1 Bowdeniella massiliensis
CGGCCGGCGCACGCGGGGACCCGTGGGCCGCGCAGGACGCGCGGCGGCGGCGCGGATGGCGTGCCGGGCGGGCCGGGCTCTGGCGCCGCGTGGGGCAGGGCCGCGGGCTCGCCGTGCGGCCTGCGGGGGCGGGGCGCCGCCGCGCCGGCTGAGGGGCGGCGGGCGGCCGCGCCGGCCACGGGGGTCGCGGGGGGGGCGCCCGCGGCGCGGGGGGGGGCGGCGCGCGGGGCGGGGGCCGCGCCCCGCGCGCCGGGGGGGCGCGGGCCCCCGCGATGCCGGGCGCGGCGGGGGCCGCGGGGCCGCCTCAGGGCGCGGGGGGGTGCGGCCGCCCGGGCGGGGGTGGGCGCGGGAGCAGCTGTGTGCCGGTTGAGCCGCCGGCGTCGGGCGTGCGCACGGCGATGGCGCCGGGGTGGGCCTCGACGATGGCCGCGTCGAGCGCG
>NZ_JALIQR010000052.1:0-430 GCF_023634005.1 Bowdeniella massiliensis
GTGGCCGAGCGCGAGGGGCGGGGCTGGGGCGACTCGCACGCGAGCACGGGGGGGCGGTGGGGAGTCGGCGGGCGCTGGCGCGGGGGGGGGGGCGGCGCGGGGGGGGGTGGGGGGGGCGGGGCGCGGGGGGGCGGGGGGGGGGGGGGGGGGGGCCGGCGGGGGGGGGGGCGGGGGGGGGTGGGGGGGGGGGGGGGGGGGGGCGGGGGGGGGGGGGCGCGGGGGGGGGGGCGGGGGGGGCGGGGGGGGCGGGGGGGCGGGGGGGGGGGGCGGCGCGGGGGGGGGGGGGGGGCGGCGGCGCGCGGGGGGGGGGGGGGGGCGGGGGCCGATGGCGGGGCGGTCGCGGGTGGCCGCGGGCGAGGGGAGATCGCCCCGCGCAGGGGGCGCCCGGGGCGGCGAACCGCCTCCCGCTGCTCGGCGATGTCGCTGACGC
>NZ_JALIQR010000054.1:0-428 GCF_023634005.1 Bowdeniella massiliensis
CTCCAGGTCCGGGCCTCCGTCGTCGCGCCTCTCGGCCCTGCCCGCCCGCGCGCCCGCGGGCGGCAGCGGCCCGCCCGGCACGCCTGCCCCGGCCCCGGCCCCCGCGCCCCCCCCCGCCGCCCCCGCGCCCCCCCCCCCGCCCCGCGCCCCCCCCCCGCCCCCCCCCCGCCGCCCCCCCCCCCCCCCCCCCCGCGCCCCCCCCCCCGCCCCCCGCCCCCCCCCCCCCCCCCTCCGCCCCCCCCCCCCCCACGCCCCCCGCCCCCCCCCCCCTCCCCGCCCCCGCCGCGCGCCCCCCCCCCCCCCGTTGTCTCCCCTACCGCCCTCCCCCTCGTCCCCACCCCCGCCGCCCCACGCCCCCTCGGGCCCCGCCCCGCCCCCGGCCGGCCGGCCTGGCTGCGCTCCCCCGGCGCGGCGCGCCGTCCCAGCCG
>NZ_JALIQR010000055.1:0-427 GCF_023634005.1 Bowdeniella massiliensis
GGGGGGGGGGGAGGGGGGGGAGGGGGGGGGGGAGGGGGGGGGGGGGGGGGAGGGGGGGGAGGGGGGAGGGGGGGGGAGGGGGGGGGGGGAGGGGGGGGAGGGGGGGGGGGCGGGGGGGGGGGAGGGGGGGGGGGGGGGGAGGGGAGGGGGGGGGGGGGGGGGGCGGGGGGCGGGGGGGGGGGCGGGGGGGGGGGGGGCGGGGGGGGCGGGCGGGGGGGGGGGGGGGGGGGGGGGGGGCTCGGGGGGGGGGGGGGGGGCGGGCGGGGGGGGGGCGGGGGGGGGGGCGGGGGGGGCGGGCGGGGGGCGGGGGGGGGGCCGGGGGGGGTCGGGGCGGCGCCGTCGAGGGGGCGGCCGGGGCGCGCGGGGGGGCGGGCGGCGAGCGGCCGCGGGTCCTCGGGCCGCGTCGTGAGCGGTTGCAGCTCGCCGG
>NZ_JALIQR010000056.1:0-426 GCF_023634005.1 Bowdeniella massiliensis
GGGAACGCCGAGGGCGGGAGCGGCCGCGGAGAGGGCGGGCGAGGCGAGCGGGGAGAGGGCGACGCCGCGGGAGGGCGGGACCCAGAGAGAGGGGGCGTCGCGGCGGCGGGGGCCGGCGGAGGCGCGCACGGGGCCGGAGGGGGAGGGGGGGGGGGGGGGGAGGGCGGGGCGGGGGCGCCGGGGGGCGGGGGGGGGGGGGGTGGTGGGGGCGGGGGGGGGGGGGGGGGCGGCGGGGGCGGGGGGGGGGTGGGGGGGGGCGGGGGGGGGGGGGCGGCCGGGGGGGCGGCGGCGGGGGGGTGCGGGCGGGTGGCGGGGGGCGGCGGCGCGGCCTCGGCGTGTGCGGCGGCGGGGCCGAGGGGGGTGGGGGGGTGCTGGGCGGGGAGGTGGGGGGCGGGCGGGGCGGGCAACGCGGGCGGGGTGCCGGGG
>NZ_JALIQR010000057.1:0-424 GCF_023634005.1 Bowdeniella massiliensis
GTATCCCCGCCCCCCGCGGGCGCGGCCGCCTTGTTGGGCCCCCGCCGGGCCCCCCCGGCCCGCCCCGGGGGGGTCGGAAACCCGGTGGGCGGCGGGGGGGGCGGCGAGGGGCGGGGCGTCCTCGCCCCAATGGGGGGCCCCCAGCAAGGCCCCACCCCCCCCTTTCCCCCCCGCCTCAGCATCCTCCGCCCCGACGCTCCCTCGTCCGCCCGCCTCGACCTCAGCATCTCCAGCCCGCGCGTCCGACTCGCGCCCCACCCCCGCGAGCCGCGGCTCGCCGCGCTCCTGGCGCCGCGCCGCCCCCCTCCGCCGCTGCTCCGCCCCCGCCGCTCGCCCCGCGCCCCCGGCCAGCGCCGGCATGCCCGGCGCCGGCCCCCGCACCGCACGCTCGCGGCCCCGCCGCCCCGGTCGGCCCCCCCGCGCG
>NZ_JALIQR010000058.1:0-423 GCF_023634005.1 Bowdeniella massiliensis
CGGGCGGCGGCCGCGTCGCCGCCCGCCGCGGCGGCGGGGGGGGCGGCGCGGGGGGGGGGGGCGGGCGGGGGGGGCGGCGGGGGCGGCGCGGAGCAGGCCATCCGGAGTGTGCCGGCGCAGTCGGGCGTCATGAACGGCCGGCGCGGCTGGCCCGCGGGAGTGACGACGGAGGGGTTCAGGCCGTAGCGCGCGGCGATGGCGCCCCGATGCTCGACGGAGGCGCCGCCGCGCGGGGCCGCGCCGATGCGCACGTCGGCGGCGCGAGTGACGCCGCGGTCCCGGGCGTTCTGCAGCGCCTCGGCGCAGGTGGCGAGGCAGTCGGAGCGCGCGGTGGGGTCGGCGGCGAGCGCCGCCGGCAGCGGCCGGCGGGCGCGACCGCGCGCGGCGGGGCGCGGCCGCTCGCGGGGGCCGCCGCGGCGCCGG
>NZ_JALIQR010000059.1:0-421 GCF_023634005.1 Bowdeniella massiliensis
GACCCGGCCCACGATAACGCACCGGCCGACGTCGTCGCCGGGCTCGCCCCCGCCGTGATCGACGTCCTCGCGCACATCACCCCGCTACCGCACGTCGCGCTCGCGCCGCTGCCGCGCCGCGCCGCCACCTCCCTCCCCTTCGCCCCCTCCACCGCCGAGCGCCCCGCCGCCCCCCCCCCCCCCCCCACCACCCCCCCCCCCCCCCCCGCCGCCCCCCCCCCCCCCCCCCCCCCCGCCCCGCCCGCCCCCCCCCCCCCCCCCCGCCCCCCCGCGCCCCCCCCCCCGCCCGCCGCCCCCCCCCCCCCGCCGCGCCCCCGCCCCCCCCCCCCCCCCGCCCCCACCACCCCCCCCCCCGCCCCCGCCCCGCCCCCCCCCCCGGCCCCCGCCGCAGCCCGCGCCGGCCGCGCCTCCCCCCCCGCGC
>NZ_JALIQR010000060.1:0-420 GCF_023634005.1 Bowdeniella massiliensis
ATGTACTGGTGGTGCTCGTCGGGGCTGAGGGAGTCGGAGGCGGCGAGATCGGCGGTGGGGTGGGGGGCGTCGGCAGGGGGGGGGGGGGGGGAGCGGGGGGGGGGGGGGGGGGGGGAAGGGGGGGGGGGGGGGGGGGAAGGGGGGGGGGGGGGGGGGGAGGAGGGGGGGGGGGGGGGGGGAGGGAGGGGGGGGGGGGGGGGGGGGGGGAGGGGGGGGGGAGGGGGGGGGGGAGGGGGGGGGGGGGGGGGGCGGGCGGGGCGGGGGGGGGGGGGGGGGCGGGGGGGGGGGCGGGGGGGCGGGGGCGGGCGGGGGGGGGCGGGGGGAGGGCGGGGGACGCGGGGGGGGCGGCGCGGGAGGGGCGGCGCACGGCGGCGAGGGGGTGGGTGCGGGCGAGAAGCGTAGGGGCGAGCGGAGCGGTGA
>NZ_JALIQR010000061.1:0-419 GCF_023634005.1 Bowdeniella massiliensis
CCGGCGACGGGGCTGGGGCGCGGCGGCGGGCCGGCGTGGAGGGGCCAGGGCGCGGGCGGGCCGCATGCGGGGGGGGGGGGGGGGGGGGGCGGGTGGGGGGGGGGGGGGGCGCGGGGGGGGGGGGGGAGGGGGGGGGGGCGGGGGGGGGGGGGGGGGCGGGGGGGGGGGGAGGGGGGGCGGGGGGGGGGGGGGGGGGGGCGGGGCGGGGGGGGGCGGGGGGAGGGGGGGGGGGGGGGGGGAGGGGGAGGGGGGGGGGGGGGGGGGCGGGGGGCGGTGGGGCGGGGGGGGCGGGGGGGGGGGCGCGGGGCGGGGGCGGCGGCGGGGCGCGGGGGGCGCCGGCGGGGGGGGCAGCGGCCGGGGGGGATGGCGGGGGGGCGGCGGAGGAGGGGGTGGGGCACGTGGGGGGGGGGGGCGGGAAG
>NZ_JALIQR010000062.1:0-417 GCF_023634005.1 Bowdeniella massiliensis
CTGTCCATCATCAATGCCATGTTCCGCCTCTTTGTCCTCTCCATTGCCTTCGCCGTCTACGGCTCGTTGTTCTGTTTCTTTGCTTCCGTTCTCCCCCTCGCTTTCTCTTTTTCTCTTCTTTCGCTTCCGACCTTTTGCTTTTTTTTTTTTTTTTTTCTTCTCTTTTTTTTTTTTTTTTTTTTTTTTTTTTTTTTTTTCTTTTTTTTTTCTTTTTTTTTTTTTCTTTTTTTTTTCTTTTTTTTTTTTTTTTTTTTTCTCTTTTTTTTTTTTTTTTTTTTTTTTTTCTCTTTTTTTTTTTTTTTTTTTCTCTTTTTTTTTTTTTTTTTTTTTCTTCTCTTCTTTTTTTTCTTCTTTTTTCTCCTCTTTTTTCTTTTCTTCCTCCTTCTCTTTCTTTCTCTCTTCTTTTTTTTTTTTTTT
>NZ_JALIQR010000063.1:0-415 GCF_023634005.1 Bowdeniella massiliensis
AGGCGCGGGCGCCGGCGGCGACGAGGCGGGGGGGCGCGGGGCGGGGCGGGGGGGGCGGGGGCGGGGGGGGGGGGGGGGGGAGGGGGGGGGGGGGCGGGGAGCGGCGGGGGGGGGCGGGGGTGGGGCGGGGGGGGGGGCGGCGGGGGGCGGGGGGGGGGGGGGGGGGGGCGGGGGGGCGGGGCGCGGGGGGGGGGGGGGGAGGGGGGGGGGGGGGGGGGAGGGGGGGGGGGGGGGGGGGGGGGGGAGGGGAGGGGGGGGGGGGGGGGGGGGAGGGGGGGGGGAGGGGGGGGGGAGGGGGGGGGGGGGGGAAGAAGAGGAGAAGAGGGAGGGGAAGGGGGAGGGAGGGGGGAGGGGGGGGGAAGGGAAGAGAGGAAAGGGGAGAAGGGAGGGAGAGAGGAGAAGAGAGAAGGAGGGC
>NZ_JALIQR010000064.1:0-412 GCF_023634005.1 Bowdeniella massiliensis
GTGGGCGCGGCGGGCGGAGAGGGGGCGGCGCCGTGCACGTGCGCGGCAGCGCGGAGGGGAGGGCGGGGCAGCGGGAGGCGGGGGGGGGGGGCGGGGGGCGGGGGGCGGGGCGGGGGGGGGGGGGGGGGGCGGGCGGGGTGGGGGGGGGGGGGGGCGGGGGGGGGGGTCGGGGGGGGGGGGGGCGGGGGGCGGGGGGGGGGGGGGGGGCGCGGGGGGGGGGGCGGGGGGCGGGGGGCGGGGGGGGGGGAGGGGGGGTGGGGGGGGGCGGGGGGGGGGCCGGGGGGGGGCGGGGGGGGGGCCCGCGGGGGCGGGCGGGCGGGCGGCCGCGGGCCGCGGGCGCGGGGGGCGGGGGGAAGGGCCCGCGGGCCGGGCGGGGCGGCCGGGCGGGGCGGGGGCGGGGGGGGGAGGGCGG
>NZ_JALIQR010000065.1:0-408 GCF_023634005.1 Bowdeniella massiliensis
ACGTCGGATTGCCAGCGGATCCACCGGTAAAACTGGACATTGCCCGCGAACCGGCCGGCGAGCGTCGGCGGGATGAGGAGTCGCAGCGGCGGGGGCGCGGCGGGGGGGGCGGGGGGGGGGGAGGGGGGGGCGGGGGGCGGGGGCGGGGGGGCGGGCGGGGGGGGGGGGGCGGCGGCGGGGGGGGGGGGGGGGGGGGGGGGGTGAGCGGGGGGGGGTGGGGGGGGGGGGCGGCGCGGGGGGGGGGGGGGGGCGCGGCGGGGGGGGCACGGGGCGCGTCGGTGAGGCCTCAGGCGGGAGGGGGAGCTTCGGGGGCGCGGCGGGGTCCAGGCATGCTGGCCCGCGGGCGTTCCAGCCGGCGCCGGCGTAAGGGGCGGCGAGGGCGGTGCCTCGTGCGGCTCGGCCGTGGCG
>NZ_JALIQR010000066.1:0-407 GCF_023634005.1 Bowdeniella massiliensis
GCACTGCGGCGGCGGCGGGCCTTTTTCCGCCCCCCCCCCCGCGGGGCTGGGGGGGCCCCGGCGGGCCGGGGCGGCCCCGCCCCCGCGCGGGCGGGGGGGGGGCGGGGCCGCCCCGCGCCGCCGCGCGGGGGGGGGGGCGGGGGCGGCGGGGGGGGCGGCGGGGGGGGCGGCGGGGGGGGGGGGGGGGGGTGGGGGGGGGGGGGGGGGCGGGCGGGGGGGGGGGGGGCGGGGGCGGGGCGCGTCGCGTCCGCGACGGGAGGCACGGGCATCCGCAGGCGGAGGTCTGCAGCCGCTGCGTCGAGGAAGACGAAATGGCGGGGCTACACGAAAAGTGGCTCGATCTGCCCGGACCGACGGGCGTCATGAGCTTCCCGATGGACGAGCTGCGTCCCGGCAAGGACGCCGAG
>NZ_JALIQR010000067.1:0-407 GCF_023634005.1 Bowdeniella massiliensis
CCAATACAAGATGAAGTAATTGCTAGAACAGAGTATGAAGGGGTGTAAAATATGAGAAAGCATAGTGATTGTATGAATTTTTGTGCAGTAGATGCAACCAAAGGAATTTGTAGATTATCAAAACAAATGATTAATTTAGATGATGCAGCATGTCCAGAGATAAAAGTAATGCCAAAATGTAAAAATTGTAAAAATTTTGTTGAAGCTAATGATGAAGGTATAGGCAAATGTGTTGGCCTAGAGAAAGAAGGCTGGGTAGATTCAACAAGGAATGAAATCAGGTGTGAAGGACATGTGATTAATGAGTGGAGAACAGGAATTAGTAGGCATGATTGGTGATGTCGAAAGCGTTGGAGGGCAGGACGGTGCTGGTTGTAGAAAAACGGGAGTGCGAAATGGAGGTCGAG
>NZ_JALIQR010000068.1:0-406 GCF_023634005.1 Bowdeniella massiliensis
GACGGGCGGGGTGGGGGGCGCGCTGGCCGCGAGGGCCGGGGGCGGGGCGTGTGGGCGGTGCGGTGTCGGGCCGGCCCCGGCGCGCGGCCTTGGCCTGGCAGCGGAGGTGCGAGGGGTGCGGGCCGGATGGGGCGGGGAGCTTGCGGGCGGGCGGGGGCGGGGGGGGCGGGGGGGGGGGGAGGGGGGGCGGGGGGGGGGGGGGGGGGGGGGGGAGCGGGGGGGGTGGGGGGGGGGGGGGCGGGGGGGGAGGGGGGGGGGGGGAGGGGAAGGGGGAGGAGGGCGGGGGGGGGGGGAAGGGGGGCGAGAAGGAGGAAGAGAGAGGGGAGGAGAAAGAGGAAAGGGAAGAGGAGGGGGGGGGAAAAGGGAGACGAAAAGAGGAGAAGAGCAAGGGAGGGAAGGAGGAGAC
>NZ_JALIQR010000069.1:0-405 GCF_023634005.1 Bowdeniella massiliensis
CGGGAGGGCCGGCCGGCGGGGCGACAGCCGGCGGGGGGCGCGGCAGGGAGCCGCGGGGCGGCGGGCGCGCGGCTCGGGCCGGGGAGGGCGGTGTGCGGGGCGGGCGGGCGGAGCCGCCGGGTAGGACGCACGCTGGCGGCGGACGCGGGCGGGGCGGGGGGGGGGGGGGGGGCCGGGGGGGCGGGGGGGGGGGGGGGCGGGGGGGGGGGGGCGGGGGCGGCGGGGGGGGCGGGGGGGGGGCGGGGGGGCGGGGCGCGGGGGGGGGGGGGGTGGCGGGGGGGGGGGGGGCGCGGGGGGGGGGGGGGCGGGGGGGGGGGGGGGCGGGGGGGGGGGGCGGCGGGGGGCGGCGGGGGGGCGGGGGGGGTGGGGGGGGGGGGGGGGGAACGCGTGGGGGCGGGGTGGGGC
>NZ_JALIQR010000070.1:0-405 GCF_023634005.1 Bowdeniella massiliensis
GGACGGCGGGATGCCGCATGGCACGAGCTCCGGAAGAGATCGTCGTGGCCGCAGGTACCGAGCTACGGGGTGGAGGGGACGTGGCCGCAGGTATTTCCTTTGGTTACCGGGGGAGCGGGCTGGCTCGAGTTGGCGCGGGGGGGGGGGGGCGGGGGGCGGGGCGGGGGGGGGGGTGGGGGGGGGGGGGGGGGGCGAGGGGGGGGGGGGGGGGGGGGGGGGGGCCGCAAGGGACGCCACCGACGGTGCGGGGACGGAGCAGGGCGACGTGGTTGCGCGCGCCCGACGCGTTGGCGAGGGGGAGGACCGGGAGGCGGAGAAGGGCAAGGCACGGGGCGAAGACGGGCGGGTTGCGGAGGGAGAGAGGGACGAAAGCCGACAGGCCGGGGAAATTGGGAAGGCGGAGAC
>NZ_JALIQR010000071.1:0-405 GCF_023634005.1 Bowdeniella massiliensis
CGCGGCGGCAGCAGAGGCGGCGTCGCCGGCGGAGGGGCGGGGGGGGGAGGGGGGGGGAGGGGGGGGAGGGGGGGGGGGGGGAGGGGGGGGGGGGGGGGCGGGCGGGGGGGGGGCGGGGGGCCGGGGGGGGGGGGGGGGGGGAGGGGGGGGGCGGGGGGCGGGGCGGGGGGGGGGGGGGGGGGCGGGCGGGGCGGGGCGGGGGGGGGCGGGGGGGGGGGGAGGGGGGGGGGGGGGAGGGGGGGGGGGGGGGGGGGGGAGGGCGGGGCGGGGGGGGGGGGGGGGGCGGGGGCGGGCGGGGGGGGGGGGGAGGGGGGGGGCGCCGTCGGCGTGACGGGCTAGGGGGGGGGGCAGCGGGGGGGGGGGGGGGGGGGGGGGAGGGCGGGGGGGGGGGGCGGGGGGTATGGG
>NZ_JALIQR010000072.1:0-405 GCF_023634005.1 Bowdeniella massiliensis
CATCCTGGCGCGTCTGCGCGAGGGCCAGTTCGCCATCCCTGCCCCCGCCCGCTCCGAGCTGCCCCTCGCGCTGCGCGCGGCGCCCCCGCCCGAGGGCCTTCCCTCCCTCGCCGGCACCATCCTGATGGGCGGCCCCCCCCCCGCCGAGCTCGGCCCCGCCCCCCCCCCCCCCCCCGCCTCCCCCCCGCCCCCCCGCCCCCCCCCCCCCCCCCGCCCCCCCCCCCCCCCTCCCCCCCACCCCCCCCCCCCCCCCCCCCCGCCCCCCGCGCCCCCCCCCCCCCGCCCCTCCTCCGCCCCCCCGCGCCCAGGCCTCCCGCCCCGCTCACCACCCCCGCGCCCGCGCCCCGCCCCCTCCTCGCCTCGCCCGCCCCCCCGCTCCACGCCCGGCGCCCCACTCCTGCCCTC
>NZ_JALIQR010000073.1:0-404 GCF_023634005.1 Bowdeniella massiliensis
GCGGGGCGTGTCGTGTATCCGACAGTCCGGCCGCACCCCGGCGCGCGGGGGCGCCCCGCACGCGCCGGGGGCGGCGAGGGCCGGCAGCCCGTGGAGCACCCCCGCTCACGGGGGGCGCGCGGCTTGCGTGTTGGCGGACGCGGGGGGGGGGCAGGCCCGCCCCGGGCGACGCGGGGAGCGCGGGGGCGAGTGGGGCCCGCCGCGAGGTCGCCCAGGATCATCCCCGCTCACGCGGGGAGCACACGAAGCCCAGCATCGCGAGCACGCCCCGCCCCGGTACACACACCCGCACCCGGCGACCACACGCAGCCTGCGGACGACGCGGCCCGCGCGACCGGCTCCACCCCGCGCACCCCGGGAGCCCCGCAGCGGCCCCCGGCGCGTCGACCTCGCGCGCCGCTCAG
>NZ_JALIQR010000074.1:0-402 GCF_023634005.1 Bowdeniella massiliensis
CCGGCGGGGCAGGCGCGGGGGGGGGGGGTGGCCGGATGCGGAGCGCGGTCCGCGGCCGCGCGGGGTGGAGGGGGCGGGAGGGGACGAGGAAGAGGGTGGGGGGGGCGGGGGGGGCGGGCGGGGGGGGGGCGGGGGCGGGGGGGGGGGGGGGGGGGCGGGCGCGGGGGGCGGGGGGCGGGGGGGGGGGGGGGGGGCGCGCGGGGGGCGGGGGGGGGGGGCGGGGGGGGGGGGGGGGGGGGTGGGGGGGGGTGGGGGGGGGGGGGGGTGCGAGCCACGGAGGGTGCGGAAGCCGAACGCGATCGCTCCGACGACGCCGCCCCGGACGGGCCGCGTGTCGCGGCGTGCGCTCCGGACGCCTACGTCGACGAGAGCGATTGGCGCGAACACGCGGGCGTCCACGAG